>JBIIGG010000148.1:0-3546 GCA_044236575.1 Polynucleobacter sp. | reverse complement strand
TTCATGATGGTGTCGTAGGCGATGGAACCGCAAATAAGGCTAGCCATAAAGTGCTTTCGTAATGATTGGGGGGTTAGGGATAAAAAAGCCGCACACGATACCCAGCAGCATTGCCGGGTAACTGCAGGGGAATGAGGCTACGAATACTTTCTCCGCCGGGCGCCCCGTCGCGCGCAAAGTGCACATGGGATTCGCGCCAAGATACAGGCAACCACTCTTCTGGCGAAAACACAATCAATTGCACGGTAGATTCATCGGTATCGGTGAGGGTTAATTCCAAATGCGGGAGTGCAATTGGCATCATTAATCGATTTTGTATCTCAACTTCGAGCACGGATGGATTTGCAGGCGCTTTAGAGTCTTGCTGCGCTGTTTGCATGCCAAGCGCGCTCAATGTAATCTTCCACGCAGAAAAATCGCGTATAGCCCCTTCTGTACAGCCCAATGACTCACACAGCATTTGATCAGCGCGCAAAAACGCAGCAAACGTCTTCAAATGGAATGCCGATGGCGTTTGATCTACTCGTGGGGAAGCAAATGGCAGTAAGCGATCGCGAGTCAAATGCAAAGTAGCAATAATAAGGGTGCATAGCAAAGTACAAATCAGCGCCCACTTGGAGAGCCGGACAAAAACCATACCTCTACCACTTGGCGATGGACTGAGTGCGCTAGTTAGATCAATACTATGTTTTTTTACCTCATGCTGATCCAGTATTGGATTCTGGGAAAGACCTTCTAATGTGCCGGAAAGACAGACCCACCCATCACTCTCTTTCCAGACGGAGAGCGTCAGCCACTGGCTATAGGTAGCAATCACTTCATCGGCCTGACGACTCAGTACCCCAGAGAGTACGATCTGACCACCAGGGCGGATGCGCTGCACTAAAGCCGGCGCTAAGACTTGCAAGGGGTTTGCCAAAATATTAGCCATGACGATGTCATAGCGGGCATCTGCACCCAGCATTGGCACTGCATCGTCAGGCAACGCAAAGGTGATATCTACCGCATTGATCTCGGCATTGCTGCGCGCAGCCACCATGGCTTGGGGATCAATGTCGGTGCCTACTACAGGATTGCAACCTAATTTTTTGGCGGCGATGGCCAAAATGCCCGAGCCACAGCCGTAATCGAGCAGGCTTCTATTCTGTAAATGGCTTTGTTGCTCGAGCCACAAGAGACAAAGGCGGGTAGTGGGGTGACTGCCGGTTCCGAATGCAAGTCCCGGATCGACTGCCAAGCAAATGGCATTTGGATCGGTGGGTCTTTCGTGCCAAGAGGGCACGACCCAAATGCGCTCTCCAATCTGAATCGGTGCAAATTGGCTTTGCGTTAAACGGACCCAATCTTGCTCGGCTACGATCCTCTCTTCAGGGGGCCTTAGGGTAAAGCTGGCATCGCTTAAGGACTGCAGCAGCTCTGGAATGAAGTTCGCATCATCCGAATGATCTACATCGGGATTAAATAGGGCAGTAACAGTAGAACGATCCCAAGCTTGAACCTCGGGAGAAAGACCGGGCTCACCGTAAAGAGGATTCTCGTCGTAGCCGCCAGCGGCAGCATCTTCCACTGTAATGGAGAGGGCGCCGAGCTCCATCAGCGAGTCACCTAAGGGCTCAGCTATCTCAGCATGAACCGTAAAAATCAGTTCACGGTACGGCATGGCCCTGCGCTTTCAAGAAAAACTATCCCTTCACCCGGCTGGCGGCTTGCTCTTCCAGTCGATGTTCAAGGTAATGAATGCTGGTGCCACCTTCCTCAAAGTTGGGATCGAGCATCAGCTCGCGGTGCAACGGAATATTGGTGGTGATGCCATCAATGACGATTTCCGAGAGGGCGATGCGCATGCGACGGATTGCCTGTTCGCGGGTCTTGCCATAGGAAATCAATTTACCAATCATCGAATCGTAGTTGGGAGGCACCATATAGCCACCATAAGCATGGGAGTCAACCCGAATACCAGGGCCGCCTGGCATATGCCATGACAGAATGCGGCCCGGACTCGGGGTAAATTTGAAGGGATCTTCTGCGTTGATGCGGCACTCAATGGCATGCCCTTGAAACACGATGTCTTTTTGGCGAAACCCAAGCTTGAGGCCGGCTGCAATTCGAATTTGCTCTTGGACAATATCGACGCCGGTAATCATTTCGGTGACGGGATGTTCGACTTGAACACGGGTATTCATCTCAATGAAGAAAAACTCGCCACCTTCGTAGAGGAACTCAAAGGTGCCTGCGCCGCGGTAGCCCATTTTGCGGCAGGCTTCCGCGCAGCGCTCACCGATTTTGGCAATCGCACGGCGGTCGATGCCCGGAGCAGGAGCCTCTTCAATAATCTTTTGGTGGCGACGTTGCATTGAGCAGTCGCGTTCACCGAGCCAGACGGCATTGCCGTGGGTATCGGCCAGAACCTGAATTTCCACATGGCGGGGTTTTTCTAGGAACTTCTCCATGTAGACCTCGGGATTACCAAAAGCCCGGCCTGCTTCTTCCCGCGTCATATTGACTGCATTTACTAAAGCGGCTTCGGTGTGGACTACGCGCATACCGCGACCACCACCACCACCGGCTGCCTTGATGATGACGGGGTAACCCACTTTCTTGGCAATCGCAATAATCTCTTTCGGATTGTCTGGCAGTGCACCGTCGGATCCGGGAACACAAGGCACCCCAGCTTTGATCATGGCGCGCTTCGCAGATACTTTGTCGCCCATCAGGCGAATGGTCTCTGGACGAGGGCCAATAAATGCAAAACCAGACTTTTCAACACGCTCGGCAAAGTCGGCATTCTCCGATAAAAACCCATAGCCAGGGTGGATGGCTTCTGCATCCGTAACCTCGGCCGCGGAAATGATGGCTGGCATATTGAGGTAGCTTAGCGGCGAAGGCGCAGGTCCAATACAGACCGCTTCATCAGCGAGTTTGACGTACTTGGCTTCTTTATCGGCAACGGAATACACCACCACCGTTTTAATACCCAGTTCGCGGCATGCGCGCTGGATGCGAAGAGCAATTTCTCCGCGGTTGGCAATCAGAATCTTATCGAACATGGGACCTTGGCTTGAAAGAATGTGGAGAAATTAAGCAATCACAAACAAAGGTTGATCGTATTCAACGCCCTGGCCGTTCTCACACAAAATTTGTTTAACAACGCCCGCCTTCTCAGATTCAATTTCATTTAAGAGTTTCATTGCTTCAATGATGCAGAGGGTTTGGCCTACCGTTACGGTGTCGCCAACATTAACGAAATTGGGTGATTCCGGATTGGCCGCACGGTAAAAGGTTCCAACCATAGGGGACTTTGCAATAAATCCTGCGGCTGCAAGGACACTTTCTTCGGCAGCAGCGTGCTCCGCTGCCGTCGGTGCTGCTGGTGCGGGCGCAGTTAATGCTACAGGAGCAGGCGCAGCCGCTGCATAGGCTATTGGCGCAGTACCTTGTTGTCCTTGCCCTAACTTCGCGTTCACAATGCGAACCCGGTCTTCGCCTTCGTTGACTTCAAGCTCAGAAATGCCTGATTCAGAAACCAAGTCGATCAGTGTTTTTAGT
>JBIIGG010000027.1:0-13079 GCA_044236575.1 Polynucleobacter sp. | reverse complement strand
CGGTAGGTGTCTTCAGAAAAGTCTTGGTGGCCTGGCGTATCTAACAAATTAATAATGCAATCGCGGTATTCCATTTGCATTACGGAGCTCGCAACCGAGATGCCACGTTGTTTTTCGATTTCCATCCAGTCCGAGGTCGCATGGCGACTCGCCTTGCGGGCTTTGACGCTACCCGCAATTTGGATTGCTCCGGCGTACAACAATAGCTTTTCAGTCAGCGTCGTTTTGCCAGCATCTGGGTGGGAGATGATGGCAAAGCTGCGGCGACGAAGTACTTCTTGGCCTGGGGATTGGGACTGCAGTGGATCGATGGCTGTTCTACTTATGGTCTACGTTCTGACGCAATTATAAGCGGCGGTGTTTGCGGGCCCCGTTAGAAGCGCTCTTCTGGACGTAAAAATCGCCACTGACCAGCAGGCAGCGGGCCCAGGGAAATCCGGCCCATACGCACGCGTTTTAAGCCCAAGACCCGAAGGCCAACCAGTTCACACATTCTGCGGATTTGGCGCTTGCGCCCCTCACGCAACACAAAGCGTAATTGATCTTCATTCTGCCAACTGACCTTGGCAGGTTTGAGTTCCTGATCATCGAGGATCAGTCCGTGGCGGAGCAAATCCAGATCATCAAACGACAGCTTGCCTTCCACCCGCACTAAGTATTCTTTTTCAATGGGACTGTTTTCGCCAATCAAGAGCTTGGCGATGCGCCCATCTTGCGTTAAGACCAGCATGCCAGTAGAGTCGATGTCGAGTCGACCTGCCGGCGCCAACCCTTTGGTATTAAAGCGGCCGGTGTGATTAGAGTCTCCTGAAAAAAAGTTTTCAGGGGTAATGAGCGATGCTGCTGGCTGGTACTCTTGATCGTCATCCCGGTGGGAGATAAAGCCAACAGGCTTATTGAGGATGACGGTGACGCGGGCAGCTTGCTGTTTCTGGGCGTCTAAGCGCAATTCAATTTTTTGGCTGCGGTAGGCGCGTGAGCCAAGTTCAGATACCACCTTACCGTCCACCGTAACGAGACCTTGCTCAATATAGGAGTCCGCCTCGCGCCGCGAACACAGGCCGAGCTCAGAAAGTAGTTTAGAGACGCGAAATTGTTCCATCACGCTATTATGAATTACGCAGCACCTTGCTAAACTGAATTCAGAATGAATGCACCCAAAATACAGCCTAAACCGGAGCCCGATCTAATAAAACTGCCGGGCGATCGTAAGCCGAGCCTGGATTTACAAGCAATTATCTTGATAACAGGGTGCTGTTTGATTTGGGGCTACCAACAGATCGCCATTCAGGCGATAGCAGATGAAGTGTCTCTGCTCATGCAGTTAACCATTCGTTCGATTATTGCCAGTGCATGCGTATGGGCCTGGATGGCATTTAAAGGCATTAAGCCATTTCAGCCGGATCGTACATTCATGCCGGGCATGCTTGCAGGCCTACTATTTTTTGCTGAGTTTGTCTTACTATATTCGGCGCTCGAGTACACCAATACATCGCGGGCCATTACCTTTTTGTATTTAGCCCCATTTATTGTGGCGTTAGTGTTGCCCATCTTTATACCGGCAGAGCGCCTGAACTGGATGCAGTCGAGCGGCCTACTCATTGCCTTTAGCGGCCTGGCGTTTGCTTTTCATGATGGATTTTCGAGTGGTGCGGCGCACTTGCTAGTGGGGGATATAGCCGTGATTGGTGCCGCTACGGCATGGGCATTTACAACCATTGTGGTGCGCGCTACCACGCTTGGACAAATTCAGCCAGAACGCACCCTCTTCTTCCAGTTATTTTTCTCGTCCATCGCCTTAATTGCGCTTTGTTATGCATATGGAGTTCCGCTACCAGAAACGCTTTCAATAAAAGCAATTGCTTCCTTATTTCTGCAATCCGTAATTATTGCGGCCGCCAGTTATTTATTTTGGTTTTGGCTTTTGCGCCATTACCTTGCAACTAAAGTCTCTGCGTTTAGTTTTCTCACGCCGATGTTTGGACTCCTCTTTGGATTTTTTCTCGTGGGCGACCCCATCAACAGCAGCCTGATTGCTGCTTTTGTTTCAATTGTGCTGGGTATTTATTTAGTCAATCGCCGGCAAGGAATCTAAATCTCAATTTTAGTAAAGCCAACTTAGTAGGGACTGGCTTGCCCAGCTGGACGATTCTTAAAGCGCTTATGCACCCAGTAGTATTCTGCAACATGCTGGCGGATCTCGGCTTCGTAGATTGCATTTAGGCGTGCCGTATCAGCAATAGGGTCATCACTTGGAAAGCCATCAATGGGTTTGCTAATGACGCAGCAGTAGCGCGAACGGTCTGGCAGCAAAGTGGTAACCATCATGCACACCTCTGCTTGAGCAATTGAGGCAAGGCGAGACACGGCCGTAATGGTGTTGGTCTGGACGCCAAAAAAAGGCACGAACACCGAATCCCTAAGGCCAAGATCTAAATCAGGCGCAATGATGATCAGATTACCTTTGCGAATTTCTCGAATCAGCGGTAGTAAGTTGCCTTGGCGATCAATGGCGTTTCCGCCAAAGCGATTTCGCCATCGAATGATCCGCTCATTGAAAAAAGAATTTTTCATTCGTTGAAAAAAACCAGACGTTCGAGGCCAGCCTCGTTTTGCTGCAAGGGCACTAATGACAATGCTGCCTTCGATACCGGTGAAATGCATATTCACTAGAATGCGGGGTTTGTGATCGCACAAGTCGACCGCAGAGCAAACTTCAATCATGTTGGATACGGCTTGCGCACTGCCCAGCCAGATAATCCCGCGCTCTGCAATACTGCGACCCAATAGCTTCCAGTGGTCCTTCGCGATTGCATCGATTTCCGAGTCACTTAGCTGTGGAAAGCACAGTCGTAAATTGGTTTTAACAACCCGATTGCGTTTTCCGGGGATGCGCGCAGCGATCGCGCCGAGCCCGTATCCAAAAAACACTACAAGGCGATAAGGCAGAGCCGATAGAAGCGCCAAAAAGCCTACGCCCGCATAATTAAGCGCCGCTTTAATCAAGATTGGCTTTGTTGTACCGAAGTAGGCTTTGGCCGGTGAGTGACTTAATGTCATCGTTTGGCCCAACCGTCATGCCAAGATCATGGAGCCCGCCATCTTCTAGTCGGTATACCCAGCCGTGTATGGTGAGATCTTGGCCGCGTGACCAGGCATCTTGGACGATGGTGGTTTCACATACATTAGTAACTTGTTCGATCACATTAAGTTCGCAGAGACGATCTTGGCGTACGTGTTTAGGTAAGGTCTCGCCCAAGTAGCGCTCGTGTTTTTGATGCACATCTTTCACATGCCTGAGCCAATTATCCGCTAGGCCTACACGCCTGTCGCCCAGGGCTGCGTGCACCCCAGAGCAGCCATAGTGACCACAGACGATCACGTGCTTTACCTTGAGAAGATCGATAGCAAATTGCAACACAGAAAGGCAGTTCAAGTCTGTATGGACTACTACATTGGCGATATTGCGATGAACAAAGAGTTCTCCGGGTAAAAGGCCAACGATAGCATTTGCAGGTACGCGGCTATCAGCGCAGCCGATCCATAAAAAATCAGGAGCCTGCTGCGACACGAGACGCGTAAAAAAATCCGGATCAGCCTCGACCATGGAGCTGGCCCATTCTCGATTCTTTACAAAAAGGTGTTCCAGCACATTGGCAGAATTAGGTATAGTCATGATTTAATTTTAAAGTACATTGATGACGCCACACTGGTTAAAACAAACGGATGTTGGAATAGAGCTGAGTATTTATTGCCAGCCTGGCGCCAAAGTGAGCAAAATTGTGGGTACGCACGATGGCCATTTAAAGATATCCTTGCAGCAGCCCGCCATGGATAACCGGGCAAATGAAGCCTTGCTGCAGTGGTTATCAAAGCAGCTACGCATTCCGCAGCGGCAGATTCACCTTGTCTCGGGTCAAGCCAGCAAAGTAAAGCGCATTGAGTTATGGACGCCCATTTCGATGGAGCACGTACTGGAAAATCTAAAGCCTTAGACAATTACCAAAAGAGAAGCCAAAGAGCACCCAGAATCAATACCCATTTGCCGATGTAGTAAATACTGCGCTGCTTCGCTTTAAGCTCCTTCGCCTTGCTGCGCAAATGGTAAACATAGGAAAATAGAACATTAACAAAACCGACTTGCTCTGAGTCGACGTTTTTGGATGCAGCAGCACTCATCACGTGCGTTCCAAACCAACGATTAAATGCTTGTACTACCTTGGTGTACACCGGACGCTCAATATCGCAGAATAGAACGATGCGCTGATGATCGGTTTTATTGGCTGCGTAATGAATGTAGGTTTCATCAAACATCACCGCTTCACCATCTTTCCAGTAGTAGCGCTCGCCATCGACATCAATAAAACAATCCGGACTATTGGGCGTTACTAACCCCAAGTGGTAACGAAGCGAGCCGGCATAGGGGTCGCGATGCCGTACCAAGGTTGCTTCTGGCGGCAGTGATGCAAACATAGCGGCTTTGACCGAGGGGATCGATTTGAGAAGAGCTACTGTTTTGGGGCAGGCCGCTTCGGCAGAGGCTAAATCTTTGCCGTACCAGTACAGATGAAAGCGCTTCCAGCCGGTTCGAAAAAAAGAGTTAAAACCAATATCGTTGTAGCCGGTTGCGGCTGCGATCGAGCCACCCTCATTTAGGGCCAGGGCTTCAGCACGAATCACTTCCCAGTTGTCTTGCAATTTTTTTAATTCAGGAAACTCCGTCACAGGAATGTACGCTCCCGCCTTCACTTTAGAAAAAAGATAGAGCAGCGAATTAATTGGCGCCAGTAGAACGACATAGTCTGTGAGTGAGCGCATGACACCAAAGCGAACGCGGCCCCTAAAATACACATAGATGGCAGAGCTAACAAAGATCAACAGGATGGCGTGGCGAATTTCCATAACAGCAACAGTTACTTTCAAAAAAATGGAGTGCCGTTTAAAACAAGGCAAAATCAACTATTCCCCATTTTAAGTGAGCGAACCGCTTTCGTGCAGCATAAATAGCGATCTCAATCGGAGTTTTTATGTCTTTGTATAAAAAATTACAACAAAGGGCCCATGATTCAAAGCCAATTCGGATTGCATTGATTGGCGCGGGTAAATTTGGATCGATGTATTTATCGCAAATACCCCGCACGCCAGGCATTCATTTGGTCGGAATTGCTGATTTATCGCCTGATCGGGCGCAAGCTGCTTTGCGGCGCGTAGGCTGGCAGGACGATCAGATTGGGGCGGCTTCGGTTGCGGAAGCGGTGCGCAAAGAAAGTACATACATTACGAGTGACGCAAGTACATTGATTGCTGATAATGCCATCGAGCTCGTGATTGAGGCAACGGGCGTGCCTGCCGCCGGCATCGAGCATGCTCTGCGCTGCATTGAGCATGGCAAGCACATCATCATGGTGAATGTTGAAGCCGATGTATTGGCAGGCCCCTATTTGGCAAAGCGAGCGGCTGAGGCCGGCGTTATTTATTCGATGGCCTCAGGCGATCAACCCGCTTTAATTGCAGAAATGGTTGATTGGGCCCGCACCATTGGCCTTGAAGTAGTGTGTGCTGGCAAGGGTACAAAATACCTGCCGGCGTACCATGCATCGACTCCTAAAACCGTATGGGGGCACTATGGGTTTAGTGATGAACAAGTTGCGGGCGGTGACTTTAATGCACAAATGTTCAATTCGTTTTTGGACGGCACAAAGTCAGCCCTCGAAATGGCTGCGGTTGCCAATGCCTGTGATTTGCAGGTCCCTGAGCACGGCTTAGGCTTCCCGGCATGCGGCGTTGATGACTTACCGGCCCTCCTAAAGCCTGCCCAAGATGGCGGCCTATTGCCACGCAAAGGCATGGTTGAAGTAGTGTCATCCGTCGAGCGAGATGGCCGCCCTGTCTTCCGTGACTTACGCTGGGGAGTGTATGCGGTCTTTCATGCACCCAGTAGCTATGTGAAAGATTGCTTTCTCCAATATGGCTTAAAGACAGATGCTTCTGGCTGGTATGCCGCCATGTATAAGCCTTACCACTTGATTGGTCTTGAACTGGGGATTTCGGTAGCGAGTGTAGCCTTGCGCAAGGAAGCAACGGGCGCAACTAGCGCCTTTGTTGGCGATGTGCTTGCTTGCGCGAAGCGGGATTTAAAGGCAGGCGAAGTGCTGGATGGCGAAGGCGGTTTTACCGTCTACGGAAAGTTAATGCCGGCTGCCGAATCGCTGCGCTTGAGTGCATTGCCAATTGGCCTAGCGCATCGCATGACTTTACGAAACGGCATCCGGGCTGGACAGATTGTGACCTGGAATGATGTGGATTACGATGAAACTCAATCCGCCATACGCATTCGCCGACTCATGGAGGCTGAGTTTAAATAAGGAGGCACTGCAATCAAAGACAAATCCCCTCTTATTTTTTCTTGGCACTTTCACGCTTGATAATTTCGGCGTTAATGCGCTCGAGTGTTTTGGCATCCGGATTCTGCCAGCTGCCACCAGACTGATTCACTATATATACAAGTGAAGCAGCGAAATCAGCAACACTCAGGTCGGCTTTGCCGCCTTTTGCCGGCATGCCTCGGACGCCAACATAGCCATGGGCAGTTAGCTGAGCCTGGCCTTCTTTAATTAACGGAGCCCATTTGACTTTATCGCCAAGCTTTGGTGCCCCAGCGATGCCCATTTGATGGCAAACAGCACACACTTGCTTATACGTGTTTTCCCCAGTGGCGGCGGCGCTTTGCGTATAAAAAATTAGACCAAGAGAGGCGAATAAAAAACGGAACATAAAATAGTCTCACAAAAAAAGTTACGCATACACCACAATGCGGCTTCGCAATATGAATGCATTGTTTGCAGGCTTAGAGCATTATGATAGATCCAGATGAGCACAGCAAGGCCATAATTTTGAGTAATGCCGAATGCATTGACATACATGTAATGTCGCCATGGGGCGCGGATTTAACGAAAAATGCGATCGAGAAAAAGCAATGAATGGATTTATTAAAAGCCTAATAGGCCTTATATTACTTGGACTTACGCTCATTTCAGCCTATACCTGGGTAATGCTAAGTTGGAGTTATGCCGATGGAGAGCGCGCCGGTTATGTGCAGAAATTCTCAAGCAGGGGCTACCTATGCAAGACCTGGGAGGGTGAACTGGCATTGGTCTCGATGCCTGGAACTATGTCCGAGAAATTCTTCTTTTCGGTGCGTGATGATGCTGTGGCGCAAAAAATTAATGCTAATTTAGGTAAAAAAGTCGCGCTAAAATATGAACAGCATATCGGCCTGCCAAGCAGTTGTTTTGGGGAAACAGAGTACTTTGTGATTGATTTGCTGGTATTGGATCAATCCTAGTTCGAGTGCAAAAAAGAAATAGTTCAAACAACTTTATTTTTATTATTTTTTGTGTTTAAAATCATGTCAGCGCGTTGTGCGCCAACATACAAACCAACAAGGAGCTTCACTTGAATAAAGCAGAACTTATCGCAGCAATTGCTGACGATGCTGAGATTTCAAAAGCCAAAGCCGAATTCGCACTGAATTCAGCAATTGAGCACATCATTAAAGCCGTTACCAAGGGTGACTCCGTTCAATTGATCGGTTTTGGAACGTTCAGTTCAGGCAAGCGCGCTGCACGTATGGGCCGTAATCCTAAGACTGGCGAACCACTCAAGATTGCTGCTGCGAAGACTGTGAAGTTTTCAGCTGGTAAAGCATTCAAAGACTCAGTCAACAAGCGCAAGAAGTAATTCGCACAAGCTGAAACAAAAGCCCGGTTTTTCCGGGCTTTTTTATTGCCCCTACTTAGCTTTGAACCAGTCGTCGGTGACGGTGAATACTCATCAAAATGCCCGCCCCAAATCCCAAGGTAACGAGCGCAGTACCGCCATAGGTCATGAGCGGCAACGGCACTCCCACAACCGGCAAAATACCACTGACCATGCCTATATTGACAAAGGCATAGGTGAAAAAAATCATGGTGATTGCGCCGCCCAATAATCGGGTAAACATGGTGGGCGCCCCGGCTGCGATCGCAAGCCCACGCCTAACTAACGCAAAAAACAGACCGAGCAACAGGAGGTTTCCTAGAAATCCAAACTCTTCCGAATAAACCGCAAAAACAAAATCCGTGTGTTTTTCAGGAATAAATTCCAGATGGGATTGCGTGCCTTGGCCCCAGCCTTTTCCAAAAAAACCTCCTGAACCAATTGCAATCACCGATTGAATCGTGTGAAATCCCTTGCCTAGCGGGTCAGAGGAGGGATCAAGTAAGGTGCAGATTCGATTTTTTTGATAGCCATGCAAGAGCGGCCAAGTGACATCGCTGGCGCAAATGCTGCCGCGGAAAATGATCAGCAGTAATACGCCGACAGCAAGTACGCCGATCACTGGCAGAATCCAGCGCCACGGTAGGCCTGCAAAAATGATCACGTAGAGGCCAGCAGCAAACACCAGCAAAGCGGTGCCTAGGTCGGGTTGCCGGGCAATCAAAAGGACGGGGATGGCAAGAATAACAGCAGCAACCAAATAGTCCCAGCCATTCTGAATGCCTTCGCGTCTCTGGAAGTACCATGCCAACATGAGTGGCATGGCAATCTTCATCAGCTCAGATGGTTGAATCACAATGCCCACATTGACCCAGCGCCGTGCTCCCTTTTTAACTAGGCCAAAAATCGCAACCGCAATCAGCAGGACTACTCCGATGATATAAATCCAAACAGCTGCAGTCTCAAGCCATTTAGGCGGGATATATGAAACGACCCACATCACTAAAAAAGCCAAAACCAAATTACGAATTTGATCTGCAAGGAATACTGGCGTATTTTGGCTCGCTGACAAGAATGTGATGGAGCTTAAAACAGCAATGCCTAAAAAAATGAATCCGAGCTGCGGATCAAGCCCGGAAAAAAATCGAACGATGTATTTCTTTATGGCGCCCTTTTCCATTCCGGAATCTCCTTAGGCCATTTGCCATTGATGTAAAAGTCGAGGGCTTTGCGCGCAATGGGCGCAGCATATTGGGCACCAAAACCAGCATTTTCTACAATGAGAGCAATCACAATCGTAGGTCTCTCTGCCGGCGCAAAGGCAACAAACAGGGCGTGGTCACGCAAAAACTCGGGGGTAGTTGCGTGATTGTATTCTTTCGCATTCAAGCTAAAGACTTGAGATGTGCCCGTTTTGCCGGCATTGGTATATGGCGCATCTTTAAACGACCTTGCAGAGGTGCCGACTTGATTGACCGCAACCATTGATTTCTTGATGACTTCAATATTTTCGGGCTTAAAGTTAAGGCGATAACTTTCTGTGGGTGTTGTTAGTTTTTGTTGGCGTGTAAACGGATCTTCAACCGCCTTAACTAAATGCGGCTTCATCACCACACCATCATTTACAACGTTAGCTAGGGCATGCGCAAGTTGCAAAATTGTAAAAGAGTTATAGCCCTGTCCAATGCCTAGTGAAATTGTTTCCCCTTCAAACCACTTCTGTTGCTCTGGTTTCTTAAAGTATTTTTTCTTCCATTCGGTAGAGGGCAAAATACCAGCAGCCTCACCATCAAGGTCTATGCCTGTTTTCTGACCAAAGCCCAGCGGACCCATAAAATCATGCATCATATTGACGCCCATTTCCCGCGCTAGTAGGTAGTAATAGGTATCGCATGATTCAACAATCGATTTCTCCATGTCAACCATGCCATGCCCACCCTTCTTATCATCGCGGAAGGTATGCGTGCCTAAGGTAAAGAATCCGGGGTCTGCAATCGCCTGAGAAGGCGTTCTAATGCCCAGCTCAAGGGCAGCTAATGCCATAAAGGGTTTGTAAGTGGAGGCGGGTGGATAGAGGCCTTTAAGCGGTCGATTGTAGAGTGGCCTGCTTTTGGATTCATTCAGCTCTTTCCAGGTTATGGCATCAATCCCTTCTACAAAATCATTCGGATTGAAATTGGGCTTGGAGACAAATGCCAGCACATCCCCAGTAGAGGGTTCGATTGCAACAAAAGCGCCACGGAAGTTACCGTACAACTGTTCTACCAAGTATTGCAATTTAATATCAACCGATAGGATGATATTTTTGCCGGGAGTTGAGGGGAAGCTTGAGAGCGTTCGAATCGGCCTGCCTCCAGCAGTGATTTCGACTTGATCGTAACCCGGCACTCCCCTTAGAACGTGCTCATAGCTCTGTTCAATTCCAATCTTGCCTACGTACTGAATTCCCGGTAAGAAGGCGTTTTTTAATCCACTCGCATCGTCGGATTCGGTGGCATTGCTAATCTCCGATTGCATCCGTTCCTTATCTTTTTGGGATACGCGCCCAATATACCCAATCATGTGTGAGCCAAGTTCGTTGTAAGGGTACTCTCGAAAGTTACGTGAACGGATCTCAACGCCTGGAAAGCGATAGCGGTTTGCCATAAAGCGTGCCGTCTCAACCTCATTGAGCATCGATCGCAACGGGAATGTCCCCATATTGCGAGCGTCTTCTAGGGAGCGCTTAAAGTTACGGCGGTCACGCTGACTGATATCAATAATCTCTGAAAGATCATCAATTAATTTATCTACGCTGCCTTCAATTTCACTTACGTTGACATCTAAGGTTAGTGCAGAATAATTTCTGCCGATCACAATACCATTGCGGTCAATTAATAGACCCCGCATTGCAGGCGCGGGCACAATTGCGATGCGATTATTTTCAGCTAAGGTAGAGTACTTCCCGTGATTGATGATTTGCAGCCAAACCAATCGACTTAATAAAATAACAAAACAAACGGTGACAAAAATAATGGCAATTCGAGTGCGATCCTGAAAAGAGGACAGGTCTGATTTTTTGAATGATGCCATTTCAGTTAACTCAGATACTATAGCGGACGATTGGGATCAACATCAATTGGACGCCTTTGTGGCGCAAGCAATAGCTTCGTTGCTAGTGGCCACAATGCGGCCTCAATGACGCCCTGTAGAACGCCCCCTAGACCCCACCAATACATTGATCCTGTTAAGAGCCAATGGACCAATACTGGAAAAACAGAAACCAACATAAAAATAGGCAACACATGCAGGGCCTGTGCATACACTTGCAGCGCACTAATGCGGCGATGCCACGCTACAGCAAGATAGGCAACCAAGGCATAACTGAAGGCATGCAAACCAAGTAAGTCAGAGTTATGGACGTCCATCACCAGTCCAAGAAGCGACGCCCACACTACGCCAACATAGCGGTGCTGGTGGATGTTCCAAAAAACAATACAGATAATGAGCCAATCCGGAACCCAGGCATGATTACCAAGCGGCAATAAGTTGAGGAGCAGGGCACAAAACAAGCTGACGAAGATAAAGACCGGATTAACTGGGCGCAGAATGTATCCGCTTTGAAAATCAATCATGGCATACCTCGTATGCGCGTTTTGCGTCGACCCGGCGTATTTTCAGAAGTACCTTCGCTGGGCTTAGCATCCCATTGGGGGTCATACAAAAGAGCCAGCGCCTGACGGTGTGAATTAATTCCTGCCACCGGAGCGCAAAAGACATTCGCCGTATTCTTATCAATATTGCGTTCGATCCGCGTAATCATCGCAACTGCAAAACCGGGTGGGTAGGTTCCATCTATTCCAGATGTCAACAGTACGTCGCCTACTTCTAAGTCACTCGCAACCGGTAGGTAGCGTAGCTCTAGTAAATTTCCGCGTCCAGTGCCAAACACGGCCGCACGCAGGCCATTGCGAGCGACTTGCACAGGAACGGCAAAGTCCCGATCCTCCAGTAGAGAGACTTCGGCAGAGCCCGCATACAAACGTACAACCTGACCGAGAATACCCGAGTCGCTGGCGATCGGATTGCCGAGCTTCAAACCATCTTCCGCCCCGCGATCAATGACTACCCGCTGTGAGATTGGATTGCTGGGGTTGTAGAGGATTTCAACCGGAATAGTTTTGTAAGCAACTTCTTTTTGTAGGTTTAAAAGTTGACGTAAGTTTTGGTTTTCTACGCGCAGCAATTCGGACTGATTCGCAAGCAAGGTTAGTTCCATCTGCCGTTGCTTTAACTCGATATTCTCATTGGCCAAGGTAGATCGTGTAGTGAAGTAAGTATCGCTTGCAGTGAGCAGGTTACGTGGCAACTGCATGACATACTCTAATGGACGCAAGCCCAAATTGATGGATTCACGCACGAGATCAATTGTCTTAAATCGGAAATCAATCAACATCAAGGCAGCACTGATGGACAGGCAGACAATGAGTTTGACCAGAGCGGGAATGCCCTGTTTAAAGAGGGGTGGGGCGCTGTGTTGCAAGACCTTATCTGACTAAGGTCGACTTACTCTTGCGAGAAGACTCCACTTAGCTTGTCCATGCGTTCTAAGGCGATGCCACAACCGCGAGCAACGCACGTTAATGGATCCTCGGCCACATGAATGGGCAGGCCCGTCTCCTCCATTAACAGGCGATCGAGGTCGCGCAAGAGTGCGCCACCACCAGTGAGCATGACGCCGCGCTCAGCAATATCAGAGGCCAGCTCAGGCGGGGTTTGCTCCAAGGCGGCTTTGACTGCCGTGACAATTTGGTTGAGGGGGTCGGTGAGGGCTTCGAGGATTTCGTTGCTGGTTACCGTAAAACTACGTGGAATACCTTCAGCTAAGTTGCGACCCTTGACTTCCATCTCGCGCACTTCAGCACCTGGGAATGCGGAGCCGATGGTTTTCTTGATGAGTTCTGCAGTTTGCTCGCCAATCAGCATTCCATAGTTACGGCGAATGTAATTGGTAATGGCTTCGTCAAACTTATCGCCGCCGACGCGGACAGAGCCTTTATAAACAGTGCCGCCCAATGACATCACACCCACTTCGGTTGTACCGCCGCCGATATCTACCACCATCGAGCCAGCCGCTTCCGATACGGGCAGTCCAGAACCAATCGCTGCAGCCATTGGTTCTTCAATCAAAAATACTTGCGACGCACCCGCACCGAGAGCGGATTCACGAATCGCGCGACGCTCGACTTGGGTTGAGCCGCAAGGTACGCAAATGATGATGCGTGGACTGGGGCGCAGCAATTTGCTTTCATGCACCATCTTGATGAACTGCTTGAGCATCT
>JBIIGG010000028.1:0-13079 GCA_044236575.1 Polynucleobacter sp. | reverse complement strand
ATAACGTTGCTGCTGTTGCCAACGTTTTGGTTGTCAGTGCAGCCATGTCGGATGCCGAAGCCTACAAGATCGTCAAGGCTATATTTGATAATCAATTGGAGTTGGTTCGTTCGCATGCAGAGTATCGCAATGTGAAGCTTGAGAATCAAAAGGCAGGCTCAACACCAGTTGCGTATCATCCAGGCGCCTTAAAGTACTTTAAAGAAAAAGGCATCAAGGTAAATTAATTGCCTGAATGCCAATGTAGTTTGAATTGAAGATAGAAAATTAGGCAGGGACATGACCCAAGCAGCAATTGATACAGCAACACAAGAGAAGTTAGACGCCTTCATTAAGCAGGAAGAAGGTGACTCCAATGACTACAAAGGGCTATTGGCTAAATTTATAGTCCTGGTTGCTGTGGGCATGTCCTTGTTTCATTTATATGCCGCCTATTACATCGTGCCAACCCACCAGTTACGAGTTGTGCACGTTGCTTTAGTTCTTTTCTTACTGTTTCTGAGTTTTCCAATTTCCAATCGCTTCAAGAATCGATTGATGTGGTGGGACGTTATTTTTAGTCTCCTTGCAATCTATATTTCGTATTACGTTTTGAGTGGTGGCGATGACTTTACCGATCGCAACACCGCACCCGACCCCAAGGATGTTTATTTAGGTATTGCTTTAATTCTCCTTATTTTGGAGGGTGTGCGCCGTACGAACGGCATGATCCTAGTTGGTGTCACCGTGTGTTTCTTGCTGTATGCCCTTTTTGGCAATCATTTGCCCGCGCCATGGACCCACAAAGGGTACGAATTAGATCGCCTCGTCGGCTTTATGTACATGACGCTAGAGGGCATCTACGGCACTGCGATTGATGTGTCTGCAACCCTCATTATTTTGTTTACGATCTTTGGCGCCTTTTTGCAATTTACCGGCGCCGGTAAGTTCTTTATTGATTTTTCCTTTGCTGCCATGGGCGGCAAATCCTCTGGTGTAGGTCGCACGATTGTGCTGTCCTCTTTCTTACTCGGCGGCCCCTCTGGCTCTGGCGTTGCCACGACTGTGACTGTTGGCTCCGTTGCCGCACCCATGCTGGATAAAGTCGGTTACGAAAAAAATGCAGCAGGTGGCTTACTAGCAGCAGGTGGTCTTGGCGCGATTATTTCTCCTCCGGTACTCGGCGCTGCCGCTTTCTTAATCGCTGACTTTTTGAAGATTTCCTATTTGGATGTGCTCTTAATGGCGTGCATTCCAACCATCTTGTTCTACCTTGGCCTCTTTGTCATGGTTGAGATCGATGTACGTAAGTACAAGATGAAGAGCATTCATTTTGAATCTGCAGAATCTGCATGGCAGCTCACTAAGAAGTATTGGTTTCACTTCTTTTCGCTGATTTCAATTGTGGTGTTCATGTTGATGGGCTTCTCTCCCGTCATGTCTGTGTTTGCTGCAACCGTGGTCTCCGCCCTTACCAGCATGTTGCGCGAAGATACGGCAATCATTCCGTACGCTTGGTTTAAAGGCAAGATGCCGATTCTGTCTGGCCTATACAACTCCAACTTAACCAAATCATTGGCTGCGGGCTCTACTGGTGTTATTTCGATTGCAGCAACCTGCGCAGGCGCCGGTCTTATCGTAGGCACCGTTACCCTCACTGGCTTGGGTCTCAAATTTAGTTCGATTGTGATTCAGTATGCGGACGGTTCCTTACTGCTCACCGCCATCTTCACTGCCTTAGTGGTATGGGTTGTTGGTCTCGCTGTACCCGTCACAGCGTCATATATTATTTGCGCCGTTATCGCAGCCCCCGCCCTGATTAATTTAGGCGTGCCCGCATTTGCAGCGCACATGTTCATTTTCTATTACGCCGTCCTCTCCGAAGTATCGCCACCAACTGCCCTATCGCCGTTTGCGGCTGCCGCGATCTGTAAGGGTGATCCATACAAAACGACACTCCAGTCTTGGAAATACGTTGCTCCCGCGATTTTGGTGCCATTTATGTTTGTGCTGGATAAGTCGGGTGTTAGTTTGTTGCTCATGGGCTCTACCGCTGCGCTGGAGCAAGCGAATTGGAGTGAGATCGCTTGGATTACATTTACTGCCATTGCAGGAATTATTTGTCTGGCCGGCGGTTTGCAAGGCTGGTTTATTGAGAAGACCAATCGCGTAGAGCGTATTGTCATGATTGCATCTGGCGTAGCGCTAGCTTACCCAACCAATGAGGCCGACATTGGTGGATTCATCGGCTTTGGCTTGGTTCTGCTCTCCCAAATCATTCGCAACCGCCGTCAGCGACCACCAGCGATCGCCTAAGACTTCTGATTTCGGTCTTTAATACGCTTCGATCAAAATAATGCCCACTTTGTGCGGGCATTATTCTTTTGAGACTAGGCGAATCACCGCATTGGTCCGATGCCCTGAAGTACCGAATGACCGTTATCGGCAATTAAGAGACTTTGGGCTATTAGATGTAATGCCCTTTTAAGACGCAGGTCGTACGTTCGAATCGTGCTGGGCAGGCTAAACCACCATTAGTTTTCGATCTAATTCCCTAATTCGTTCTTCTAAATAGTAGCCGCCGTATTCTGTATAACGCAAAAACTTTCTCTTGCAGCCAGTGCATTCACATACATCTGATCGGTTATATGGGTAGTGCGTAACTGAGATAGGGGCATTCTCAGACCAAAGATTGGTTCCATCCGGGTGATATTCATCCCAGCATTCCTGAGCACCTTCAATTCTGAGAGTTCCTAGAGTCTGTAGTTTGCCAAGCTCAAAAAAGCTTGGCACTGATTCCCAGCCTATGCATAGCAACAATGAACAATCTTGGCAGTTCTTATTTCCCCTAGGATAGTCTGCAATTTCAAGTAATTGCTCTCGAGTTATTTCGTTCATTGTGCGGTCAACATTTTAATTGAACGAAGGATGGCCAAAAAATCAGCTACTAGCAGGTTTTCTTCATTATCTTTAGTAACTGACATTATTGTCGTCTCTAGATTGACATCAGCGAGTGGCAAAAATTTAACATCGGGACGATTGTATTGTGCAACGGATTGACCCACCAAAGTTATGCCAAGCCCAGCCGCTACAAGACCTAGGGCTGTATTAATTTCAGTGGCCTCATAAAGAACGTTAGGTAACACATCTTGCTCTATCAATATTTGTACCAAAGTTTTTGCAAAGGTACTTTGAGGATCTTTTGGGAAGGCAATAAATGGCGTATCTATAAAAATAGAAGTAGACACATCTTTGCTTATAGATAGAGGGTGGTTGATTGGTAGCGCAACGACTAACGGATCTATGAATAAGGTCTCATACTTTATTTCTGCAATTGTAGGATTCTTATTTATAAAGCGGGAGATACCAATATGAATTAACCCTTTTCTTAGTAATTCTGGTTGATGCTCTGAGAGAGCCTCGACTAATTCAATTTTAACTTGAGGGTGATCTTCCTTAAAAATGCGAATAGCTTCGGGAAGAATTGAAAATAAGATAGATCGGGTAAATCCAATGCTTAGCCATCCCTGTTGTCCCCCAGCAATTTCTTTTGCCTCCCTAAAAAGGGCATTCGAATTATTAATGAGCTCTTTTGCTTTTGGATAAAAAAACTTACCAAGCGATGTCAGCTCCATTGGTCTAGTAGATCTATCGAAGAGTTTGCCATTTAAGTGGCCCTCTAGCTGGCTAATTTGCATGCTGATTGCTGTGGGAGCTACAAATAGGTTCGAGGATGCTGCATTCACCCCGCCAGCATCCACTACCTCACAGAAGTACTTTAGTTGCTTTATGTTCATAAAAATTGAACTTATGTGCGATTTATTGATATTGATATAACTAAAACTTTACATCAAACTTACAGTCACCCCCCCCCCAATTTAGGAGACAGCATGAGCGCCACAGGTATGGACATTTATCCCCGTAAAGAGGCATTCAAAGAGGGAATTGCCGCATTAACCGGCTTGGCAACCTCTGTAGTTTCCGATGCTCTTGGTAGAACGATCGGCGCAGTTGGCATATTGCCAGTTAATAAATCTTCCGTATCAGTTTGCGGTAATGCGGTCACGGTGCGCGTCCGCGCCGGAGATAATCTGTTAATTCACAAGGCGCTTCAACTCTTGCAGCCAGGTGATATTTTGGTTGTTGATGGTGGTGGTGATATTTCACGTGCATTATTTGGTGAAATTATGATGACGGTTGCTAAATCTAAAGGTGCTATTGGCGCTGTGTTTGATGGGGCGATTCGTGATGTAGAAGCTTTTGAAAAGTACCGTTTCCCCTGTTGGGCTCGCGGTATCAATCTGCGCGGTCCATTTAAAGACGGCACTGGCAGTATTAATGTCTCAATCTCCATTGGCGGCATGGCCGTCAATCCTGGCGATGTGATTTTAGGCGATTGCGATGGCATCATCGCTTTATCTCCCGCTGTTGCCCTTGAGGGTGCGCGATTGGGCAAAGAAAAAGAAGCCGTTGAACTTAAAACAATTCAATCAATATTGAACGGCCAGTATGACGACTCTTGGGTTGATATCGCTTTAAAAAAATCTTAATACAGAGCTTGCCACATTCCATCAAGGAAACGATTCGATGATTATTGATTGTCATGGACACTATACTACCGCGCCAAAAGCCTTAAAGGCTTGGCGCGATGCCCAGGTTGCTAATTTAAATACACCCGAGTTAGGCCCTAAGGCGTCTGATTTAAAAATTAGTGACGATGAAATTCGAGAGTCTATCGAAGAAAATCAACTAGCTAGAATGAAAGAGCGGGGCATTGATGTCACGATCTTTTCGCCTCAAGCCAGTTTTATGACTCACCACATTGGTGATTTCAATACCTCGGCAACATGGGCAGCTCTCTGTAATGAGCTTTGCTATCGAGTGACGCAGTTATTCCCCAAAAACTTTGTTGGCGCCGCAATGCTGCCACAGTCTCCCGGAGTAGATATCAGTACATGTTTTCCTGAGATGCGCAAATGTATTAATGAGTTTGGGTTTGTGGGAATTAATCTTAATCCCGATCCGTCAGGTGGTTACTGGCGCGACCCCCCATTAAGTGACTCCTATTGGCATCCAATCTATAAAGAAATGATTGCATTGGATGTGCCGGCCATGATTCATGTAAGTACAAGTTGCAACGATTGCTTTCATACTACCGGTGCCCATTATTTAAATGCAGATACAACTGCATTCATGCAATGCTTGACCTCTGATTTGTTTGAGCAGTTTCCAGCCTTACGATTCTTAATTCCGCATGGGGGTGGAGCAGTACCCTATCACTGGGGACGATTTAGGGGGCTGGCAAAGGATATGAATATCCATGACATAAATCAAAAACTACTCAACAACATTTATTTTGATACTTGTGTTTATCACCAGCCTGGAATTAACCTTTTGACTGAAGTCATTCCGACCAAAAATATTTTATTTGCATCAGAAACTTTTGGGGCTGTGAAAGATATTGATCCCGATAGCGGATTTTATTTTGACGATACCCGCCGCTATCTGAATGCCGTTAATGGATTGAACGAGCAAGAGAAGAGCATGATTTTTGAAGGGAATGCGCGCAAGGTGTTTTCAAGAATTAATCACAGAGTTCCAAAGTAAATGAGGCATATGATGACATCTGAAGAATTTGACCATTTTTACAGGGGGCGGTTGGAGAAGTTAGCCACCTCTAATTTAAGTGATGCATTAGATAAATTAGGAATAGCCGCTGCGGTAATCGGCATTGTTCCGCAATGGGGCAAGACTAAGGTGATTGGCAGGGCAATTACGATCCGCATGATTGCTGCAGGCGCTGTGCAAAGTAAAGCTCATCTCGGCGTCGATGCCATTTTTTCCGCCTCTCCCGGTGACGTGATTGTGATTGATAATCGCGGCGATCTGAACAATAACTGCTGGGGCGAGATTCTCTCTATGGGCTCTTTACAAAAGAAAATTTCAGGAGTAGTAGTCGATGGCGCTGTTCGTGATGTAGATACCTGTGAAGAATTCGGCTTTCCAGTTCATGCAAGAGGCACGGTTCCGATTACCGCTCGAGGTCGCATTATTCAAGAGGCTTGGAATATTCCGATTAGGGTCGGGAATATACCGGTATTGCCTGGTGACGTCATTGTTGCTGATGTTAATGGAGTAGTAGCAATTCCTGCTGACATGATTAAAGAGGTGTTGGATGCAGCAGAGAGTATTGCTGCCAAAGAGCTAGCAATGGTTGAGGCACTTAGGGCAGGGCAGTCAATTGTTGATGTGGATAAGAAATTTAACTACGAGCAGATGTTAAAGAGTTAGATGGTGTTATGAGTTCTATTTATATTCCCAGAAACAGATTGAACAAGGCCCATGACGATAGAACTTAAACGTTTGAACCTTAATCTTGCAAGTGCCAAGCCATCAGCGACCTATAAGATGATTGATTGCGTCGCAGAGCGCCGTGCAGCAGGCAAACAGGTGATCTCACTAACTGCAGGCGAACCTGATTTTGATACACCCGCCCACGTTAGGGATGCCGCCATTGACGCCATTCTTTCTGGTAAGACACGCTATACCCAGGTTTCTGGATTGCGAGAGTTGCGTGAAGCGGTGGCGATAAAATTTCATCGTGAAAATGGTATTGACGTGACATGGCAGGACACTATCGTCTGTAATGGTGGTAAGCAGGCGTTATTCAACGCTCTAGCTGCGACATTGAATATTGGCGATCAGGTCATCATTCCAGCGCCTTACTGGGTAAGTTATCCTGATATGGTGCAGCTCAGTGGCGCTACGCCAATTATTGTCCCTTGCAGTGAAGCTAATGGATTTAAACTCACTCCAGAATTACTCACAAGATCCATTACGCCCCATAGTCGCTGGCTAATACTTAACTCACCCTCCAACCCCACTGGCGCTGTTTATACCAAACTTGAATTACTAGAGCTAGCTGAGGTTTTGTTGGCTTACCCCCAAGTGCTCATTCTTTCAGATGATATTTATGAGCATTTGATATTCGACAATCAAAGCTTTCATACTATGGCACAGATTGAACCTCGTTTGCGCGAACGCACACTGACTATGAATGGCGTGTCAAAGGCTTATGCTATGACGGGTTGGCGCATTGGTTTTGCAACGGGCCCACGCTGGATTTTAGAGGCAATGGAAACATTGCAAGGGCAACAGACTTCTGGCGCATGTTCTATCTCGCAATATGCGGCACTTGCTGCTTTGAGCGGGCCTCAGGATTTTGTTCGTGAGACCTGTAAGGTTTTTCAAAGTCGGCGAGATGAGGTAGTTACGCGTTTAAATGATATTCCAGGACTACGCTGCGCTAAGCCCTTAGGAGCTTTCTATGCGTTTGTTTCATGTGAGGAGCTTATTGGAAAAACAACTGCTGCCGGTACAGTACTTCGGAGTGATGAGGATGTGGCATTGTCATTGCTGACTGAGCAAGGTGTTGCTAGTGTCCACGGTAGCGCTTTTGGCCTTGGTCCATATTTGCGTCTTGCCTATGCTCTTGACGATGAGTCGCTTAGACAGGCCTGCTCGCTAATCGAAAAATTTACTAATCAATTGCGCTAGATTTGTTACTGTTTTGGTTCTCTAGGGCTAAGGGTGAACGTTCGAACCGTACTATCAGAGGCTTTTTTTGCCAAGGTCTTTTTTGGGTCGATTGCGGACATTAAAAGACCAGCGGCTAGGCAAGATGATTACTTAGTGATCTTGCTCCAAGCCGATTTACCAGCGTACTTTTGAATGGCTTTTTCATCGAATTCAAATCCTAGTCCGGGGGTTTTGTGCAAAATCAAATCGCCGTTCTTAAATGCCAACTGTTTGTTAATTAAGTTGCGGAAATTTAGCACCTGATCGTCGAGGAAAAACTCCACGAAGCGCGCATTGGGTGTTGCAGCAACCAGCGGCGCATGCAAATCATGCATCCAGTGCGGGCAGACCGTCACACCCTTGCAGTCGGCATATGCTGAAATCCGGCGCCATTCGGTAATTCCTCCGCAGACCGCAGCGTCCGATTGCAGAATCGATGCGCCGCCGGCCTCAATCAATTCCCGAAAGCGCCAACGACCCGCCTCCATCTCGCCAGTGGCGACATTGATGGTGGTGCGCTGCGCTAAGGCCGCATGCAAATCAATCGCATCCGGCGAAAAAGGCTCTTCAATCCAGTAAGGGTTGTAGTCTTCAAAGCGGCGAATGTACTCGAGGGCAGTAGGTAAATCACGCCAGGCGTTGTTGGCATCAAGCGTTAGTAAAACATCATCGCCGACTGCAATGCGCGCTGCCCGGACCCGCTCTTCCTCTTCGCGCGGAGAAAGACGGCCTACCTTCATTTTGACGGCCTTAAAGCCCTGCTTTACATAGGACTCCATTTCTTTGCCGAGCTTAGCAGGGGTTTTGCCTTCCAAGTAATAGCCGCCGCTGGCGTAAGCCGGAACTCGATCGTCAACAACCGATCCCAAATACTGGTGCAGCGGCAAGCCGGCTGAGCGGGCATTTAAATCCCATAAAGCCGTATCTAAAATCGAGATGGCGCGCATCACCGAACCAGCACGGCCCTGAAGAATGGATTCATCGTACATCTCCATCCATAAGCCCTCGGAGCGATGGCTATTTTGACCAATCAGTTTTTTGGCGAGCAATTGCTCAACCGCTACTTTGGCAATCGCGCCGCCCGCACTCCCTACATAACAAAATCCAATGCCCTCAATGCCTTCTTTACTGCGTACCTTGACGATGCAGTAGTGGCGCTCTGAAACGGTGCGCGTTGAAAATGAGGTGACTTTATCCAATGGGACGCTTACCGCGGCTACCTGGATAGATTCAATAATGGGCATGGTAGATCCTTGTCAGAAAAAAAGATTGTAGACACAATCAGGCCAACTTATTTTGAGCCCGAGCAATTGCCTAATAATGTTGCACTGCAAAATCATAATCTGACACTAGGGACACAATATTAGATAATCAGGGGGTGAATCTGTTTTTGATCTCCCTCTTGCGTGGTGCACAAGCGTACTTCATCCCCTTGTTGGCGATCATGGCCTTAGGCGGCTACCTCGGCATGCCAATTGCCCCTTCCGAGGCCAATGCGCAAACGACCCCGAATCGCAGCAAAGTGGTAGTTAAGAATAATCCCAAGCAAACTGGCATTAAGGCGCCCCGCCCAGCAAGCCAATCGCTTGCACCCAAAAATTCCAGCTTGGTTGATACCAGCAAAGATAGTGAATTAAATCGAGATGTGGGTGGCAACTTGGATTTTCGGGTGCAGCGTGGCTGCATTAAAACCGATTCGCTGGATGGTAATTTACCCGCACAACTCGGCATCACTGATCCAGTTTTTTTTGAATTCTTTCAAAATCAAACGCGCAGTTTCTTTTCTGGGCTGCGCGGCAATTGCATTCCCTACGCAGTGGCATTTGGCAAACGCAATCGCTTTGATTCCCTCAGCATCATGAATGGACCGATACGCGACGCCCGCACCCAAATCCTGACGTTCACCCCATCGGCCTTTGGCGGATTCTTAATCCAAGAGGATCGCCTACAGTCGCAGTCTCCCAATTTAGTGGAAGTGGAGCTATCCCTATCGGACGTCTTGTATGACGCCAAAAAAGTGGGCGATGTTTTGCCCGTCGAGTTAGTCTGGGAACTGAACTCGATCGTTAAACAACTCTATCCCGAAGATAGTTCAACTGCTGCGATTGATGCCAACCAGGTTCGACTGATTGTGGATTTTGGTGATCGTGATCGCTGGGCTCAAATCTGGGCCGTTGAAATTTTGAATACCCTGAGTCAAGAGGTACTTGCAAGTGCATTCTGGGTTGATCGCAACGATATTCCGGGCGGTTTTTTTACCGCTTCGGGCGAATCAATTGAGCGTTCTTTCTGGACCAATCCACTGAGCTACCGACGCATATCGCGGGGCGTGGGCAACGTTCGGGCTGGCCGCGCCAAAGTGCCCGCCAAGCAAGCGGGTCAAGCGCCAGTGACCGTGCAGCGCTGGCGTACCCATATGGGCATTGATTACGCAGCTCCGACCGGCACTCCAGTGTTTAGCGTTGCCAACGGCAAAATTGCTTACCTTGGCTACAACGGGGCATTTGGCAATCTGATTATTGTCGAGCACCCAGGCAACTACCGCACGTACTATGCCCATTTAAGCAATTACAACGTTGAACTCAGCGTTGGCAACGACGTGCGTCGTGGCCTCGAGATTGGTTACGTCGGTTCCACTGGTCGCTCCAGCGGACCCCATCTGCATTACGAGCTGCGGCGGGATGGCACTTACATTGATCCCTATAGCCCATCCATGCAGCTCGATCTTTGGTCGATGCGGGATAGCGATAGCGGTCAGTTCACACGCCAACTGCTACTCTTAGGCAGTCTACCGAATAATGAGTAATACTCCCGCCATGAATCCGTCTGCCCTGCATTTGCAAAACCTGGCCTGCATGCGGGGTGGCAAAACTCTGTTTACTGATCTTTCGGTTGTGCTCGAACCCGGCCATCTCTTGCGCATCACCGGCAGCAACGGCGCCGGAAAGTCGAGTTTATTACGCATGCTCTGCGGCCTATTAACACCGAGCATGGGCAGCATTCAGTGGGGCGCAAGTTCAATCGATGCCGATCGGGATTCTTTTCATACGCAACTGATTTACTTGGGCCACACTCCAGCACTCAAAGGCGATCTCAGTGCCGAAGAAAACATCATGGCGGCAGGCGGTCTCAGTGGCGATGCGATTACGAGCAGTATGGCCCGCGCCGCCCTAGTTAGCTCGGGCTTGGGTCACCTGGCAAGCAGATTAGCGCGAACCTTCTCACAAGGGCAAAAGCAACGGGTTGTCTTAGCCCGCCTGCAGTTGGCAAAAGACAAACCACTTTGGTTGCTCGACGAGCCATTCAATGCACTGGATCAGGATGCCAATGAGGCGCTACAAGCATTACTTCAGGAGCATTTAACTCGCGGGGGCATGGTCGCCTTAAGCAGCCATCAAGCGGTTGCCCTCGATCAGATCGACCGCGTCGTTCGGGTGAACTTATGAGCGCGCACCTATCCATCCCAAAAGTCATGTTAGCCATCGTGCGGCGCGACTTGAGTTTGGCTCTGCGTCGTAAAAACGATAGCTTATCTGCCTTGTTTTTCTTTGTGGTGGTAGCCAGTTTATTTCCCTTGGGCATTGGACCAGAGCCAACATTGCTTGCCAAAATTGCGCCGGGGATGCTGTGGATCGCAGCCTTATTAGCAGCCATGCTGTCACTGGGGCGCTTGTTTGCAGATGACTTCCAAGATGGCACCTTGGATCAATTGGTTTTAACTGCAATCCCATTGCCGCTGGCCGTACTCTCTAAAACGGCAGCGCACTGGATTAGCTCTGGGCTCGTGCTCACCATCGCCTCTCCGATCTTGGCCATCCAATTTAATCTGGACGCTCAAAGCACGGGTATTTTGATGCTCTCGCTCCTGATTGGCACACCCTTGCTCAGCTTAATTGGCTCCATCGGCGCAGCCTTAACCTTGGCAACACGTGGCGGCGGTATGTTGCTGTCCTTACTCGTTTTGCCGCTGGTCATACCAGTCCTTATTTTTGGGGCCGGCGCAGTCGATGCCCACCACGCTGGCTTGCCAGTCGATGGTCATTTTTACCTCTTGGGTGCGATGCTGGCAATTGCCCTATTTTTTGCCCCCATCGCCACCGCAGCCAGCTTACGAATCGCCGTGGAATAAGCCGGCTAAGCTAAAATCAGGCACACTAACGCACGCTCTAACTACTTTTAAATAAAGACTATTTCCTGTGTTCTCCTCTAGCATCAATTGGTTTAAGTACGCTGCGCCACAACGCTTTTATGCCTTAACTGGCTTGCTGATTCCGTATTGCGTTGCCGTTGCCGTGATTGCCACGGTCATTGGCTTAACCATTGGTCTATTGATTGCGCCAAGTGACCATCAACAAGGCGAGTCATACCGCATTATTTTTATCCATGTGCCTGCTGCATGGATGTCGATGATTATTTATTTGGCGGTGGCATTCTGGGCGGCAATTGGCCTCATTTTTAATGCACGCCTGGCTAGCATGTTTGCACTCGCTTTAGCGCCAACCGGCGCGCTTATGACCTTCATTGCGCTGTGGACCGGGTCCCTGTGGGGTAAGCCCACCTGGGGTACCTACTGGGTGTGGGACGCACGCCTGACCTCAGAACTCATTTTACTTTTCTTGTACCTGGGATTCTTATCACTTCATGCATCAATTGAAGATACCCGCAAGGCCGATCGTAGCGCTGCTGTTTTAGCCATTGTTGGTGTGGTGAATATCCCGATCATCTACTTTTCAGTGAAATGGTGGAATACCTTGCACCAAGGAGCCTCGGTTAGCCTGACTAAAGCTCCCACCATGGCAACCCAAATGTTGACCGGCATGCTCATCATGACGGTGGCATTTTGGGCTTACTCCTTCGCATTGAGTTTCTACCGCTGCCGTACCCTCATTTTGGAGCGGGAGCGCCATACCGCATGGGCCCAGGAGGCAGTGAAATGATTTACTGGAATAGCCTTAGTGATTTTCTGCAAATGGGCGGTCATGGCCCCTTTGTATGGGGGTCCTTCGCGGTGACTGCCCTGGTTTTTGCCATTGAAATCAGGCAGATCCGCCGGCAGCGTCGCCTAACCGAAGACAGCATTCGGGACGAGTCGTACGCCACTGAAAAAAATTAGGCAAAATAAGGACTTATGAAACCCCGCACAAAACGCGGTCTGGCAATCCTTGGTGGCGTAACCTGCATTGCATTTGCTACTTATATGGTATTTCAGACCTTCCAAAGCAATTTGGTGTTCTTCTACAGTCCGAGTCAAATTGCGGCCAATGAGGCGCCTAAAGACCGCGCATTTCGGGTTGGCGGCATGGTTGAAGAAAATTCCATCAAGCGGGATGCGGGCGGACTCAAAGTGAGCTTTGTGGTGACGGATTTTGCGCATCGCATTGAAGTGAGCTATGAAGGCTTACTGCCGGATTTATTTAAAGAAGGCAAAGGGGTTGTGGCCGAGGGTCGCCTCAATTCCACAGGCTCTTTTACGGCAAGCCAAGTCCTGGCCAAACACGATGAAAACTACATGCCGCCCGAAG
>JBIIGG010000147.1:0-3593 GCA_044236575.1 Polynucleobacter sp. | reverse complement strand
GTGGCTCACGTGCTCGAGCACATGATGTTTAAGGGTACTAAAACCATCAAATCCGGTGACTTTTCAAAGCGAGTTGCTGCAATGGGTGGCCGCGAAAACGCCTTCACCTCAATGGACTACACCGCCTATTTTCAGCAAATTGAGCGAAGCAAATTAGCCGAAGTCATGCGCCTAGAAGCAGACCGGATGAATAACCTGAATTTTGATGATGCAGAATTCGTGAAGGAAATTCAGGTAGTGATGGAAGAGCGTCGGCTGCGCACCGAAGATAAAGCATCAGGTTTGCTTTATGAAAACCTCATGGCAACAGCGTATAAAGCAACACCCTACCGTCACCCCATTATTGGCTGGATGAATGATTTAGAGAACATGGTGCCCAATGATGCACGCCAGTGGTACCGCGATTGGTATGCACCAAACAATGCAACGGTTGTGATAGCCGGGGATGTTGATCCAGAAAAAGTGCGAGCCATCGCTGAAGCAACGTATGGAACATTGAGCGCGCGCGAGTTACCCGTTCGCAAGCCACAAATCGAGCCAGCCCAACGCGGTACTAAGCAGGTGATTGTGAAAGCCCCCGCCGATACACCACAATTGGCTATGGCCTGGAAGGTGCCGCACATTGACCCTGCAAAAATAGAAGATTACGAGCCCTACGCACTCGCTTTATTGGCGGCAGTCTTGGACGGCTATGACAACGCTAGACTGAATCGAACCCTTGTAAAGCAGGACCGAATAGCCAACTCGATAGATGCGGGTTATGACATGGTTGCCCGTGGCCCCCAGCTATTTATGATTCTAGGTACCGTGGCGAAAGGTAAGACTGTAGCGCAACTGGAAAACGGTATCCGGTCAGTTTTATCGGAGCTCAAAACAAAAGGCATTACGGCGGCCGAGTTAAAGCGTATCCAGGTGCGCATCTTGGCCGACAAAATATACAAACGCGATTCCATTTTTGGACAAGCCATGGAAATTGGTAGCTCTGAAATTGCAGGCGTCTCCTGGAAGCAGCTTGATCCGATCTTGGATCGACTGCAGGCAGTTACACCAGAACAGGTGCAAGCAGTGGCTAAGAAGTACTTGATTGACGATACGCTGACGATTGCGACCCTAGAGCCGCAAGCCAGAGGGGCATCTAAGTTGCCATACAAAGCATTCTGAACGAGAAAAATATGAGTCCAATTATCCGCATTCAGTCAACCTTAGCCCAATTAATTGGTTTGGTCTGCTGTGTTTTTGCTAGTAGCGCCTATGCCATCTTGCCGATTGAAACGCTTGATACGGTTAAGGGAGCAAAAGCCTACTTTATTCAAACCAAAGCATTACCGATCATTGACGTAGAAGTCTCGATCGATGCTGGTAGTCAGTATGACCCTGAGAATAAAAACGGCCTAGCTGCTTTAACAGCACAGCTATTGACCTTAGGTAATGGTAGCGGTAAGTCGAGCTTGAATGAGGCGCAAATTGCCGATCAGATTGCTGACCTTGGCGCTAGCATTAGCGTGGCCGCAAGCGGTGAGCGGACGGTATTGCGGATACGCAGCTTAAGCCGGACTGATTTGCGCGAGCAGGTTGTGCAGTTAGCCTCGTTGATTTTGGCAAAGCCGAGTTATGACAGCAAAGTGCTTGATCGCGAAAAGCAACGTCTGATTACCGCCTTACTTGAAGCCCAAACGAAGCCAGAAACCATTTTGCAGCAAAACTTGCGTAAAGCCGTTTACGGAAAATATCCACTGGCCTACTTTCCGACGCCCAAAACAGTGGCTGCAATCACCGCTGCTGATTTGCGAAGCTTTCATGCTAGCCTGTATCGTGGTGATCGTATCAGCATCAATGTCGTTGGTGATTTAGATCGCGCGCAGGCTAACTCCATCGTACAGACCCTCTTGGCTGGTCTGCCACAATCGGGTCCAGCCATTGCCCCGCTGCCAGTGATGCAGCAAACTCCACAAGGGCCATTGAGTCAGCGCGAAGTACGGATTCCGTTTGATACACAGCAAGCCCATATTGCTATGGGCATGACGGCAATTACGCGCAACAACCCTGATTTTTTTCCGCTGCTCGTTGGCAATTATGTTTTGGGTGGTGGCGGTTTTGTATCCCGCTTGATGGCTGAAGTTCGAGAAAAGCGCGGACTTGCTTACAGTATTAATAGTTATTTTGCGCCTGGTAAGGATGCGGGGTTTTTTGAAGCAGGTATGCAGACGAAAAAAGACCAAGCTATTTTGGGTTTGGAAGTAATGCAGAAAACGATTAGCCAATTTATTGCAGATGGTCCAAGCGAAGAAGAATTGTTGGCGGCTAAGTCCAATTTAATTAATGGCTATCCATTGCGACTCGATAGCAATCGCAAACTGCTGGATAACCTATCTGGCATTACGTGGAATGACTTACCCCTCGACACGATGGAAACCTGGACCAAGCAGGTTGAGGCAGTAACTCTCAACCAAATACGCGCTGCCTTTCAGCGGCATTTAGATATGAACCGCATGCAAATTGTCGTGGTTGGGATTAATAAGTAAGCAATGCCGCAGTCGATGCAGTCGAAAAAAATACGCATCATCGGTGGGGTTTGGCGCAGTCGCTTGATCAAGGTAATTGATGCCCCTGGATTGCGTCCGACCACCGATCGGGTTCGAGAAACCCTCTTTAACTGGTTGGGTCAAAATCTAGATGGCTTGCGTTGTTTAGATGCATTCGCCGGAGCCGGAGCCCTTGGTTTTGAAGCCGCATCGCGGGGGGCAAGCATGATTACCTTAGTCGAGCGCGATAAAACCGCCTTTACCAATTTGCGGGCGAACTTAAGCGATCTGCAGTCTTTTCCCGTAGAGGCTTCAATTGACTTGGTGCATGGCGATGGCGTGGGCTTTCTAAAAAGGCAGGCGAATGCTTCATGGGATCTGGTTTTTCTAGACCCCCCATTTGACGATCGCGTTTCTCTGGAGTCATCCATTCAAGAGGCAGCGCGCGTCTGCGATGGCAGCAAGGGCGGCCAAATCTATATTGAGACTACTGCTGGTTGCGATCTAGCAGCACTAAATAGCCTCATACCCCAATGGGAATGCTGCAAAGAAATGACAGCCGGCCAAGTAAAAGCGCTCCTATTTCAGCTCAGAAGGGACTAAACTTTGGCTATCCGCAGTTAGAGCGAAAGATGAATGTATGACGATTGCTGTTTACCCTGGAACGTTTGATCCCTTAACCCGAGGCCACGAGGATTTAGTGCGTCGCGCCTCCAGTATTTTTAGTCAACTGATTGTGGGCGTGGCCGATAGCCGCAGCAAGCGCCCATTCTTTGATTTAGACGAGCGCATTGCGATTGCGAAAGAAGTTCTCGGTCACTATCCCAACGTTAAGATTGCTGGGTTTACAGGCCTCTTGAAAGACTTTGCACGCGAGCATCAGGCACGTGTGATCGTGCGCGGTTTGCGCGCTGTCTCTGATTTTGAGTATGAGTTTCAAATGGCCGGCATGAATCGCTACCTGCTGCCTGATGTGGAGACCTTATTCTTGACGCCATCCGATCAGTATCAATTTATTTCAGGTACCTTTGTGCGTGAAATCGCCACCATGGGCGGCGATGTGAGTAAGTT
>JBIIGG010000026.1:0-13263 GCA_044236575.1 Polynucleobacter sp. | reverse complement strand
CAGTTTTAGAGCGGATTGAGTCTTTGGCGCGTAACGCTGATGTGCCCTACCGTCATGGCCAGCAGCGCCTCATTTTGATCAATCCCAATGCCAGCGATCTATTGCCGCAGCGGCGTTGGTCACAGCAACGCTTTTCTGAGCTGATACGCACCGTACATGCCCGCTGGCCAGCTGATTTGATCTTGATTACGGGATCCCCAGCTGAGTTTGACTATGTTGAACACGTGCGCCGGGTTGCCGATGTGAAAGTGGCAATCAATTTTGCTGGGCAGGTTAGGTTTGCTGAATTGCCTGCGCTGTACACGCTATCGGATGTCATGGTCACGAATGATTCTGGGCCGGGTCACTTTTCTGCAGTGACTGCATTGCGCACCGTGGTTTTATTTGGGCCTGAGACGCCAGCGCTGTACGGCTCGATTGGTAATTCGATTGCCATTACCGCCAATCTGGCTTGTTCACCCTGCGTCAGCGCTGCCAATCACCGTAAAACACCGTGCCAAAATAATGTCTGCATGCAGGCCATTACGGTGGCCGATGTTCTTGCCAAGGTGGAAGTCCAGTTGGACGCTGCCGATCGCACACATTAAGCCGATCATGGCCACCCGCTTTTCTTGGGTTGCTTGGTGCATTCCCGTAATCCCCATCGGCATCGGTGCCGCGCTGTACTTTACCGAATCGCAGCAGAGCACTTTCCTTGCGATTAATACCCTAACCCGCTTAGCCCCCGATTGGGTTTGGACCTGGATTACATTTTTAGGCAATGGCTGGGGTGTCTTTGCACTCTCATTTCCCCTATTAATACTCGCGCCACGTGCGCTTAGCGCGGGAATCTTTGCAGGCGGCGTTGCCGCCATCGTCAGTGCTGTCCTTAAGAATGCATTTAGCCTGCCACGCCCGGCCGGGATCTTGCAAGAGCATGAGTTTTACCGGATCGGCGAAGCAGTGTTTCATAAGGCAATGCCATCAGGCCATACCCTCACAGCGTTTGCAATTGCTAGCGCTTACTTTTTCACTGTTCCTGCTCAAAAACGTAAACCGTTTGTGTTGCTATTCATTGCGGCCAGTGCGGTCGCACTTTCCCGCAATGCGATTGGCGCGCACTGGCTAACCGATGTGCTTGTTGGCGCGGGGCTTGGCATCTGGTGCGGCTTAATTGGCGCCAAGTTGGCAAGCTTATTACCAAACAAACAGCTCTCACCCCGCAGCCCATGGCCAAGGGTGATCGCTATCGGTGGTCTTGCCTCGCTTTACGTCTTACTCAATGAGACCTTGGATCACCCGCTGAATATGCCATTGCAATACGCTGGCATCGCCCTCGTATTACTTACGCTTGTACTCTTTTTACAGCAGCAGTCCCGTAGGCGTATCTAAGGGATGTTTAGCTATCGGCACGCCTTTCATGCGGGCAGTCACGCCGACATTCTGAAGCATTTAATTACTATTCAGTTAGTGCGGTACTTGCAAGAAAAGCCAGGAGCGCTGTCGATTGTAGATACCCATGCTGGCGCTGGTTTGTATAACTTGCAAGATGGCTTTGCGGCAATTAGCCAAGAATCGGCTGGGGGCATCGTTCGCCTCAAAGACTATCTAGCAAGTACTGGCACACATGTACCGACCAGCATCGCTGACTACTTGACCTGCGTTGCCATCGAGAATGCCATGGAAAGTACAACACTCTACCCAGGCTCGCCTTTTATATTGGCTCGTTTATTACGCCCACAGGATCGCCTGCGATTATTTGAACTCCACCCCAATGAGATTGACATCCTGCGCAGCAACATGAATCAACTTAAGCTCGATAAGCAACTGGATATCTATGCTGCCGATGGCTTTAGTCGACTCAAAGGCCTATTGCCGCCGCCGAGCAGACGTGGCCTTGTCTTAATCGATCCGTCCTACGAGGATAAAAATGATTATCGCAATCTTGAATCGTGCCTTGAGGAAGCGCTTGGCCGTTTTGCGACGGGCTGTTATGCCATCTGGTATCCCGTGATTGCGCGGCGTGAATCCATTGCGCTACCCGATCGACTGAAGGCTATTGCGAAAGCCCATCAACGGGCTTGGCTTTGTGCTGAGCTACGCGTTGAAAACGCCCCTGGTGAACGACGCTTACAGGCTAGCGGTATGTTTGTATTCAATCCACCCTGGACTCTGCAGGGCCATCTTAAAGACGCATTGCCTATTCTGAAAAATGCCTTGGGCTTGGATGCCGGCGCTAGTTACACCTTGCAATCCAGCGAGGCGTAAACGTATTACCAATCGGCCCGCATCGAATAACCGGCATTGCTTGCTTCGATTTCAATGATGGCCCCTACGGGTAATGTCAATTTATTTGGCTGGTGCCCAAATGGCAGATCAGTCAAAATTGGAATTGAACTGGGCAAACGGCTGCGGATTTGCTCAAACGCCGCTTGCAAACTATAGCCACGATCGTTGTCATATAAGCGGTAGGCTGAAAATCCACCCATCAGAATTACGCTTTGCTTCGCTAAGATTCCAGCATCAAGTAGCTGCATGAGCATGCGCTCAATCCGGTAAGGGTGTTCATTTACATCCTCCAGAAAAAGAATACCGTTCTGATATTGCTGCTGTGATGGAAAGTATGGTGTGCCAATCAAACTGGTAAGGACTGTTAGGTTGCCGCCCCAAAGCATGCCCGTAGAGGTTTTTGTTTTGTTACCCAAGGCACTGAGCGGCTGGCTTGTATTGACTTGTGCACTTAGGCTGCGCTCCTGAACCGCACGCTGAAAGTGAGTCCACATAAATGGATCGGGTGCTACAACCTGATTATCTTCAATCCGGCCAAAATCGTAATTGAGCATGGGTCCAGCCAAGCTAATGCCGCCTGTTTTTGCAAGCAAGCCTAGGTGAAAGGCAGTGAAATCACTGTGCCCGCAAATCTGCACACCAGCCTTTACTGCCTTGTCAATTGCCTGCCACTCAATGCTCCCGAGCAGGCGATGTAATCCATAGCCACCGCGCATCGCCATTACCGTTGTGCTTGCTGGCAATACGGCAAGGTGATTCAGCTCAGATAGTCGCTCTGCATCACTGCCTGAAAAACGCTGATGGACGCGCTGCGTGCACTCTGCATTCAACACAGATACGCCCTGCCCCATTAACCAAGAAATACCGGCCTGCGGGCTACGTGCATCCAAACTAGCGCCCGATGGGGCAATCAACTGCACTTGCATTAACGGCGCTCCTTAAAAAAGCGTTTTAAAACCTGGCCACATTCTTCTGCCAACACACCGCCCTCAACTTGGGTTTGGTGATTGATTTGCTGGTTGGCAAATAAATTCAGGGCACTTCCGGCAGCACCGGTTTTCGGATCCGGCGCGCCATAAACCACGCGCTCCACTCGTGCATGCAACATCGCTCCTGCACACATCGCACATGGCTCTAGGGTGACATACAGCGTTGTTCCAGGCAAGCGGTAATTGCCTTCCGCCTTGCCAGCAGCCCGCAACACCTGCATCTCAGCATGAGCACTGGGGTCATGTAATCCAATGGGTTGATTAAAGGCTTTGGCTAATACTTGGCCATCTCGAACTAGTACTGCACCGACAGGTACCTCACCAGCTAAAGCGGCACAGTTAGCCTGCTCTATGGCTAGCGCCATGAATTGCTGATCGAATTCGGTCTGCATTGCTTAAGTCTGCGAGATATCCGCCCAGCAATTGGGGGTTTCATATAAACGAATGGAGGCTAGGCGCAGTCTTCCATGAAATGCCTCTGCAAAAATAGGTTCCAAGATCGCAAAGGCAGCATGCGCGAGGTTTTCAACTGTGGGAACGCGATCCAGTATCACTGTCTTGTGATTCGGCATGCTGGCTAAAAATGCCACCACTGCCTGATCTTCTTTGGCGACTAAAAAGGCGTGATCCCATAAGTTGACTAGATGCTCGTTTGCAAGGCGCTTGATGTCGCCAAAGTCGAGCACCATTCCATCGTCTGCCTTACCAGGAGTCTCAATCACATCGCCCGATACGGTTAACTCAATCGCATAGCGATGCCCATGCAGGTGGCGACACTGACCGTCGTGATGCGGAATACGATGCCCCGCATCAAACTCAAGCCGACGGGTAATGGTAATGGCTGGGGTGGGGGTACTCATCGAATTCCGATCCATTTATGGGTTTGTAAGCTCAGCCGCCAGAGCGGCCTGTTTTGGCAAATACGCACTGCTAATGCCGTGTTTTCTGAACGCAATAGCCCATCCATCGGCTGAATGTAGCGATGACGGTAATCCATTCGCTCTAACCGCGTCAGCAGTTGATCCAGCACATCATGACCCGATTGCGGAACTACCAACTTCATTTCGTCGGCCTGCAAGACTACTAGCTCAGTACCTGCTTTTGGGCTCACGCAGACCCAGTCCACTCCCTTGGGAACAGGTAGTGTGCCATTGGTCTCAATCGCAATTTCAAAACGCAATGCATGCAGTGCATTGATTAAATCTGCATCGAGTTGCAATAGTGGCTCACCACCAGTAAAGACGACATAGCGATAGTGGCTAGCGCCACCCGCTGCCTGCCAAGCAAGCTCAATTTTCGCGGCCAAGTCTAGCGCAGTCTCAAATTTTCCGCCGCCATCGCCATCCGTGCCAACAAAGTCGGTATCGCAAAATTGGCATACGGCATTAGCGCGATCTTCTTCGCGACCGCTCCATAGATTACATCCCGCAAAACGGCAAAAAACCGCGGCGCGACCCGCATGCGCACCCTCGCCTTGTAGCGTAGCGAAAAGTTCTTTTACGCTATACATTGATTTTGATCACTTCCACGAGACTAGCTCCCAGCGCACATAATCCTCTTTGATAGACTCTGACCATGCGCGCATACCAAGCCAAAGGTATTCACCAAAACGTTCGCGCACAACCCAACGGCCAATCTCGGGAGAAAACCAAGACTCCTCACGACGATTGCTTGCCATCCGAAACCAATCATCGCTCTCAAAAAAGTCAGCTGTATTGACATAATGCAAAGCATCAAACTCACCTGCCATCGTCTTCACTCTGTTCCAGGATTTGGCATCAATATTGAGGCCCCAATAAAAATCATTATTGGGAAACCCTACTACTTGATACCGGGTTCGATAAAAACCAGACCAACCTGGCACCAGCTTTTCAGGCCAAAGCGGCACGGCCTTTATAAAAAGCTGTGGTGGCGTCCAATTGGGATCCTGCAAGTTCATTCCCCAAGGCTCCTGAATCTCATCTGGTAACGGGCCTAATTTTTGACCTTGGCGTGCAATCCGTACTTTAGGGTCAACATCAACTACGGTCTCAGCCACCACATCAACTAACTCACCATTAAAGTAATTGCGAACCTCATACACCCATTGCTGCCCTATTGCCGGAGCGCGTACTGCAGGAATGCTTACGGGCGCTGCAATGGGAGTCTTGGGAATGTGTGCGACCGATCCCAAGCAAGCGGTGAGTAAGAGCGCAGCAAGCGCAGCCGAAAATTTCAGCATACGGTGTAAGGCATGCAGAGAAATAGAGTGCATCGACTTAAATCAGGTCCATGAGAGCAATTCCCACTTGGTGCTGTTTTCTAGTAAGACTGCACCTATCTGCCCTTGTATTTGAAACGAGCCCGATGACTCGCGCGCAATCCAACGCCCAATCTGCGGCGCAAACCAAATGGTCTCGCGGCGAATGCAGTTCACTTTGTTATCGTCGGTACTTTCATAATTAATCAGATTTTGAAAACGTAACGCGATAAAGTCACCTGCCGGTACGGTAATTTTTTCCCAGCCATGGGCACTCATGTAGAGTTGCCAATCGTTTTTATTTTGAGGGTACCCACTTACGGTGTACTTGGAAAATACTTCTTTATTCCAGCTGCTACTCATTTTTTCTGGCCACAATGGAATCGCCGGATTGAAGTTAAGCACCTTACCCCAATGGGAGTCGGTAAGCACCATGCCGTGCGGCCCTTGAATCTCACTGGGCAATGGCGAGCCATACTCATCTGAGCGACTTACCGTAATGGTTTTTCCCACGCTGCTAATTTTTTCTACTACGACCCCGCGTGTTTGGCCACTAAAGAAGTCACGCTCTAAGTAACGCCACTCTTGCCCAATCTGTGGCAAACGCACGAGTGGCATCGGCATTGGCGCCGCTACTGGAACACCTTGGTCACGGGAAATAGGAATGCCGCAACCAATCGGCGCTATGGCCGAAGCGGCAATAAATAGTCTGCGGGTTTTTTGCATATTGCTTTGCTCTCTCGTTTACTTTATTAAGACGTAATTCCTCTAAAACCGCCCCTCACGTGCAGTCCGATTCTCCATGGCAAGTGCATAAAATCAATTAAATCAAGCACTTACTCCAGAAAGAGGCATGTTTTATGCGAATTTAATCTGCTTCGGAAATTCGTAATTATTGGATTGTAACAGCCTAATTCTGATAAAAATCAGTACCTTAGCAAAACCGGATTGCCATTAAATCAAAGGATGGGCGAGAGTGTCAAATGAAAATAGCTACCTAAAGTAACCCGATTTTTTCAACAAAAAGCCACTCAAAATTGTCTAGCCAGCAGCCGCATATTAGCTCTAGAGCCAATATAAATAGAATGGGGTTTGTGTTTCTATAAGCTCTTCATTTATATGTACTGTAACTAGAGATTTCCATGCCATTGAAACTGAAAAAAACCTCCCTTGCCCTTGCCATGACGGCAGGCGCCCTGCTCTCTTCTAATGCCCTGTCGCAAAAAGCACCCAACATTTTAATTTTGTGGGGTGACGACATCGGCCAATTCAACATCAGCGCCTACAACCAGGGCATGATGGGGTACAAGACACCGAACATCGATAGCATTGCCAAACAAGGTGCTCTATTTACTGATTGGTATGGGCAGCAAAGCAGCACCGCTGGTCGCGCCGCATTTATTACCGGCCAATCTCCCATTCGTACGGGCCTAACCAAAGTAGGCTTACCCGGAACACCGGAAGGCATGCGTAAGGAAGATCCAACTTTAGCTACTCTTTTGAAGGCGCGTGGATATAAAACCGGTCAGTTTGGCAAAAACCATTTGGGCGACCGCGATGACATGCTGCCAACAGCACATGGCTTTGATGAATTTTTTGGCAATCTATATCACCTTAATGCAGAAGAAGAGCCAGAAAACGTCGATTACCCCAAAAACCCTGAATTCAAAAAGAAATTTGGTCCACGTGGCGTAATTCATAGTTTTGCGGGCGGGAAAATTAATGACACCGGCCCCCTAACACGCAAGCGCATGGAGACCATTGACGATGAAGTGATGGTGAAGACGCTTGACTTTATGGAGCGCGCCAAAAAAGAAGATAAGCCCTTCTTTATTTGGTGGAACTCCACTCGCATGCATATCTTTACCCACCTAAAAGAAGCATCCCGTGGCAAAACTGGCCTTGGTGTCTATGCCGACGGTATGGTTGAACATGACGGACACGTCGGCACCTTGCTTGCTAAGTTAAAAGAGCTCGGCATCGATGAAAACACCATCATCATGTATTCCACCGATAACGGCGCTGAGACGTTTACCTGGCCTGATGGCGGCACAACCATGTTCCGTGGCGAGAAAAATACCAACTGGGAGGGCGGCTATCGCGTTCCAGCTATGATCAAATGGCCTGGCGTGATTAAGCCCGGTACCGTGATCAACGATATTGCAGCCCACGAAGACATGCTGCCTACCCTACTCTCCGCTGCGGGTGATAAAACTGTTAAACAAGATCTTCTCAAGGGTCGTAAGGCTGGCAATCGATCTTATAAAGTGCATTTAGATGGCTACGACCTACTGCCCTCTTTCAAAGGTGAAACTAAAGTCTGGCCACGTAAAGAATTCATTTACTGGACAGACGATGGTAGCGTTGCCGCATTGCGCTATGACAACTGGAAACTCACCTTCATGAAGCAAGAGGCAGAGGGTCTTGAGGTATGGCAAAAGCCATTCACCGTATTGCGTGCGCCGGCCTTAACTAACCTTCGCATGGATCCATTTGAGCGGGCCCAGCAAGAACACGCCATGGGTTACCAGCGCTGGTACCTCGATCGCATGTTCATGATTGCTCCAGCAGGTGCTTATGTCGGTAAATGGCTGCAAAGCTTTAAAGAATTTCCGCCACGCCAAAAACCTGGTAGCTTTAATTTAGATCGGGTGATGGAAGCGGTATCCCAGCCCCAGAATAAATAAGCTTCAAAGTCGTCTCATCAAAATCTGCTACCCTTTTGGCTAGCAGATTTTTTTGTTCCAACTCTTCATTTAATAAAGTCGCTGCATGATGAAACTTTTTTTCTTAGGCTTGCTTTTTATCTTCTCGGGCAATGTCTTAGCCCAAGATCCCCTGCCAGCCTGGAATGATGGCCCCAGTAAAAAGGCAATCATTCGCTTTATTCAAGAAACTACCCGAGCCGGCTCTAAGCAATTTATTCCACCAGAAGAGCGTATTGCCGTATTTGATAACGATGGCACGCTATGGAGCGAGCAACCTTTGTATGTTCAGCTTGCCTTCGCCATCGACCGAATCAAAACCCTGGCTCCACAAAACCCCCAGTGGAAAACGCAGCAGCCGTTTAAAGCAGTATTGGAAAATGATATTCAATCGATTAAGGCCAGCGGGCATAAGGGCCTATTTGAATTGATTGCAGCGACACATGCTGGTATGAGCACCGACGCGTTTCAGGTCATTGTTAGCGACTGGCTTAAAACTGCACGCCATCCCACAAGCAATAGGCCATATACCGAGATGGTCTATCAACCCATGATCGAGTTATTGGCTTATCTAAAAGCCAATGGGTATACCAACTACATAGTCTCTGGCGGTGGAACCGAGTTTATGCGCCCATGGACTCAAAAGGCCTACGGAATTCCGCCGGAGCGCATTATTGGTAGTACGATTAAATCGAAGTTCGTCGAGATCACTGGTCAATACCGCATTATTGGCATGCCTGAGCTAGAGTGGATTAATGATGGTCCAAATAAACCCCTCGCCATTCAGCATCAGATTGGCAGGCGCCCTGTAATTGCGTTTGGCAACTCGGATGGGGACCAAGATATGTTCTTGTGGACTACTGGCGCTCCAGGTCCGCGCCTCGGTGGCATTATTCACCATACTGACGGCGCAAGGGAGGTTGCCTACGATCGCAGGTCAGCTATTGGCAAACTTAATACCGCACTCGACCTAGCTCCAAAGAATAATTGGCTCGTGGTGGACATGAAAAAAGACTGGCGTACTATTTTCCCAGCTGCACAGTCAAAATAAGTGACTGACTTCTGAAAAAGAATTTACTGGGGTAGGCGCCCGAGATGCTTCAAGATGCGAATCACATCCGGCCCAATGTGCTCGTAGAAGCGATATAAACCGGAGCACAGGTAATTTAATTGCGTCTCGCCATCCCTGGTTTTAATGAGGCGATTTTTAGGGCACTCACCCCAGCAAAGCTGTAGGTAATCGCACTGACGGCACTGCTTCGGTAAGGTATCGCGCTTATCCATACCGAACTTCTCTTGTTCGGCAGAAAACGCCATATCACCTAAGTGCGTCTCCGCAATATTGCCAAGGCGGTATTCTGGATACACAAAGTGATCGCATGAATAGACTTCGCCGTCGTGCTCCACCGCCAAACCCTTACCGCAGAACTCAGCCTGGGTACATGTTTGCGCTGGTAGCCCCGCTGCTTGTGCGATGGCGGTTTCAAATAAATTGACATGAATGCGGCCAAAGTCTTTCTTCAGCCACTCATCCCAGACGACCGACAAAAAAAGGCCGTAATCATCGGGATCTACCGACCAGTCGGTAACGACGGAGAGGGGATGGCCTGGCTTTGCTCGCTCCGAGTCCTGTATTGGCGCCGATGAAAAATCCATCTTGCCTGGCGCGCTCTGTTTAAAGCTGCGGGGCTCTACTGCTGGATTAAATTGAATCCGCCAGGTACCGATCTCTTCGGTCAAAAAGCGGTAAACGGCCTCGGGTTGTTTTGCATTTTGGCGGTTGACAACGCACAAGGCCGCGAACGGTACCTCAGCTTTAGCCAGCTTTTTAGCGGCGCTCAGAACGTAGTCAAAGGTGGGTTTGCCGCTCCGGGTCTTGCGGTAGTAATCGTGCAACTCCCGAGGGCCATCAATCGATAAACCGACATGAAAGCCGTTCTTTTTTAAAAATGCAACCCATTCATCGTCTAGCGCAATACCATTCGTTTGCAGATCATTCTCAATACGCTGACCTGGCTTGGCATACTTTACCTGCAGCTCCACAACCCGCTCGTAAAAAGGTAGTCCCATTAAAGTAGGCTCCCCGCCTTGCCATGAGAAGACTACCTGCTCACCCGTTTGTGCCTCTATGTACTGCCGAATATGCTGCTCCAGCTGCGAATCACTCATCCGCGCATGATCGTCGTGTTTTAGTAAATCGGTCTTGTGCAAATAAAAGCAGTAATCGCAATCGATATTGCATTCAGCGCCGGAGGGCTTATTCATCGCATGAAAGCGATAGTGTCGACCTGCTGGTAATGCGGGGAGATTTAGCTTTGGCTCAAGCACCGAGTCACCCAAAACGAGCTATTCCCACTCGATCGTCGAGGGGGGTTTACCGCTGATGTCAAAGACCACTCGGTTGATACCGCGGACTTCATTGATGATGCGATTGGATACTTTACCGAGCAACGCATGCGGTAGATGTGCCCAGTGGGCAGTCATAAAGTCTTGGGTTTGCACGGCGCGCAAAGCAACCACGTATTCATAGGTTCGCCCATCACCCATGACGCCAACCGACTTCACGGGCAAGAAAACAGCAAATGCTTGGCTAGTGAGCTCATACCATGACAGGCCACTTGCCTCATCGATGGTGTTGCGCAGCTCTTCAATGAAAATGGCATCGGCCCGGCGCAGTAAATCAGCAAACTCTTGTTTCACTTCACCCAAGATTCGCACGCCCAAGCCAGGCCCTGGGAAAGGATGGCGATAGACCATTTCACGCGGCAAACCTAAAGCAACACCCAACTCACGCACTTCGTCTTTAAACAGTTCACGTAAGGGCTCAAGCAATTGCAATTGCATGTCATCCGGCAATCCGCCCACATTATGGTGGCTCTTAATCGTATGCGCGCCCTTCTTGCCTTTACCTGCAGACTCAATCACATCCGGGTAGATGGTTCCTTGGGCAAGCCACTTGGCATTCTGAATCTTTGCAGACTCAGTCTGAAAGACCTCCACAAACTCCTTGCCAATAATCTTACGCTTGGCTTCTGGATCACTCACGCCGGCCAACTTTGACATAAAATCGTGCTCGGCATCGACCCGTATTACCTTGACTCCCAAGTTACGAGCAAACATCTCCATCACCATCGCGCCCTCATTGAGGCGTAATAGGCCATGATCAACAAAGACGCAGGTCAATTGCTTGCCAATGGCGCGGTGGATTAATGCCGCTGCTACGCTGGAGTCAACGCCGCCGGATAAGCCTAAGATCACTTCATCGCTGCCCACCTGCTCCTGAATGTGCGCAACGGCTTCGCTAATGTAATCGCCCATGACCCAATCGCCACGGCAAGCGCAAATCGTACGCACAAAGCGATCCAAGATAGCGGGGCCTTGCAGGGTATGGGTTACCTCTGGATGAAACTGGAAGGCATAGAAACGCCGAGCCTCATCCGCCATGCCTGCAATGGGGCAGGACTCGGTGGATGCCATAAGCTTAAAACCATCCGGCAAGGTCGTTACCGAATCGCCATGGCTCATCCACACCTTAAGGATGCCGTGGCCTTGGGTCGTTGCAAAGTCCTGAACGCCTTTGAGTAATTCGGTATGGCCATGGGCACGCACTTCGGCGTAACCAAATTCACGGGCTTTACCAAGCGCTTCAGCAGAAGCAACAGCGCCACCCAACTGGGTTGCCATGGTTTGCATGCCGTAGCAAATGCCGAGTACTGGAACGCCTAGCTCAAAGACGATTTGCGGTGCTCGTGGGCTCTCGCCCTGCGTTACTGAATTGGGACCGCCAGAAAGAATAATGCCCTTGCCACCCTCTTCTTGGATAAAGCGGCGGATAAAGTCGGGATCGCAATCGTAGGGGTGAATCTCCGAGTACACCTTAGCTTCGCGTACGCGCCGCGCAATTAGCTGCGTGACTTGCGAGCCAAAATCCAGAATCAGAATCTTATCGTGCATCAAGCAATCCACATTCAATCGATGTGGTAGTTGGGGGCTTCCTTCGTGATTTTCACATCATGGACGTGCGATTCACGCACACCTGCTGAGGTGATTTCCACAAAATTCGCCTTTTCATGCAATTCAGGAATTGATTTGCAACCGCAGTAGCCCATCGATGAGCGAATGCCTCCCATCAACTGATGCAAAATCGTAAGTACACTGCCTTTATAAGGTACCTGCCCCTCAATGCCCTCCGGTACCAGCTTCTCCGCATTGGCTGCACTGATGTCTTCCTGAAAGTAGCGGTCTGCAGCACCGTCTGTCATCGCGCCGAGTGAACCCATCCCACGATAACTCTTGTACGAGCGGCCTTGATATAAAAACACGTCGCCAGGCGCCTCTTCGGTACCTGCAAACATGCCGCCCATCATCACCGAGTGGGCGCCTGCAGCTAAAGCTTTTGCCACATCTCCGGAATAGCGAACACCGCCATCCGCAATTAATGGAACGCCGGTGCCTTTTAATGCATTGGCCACATTCACAATGGCAGTAATTTGAGGTACGCCAACGCCGGCAACAATGCGCGTGGTGCAAATCGAGCCAGGACCAATGCCTACCTTAACGCCATCAGCGCCATACTCTACTAGGGCCAGCGCCGCATCACCCGTAGCAATGTTGCCGCCAATGACTTGCACTTGGGGATAGTTTTTCTTCGTCCACCGTACACGATCCAATACGCCCTGACTATGTCCGTGCGCAGTATCGACTACGATCACATCGACTCCGGCTTTGACCAGTAACTCAATGCGCTCATCGTTATCGGCGCCAACACCCACTGCAGCCCCAACGCGCAACTTACCCTCACTGTCTTTGCATGCGTTAGGGTGCTCGGTTGCTTTCAGAATATCTTTTACTGTAATTAAGCCGCGTAATTCAAAGGCGTCATTGACGACCAAGACACGCTCGAGGCGGTGTTTGCTCATTAAGCGTTTTGCTTCTTCGAGGGTGCAACCCTCTTTCACGGTGATTAAACGCTCGCGCGGTGTCATCTTGACTTTCACCGGGGCATCCAAATCTTCTTCGAAGCGCAAATCGCGATTGGTAATAATGCCAATCACCGTTTTAC
>JBIIGG010000025.1:0-13420 GCA_044236575.1 Polynucleobacter sp. | reverse complement strand
GTGAGAGTCATCACGCGGGGGATGGCGTTTTTGTCTTTAATGAAGGGATTGGCGTCGATTTTCTTTTTGATGTTGGCCCACTCAAATTCCTCTTTTGGAATCGGGCCAATGATGCCAAGGTGATTACGCGTTGGCATCAGGAAAATCGGAATCGCCCCCATCATCGTGATCGAATGAATCACCGATTTATGGCAATTGCGATCAACGATAACAATATCGCCCGGAGCAACCGTCGAGTGCCAAACAATCTTATTGGACGTGGACGTACCATTAGTGACGAAAAATAAATGATCAGCATTGAAAATCCGCGCAGCATTGCGTTCGCTGGCTAGTACTGGGCCGGTGTGGTCGAGTAACTGACCTAATTCTTCAACGGCATTGCAGACGTCGGCGCGCAGCATATTCTCACCAAAGAATTGATGAAACATACGGCCCACTGGGCTTTTGAGGAAAGCAACGCCGCCGGAGTGGCCAGGGCAATGCCAGGAATACGAACCTTCAGAAGCGTAATGCGTGAGGGCACGAAAGAAAGGGGGTGCCAAGGAATCGAGGTAGACCTTCGCTTCACGAATAATGTGGCGCGCTACAAACTCTGGCGTGTCTTCATTCATATGGATGAAGCCGTGCAACTCGCGCAAGATGTCATTAGGCATATGGCGCGAGGTACGGGTCTCACCATACAAGAAAATCGGAATGTCTTCATTGCGCTTACGCACTTCAGCAACAAAGGCGCGCAGATTATTCAAGGCGGGCAAATCATTGTCTTCGGTATCGCTGATGAACTCCTCATCGTCAATCGATAAAACAAAACAGGAGGCGCGAGATGCTTGCTGTGCGAACGACGTTAAGTCCCCATAGCTGGTTAGGCCAATCACTTCAATGCCCTCACCTTCGATCGCTAAAGCGAGGTCACGGATGCCCGAGCCAGAAATATTTTCAGAGCGAAAGTCCTCATCAATAATGATGATTGGGAAACGAAATTTCATGTGTGCCTTTAGAAAATTGCCTAATGCAATTAGGCCTTGGGTAGCGTAACGCCCTGCTGCCCTTGGTACTTGCCGCCGCGGTCCTTATACGATGTGCCGCAAACTTCATCGCTTTCAAAAAAGAGGACTTGAGCACAACCTTCGCCTGCATAGATTTTTGCTGGCAACGGAGTGGTGTTTGAAAACTCGAGGGTGACATAGCCTTCCCACTCAGGCTCAAATGGCGTGACGTTGACAATAATGCCGCAGCGCGCATACGTACTCTTACCAACGCAGATCGTCAGAACGCTGCGTGGAATTTTGAAGTATTCGACCGTACGTGCCAACGCAAAGGAGTTGGGCGGAATAATGCACACATCCCCCTGAAAATCCACAAAGGATTTTTCATCGAAATGCTTCGGGTCCACAATCGTACTGTTGATGTTGGTGAAGATCTTGAATTCGTTCGCACAGCGAATGTCGTAACCGTAGCTCGAGGTACCGTAGCTCACGATTTTTTGTCCAGTGGCGTCTTGGCGGATTTGGCCGGGCTCAAACGGGCTGATCATGCCCTCTTGAGCCATGCGGCGGATCCAGTGGTCGGATTTAATTGTCATGGCGGAATTGTAAAACCAACCCGGCCCCGAAGACCATCTATTTACTGCTTAGGCGGACTAAAAACAACCCGCTCAGGGGCGTTGTAAATCTCAAAATGGGTTCCCGAGCAACGCGACAGAAGCGTCAGGCGGGTCTTTCGGGCCAGCTCCAAGCCCATCTGGGTTACGCCCGAGCGCGTCAGTAAAAAGGGGATGCCCATCTGTGCGCCCTTAATCACCATCTCCGAGGTTAATCGCCCGGTCGTAAAAAACACCAAATCGCGCCCCGCCTTATCGGCCAGCCACATCAGCCCGGAAATCGAGTCCACGGCATTGTGGCGACCCACGTCCTCAATAAAGTGGAGCAATTCAACCCGATCCTCGCCTTGGCGCTCAAATACGGCGCAAGCATGTACCGAGCCTGATTTTTTGTAAATGGTATCGTGTTGGCGAATTTGGTCGATGAGGTCAACAATGGCTGCTTGATTGAGGGCTGGGCCTTCCGCCAAACGAATCTGTTCCATTTCCTCGATTAAGCCGCCAAACATGGTGCCTTGGCCGCAGCCGGTGGTCACAATGCGCTTGCTGGTCATTTGATCAATATCGACGGTGCTACGCCGAGTTTTGACTGCGGCTGAATCCGTTTCCCAGTCGACCTGAATGCTCTCAATGTCGTCCGGTGATTCCACCAGACGCTGGTTGCGCAGATAACCCAGCACCAGCGCCTCAGGGGCGCTACCGAGGGTCATGAGCGTGACAAGCTCACGCTTATCCAAATAAATCGTCAGGGAGCGCTCGCCCGGTACATGGACGGTTTTATGACGTCCGGCCTCATCAATGATCTGGACCTCATGAATGAGGGGTACAGAAGCATTGGACATCGCAATTCGGGGATTTACTGCCATACACACGTTCCTTGATTCGTTCTGACTATTTTAAATGCGAGCCTTACTTTAACCGCAGTCTAAAATCCATGCTCTACCAGCATAATTCATCCTATAAGCCCAATTTTGCCTTTTTACCAAAACCGTACCCCGCCAACAGCATGAGTAGCTCACCACGCCGCCTATTAGTTACCTCTGCCCTGCCCTATGCCAATGGGCAGATTCACATTGGTCATTTGGTGGAATACATTCAAACCGATATTTGGGTTCGCTATCAACGGATGCAGGGTCACGAAGTGCATTACATGGGGGCAGACGATACCCATGGCACTCCCATCATGCTGCGCGCAGAGAAAGAGGGGCTGACACCCAAAGAGCTAATCGCCAAGGTCTGGCAAGAACATAAGCGCGACTTTGATGCTTTTCTAATTTCCTTTGATCACTACTACACCACCGATAGCCCTGAAAATGAAAAGTTGGCGGGGGACATTTATTGCAAGCTGCGCGATGCTGGTCTGATTGAAAAGCGCGCCATCGAGCAGGCCTATGATCCCGTGAAAGAAATGTTCCTCCCGGATCGCTTTATTAAAGGCAAGTGCCCTAAATGCAAAGCCCCGGATCAGTATGGTGACTCCTGTGAAAAATGCGGCGCCACCTACGCGCCTACCGATTTAATTGATCCCTTCTCGGTCGTCAGTGGCGCCACACCGACTCGTAAAGTTTCGGATCACTATTTCTTCAAGCTATCAGATCCTCGCTGCGAAACCTTTTTACGCGACTGGACTCAGGTTCGCACACCGCTACAACCCGAAGCCCGCAACAAAATGAAAGAGTGGGTTGGACAGCCCGGCGAGAGTAAATTGGGCGATTGGGATATTTCGCGCGATGCCCCCTACTTTGGCTTTGAGATCCCTGATGCACCCGGCAAGTATTTTTATGTTTGGCTCGATGCACCGATTGGCTATTACGCTAGTTTCTTAAAGTACTGCACCGATCAAGGTCTGGATTTTGATGAGTGGGTAAAGCCAGACAGCGCCACCGAGCAGTACCACTTTATTGGCAAAGACATTTTGTATTTCCACACCTTGTTTTGGCCTGCTACCTTGCATTTTGCTGGCTACCGTACCCCTACCAATGTTTTTGCACATGGCTTTCTCACGGTTGATGGCGAAAAGATGAGTAAGTCACGTGGCACCCTGATCTCAGCCAACAGCGTGATTGAGTCAGGCTTTAATCCTGAGTGGTTCCGCTACTATTTTGCAACCAAGTTAAATGACAGCATGGAGGACCTTGACCTCAATCTGAGCGACTTCGTTGCGCGAGTCAACAGCGACTTGATTGGTAAGTACATCAATATTGCAAGTCGCAGCGCCGGCTTTTTAGTCAAGCGTTTTGGTGGCGTGGTTGCCGACGATGCCATGCAACATCCCTTGCTGCTTGCGATTCGCGCAGCCAATACAAAAATAGCGGAATTGTATGAAGGGCGCGAGTTTGCAAAAGCGGTTCGCACCATTATGGAATTGGCAGATCAAGTCAATGCCTTTGTCGATGAAAACAAGCCGTGGGACATCGCCAAAGATCCTCTACGCACAGCCGATCTTCAGGCGATTTGTAGCGTGACATTAGAGGCATTTCGGTGCTTAAGCTTGTATCTAAAGCCAGTATTGCCTCAGGTTGCTGCTGGTGTTGAACGCTTTTTATGTGTAGCGCCGATGGCTTGGAGTGACATCAGTACGCCCCTCTCTAGTCAACAACCGATTGCTCCCTATACCCATCTCATGAGCCGCGTTGAGCCGGCTCAAATTGACGTCCTATTAGCAGCCAATAGCTAAAAACGGGATGCCGACACAAATCTGACTTAGGCCATACAAAATCGTTAATAATGAGGGTTGCCCAGTTCCGCGGCATTTTATAAGTTATTGAATTTATTGAGAATTAAGTATCGATATGCGTAAATACCAGTCTGACGTCACCGTATTTCTTGAAAAACTCAAAGCGGCTAAACCCACCTTGGAGCAAGACCAACAAGCTGGGCGAGCCCTCCTTTGGGACAAAGAGCCAATTAGCATTGATGAGCAGCGCCGCTTAAATGCGGCCAAAGTCAAACAACGGGCCTACGTTTATTCCAATGAATGACCCGCTGGTTCAGCCTGTTGAGAGCCTGCTGGATAGCACGCCCTCCGTTACCGATGGTATGTCGGAGGCTTTTGCCAAACTCTATGGTGAGCCCCTTTTTAAGCTCCCAACTGACCTGTACATTCCGCCGGATGCGCTCGAGGTTTTTCTAGAAGCCTTCGAAGGTCCGCTCGATTTACTGCTCTACCTGATTCGTAAACAGAACTTCAATGTGCTGGACATTCCGATGGCACAAGTTACGTCCCAGTATTTGACCTACGTAGATCAAATCCGCCATACCAATTTAGAACTGGCTGCAGAGTATCTGCTGATGGCCGCGATGCTGATTGAAATTAAATCGCGCATGCTTCTGCCGATGAAAAAAGCTGACAGCGAAGAAGAGGTCGATGATCCGCGTGCCGAGTTGGTACGTCGACTGCTTGAATACGAGCGCATGAAATTAGCAGCCCAAGAGTTAGATCAGATTCCGCAGCAAGGGCGTGACTTCCAAATTGCGCATGGCTACGTTGATACAACCGTAGCAGTCACCTGGCCCGAGGTCAATTTAGAAGACTTGCAAATGGCGTGGCGCGATGTGCTGCACCGAGCAAAGTTAAATCAGCACCACACCATCACCCGTGAAACCCTATCGGTACGTGATTTTATGACGCGCATTTTGCGTCGCCTGCAAAGTACGCGCTTTGTTGAGTTCAGTGAATTATTTGAAGACGCGATTACCTCTGGCAATGGTGTACCCGTAGTGATTGTGAATTTCATTGCCATGCTCGAACTTTCGCGAGAGGCCTTGGTCGAAATTACTCAAGCAGAGCCCTATGCACCCATTTACGTGCGCCTGGCCTATACCCCCAGCGCATGAAAATAATTAGTGATATCAATGAGTTACGTGATCATTTGCGGGGTCAAAATCGCGCCTCGTTTGTGCCTACCATGGGCAATCTGCACGAAGGCCATTTATCTTTAATGCGCCTAGCGCGCCAACATGGCGATCCGGTGGTAGCCAGTATTTTTATCAACCGCTTGCAATTTGGTCCTAACGAAGACTTTGATAGCTACCCTCGGACCATGCAGGCCGACATCGACAAACTGGAAAAAGAGGGGGTCTACATTTTGTTTGCCCCGACTGAAAAAGACCTCTATCCACAGCCCCAAGAATACCGCGTGGATCCACCCCAGCAACTCGGCGATATTCTCGAAGGTGAATTTCGGCCCGGTTTTTTTAAGGGTGTCTGTACGGTTGTTTTAAAACTCTTTTCCTGTGTTCAGCCGCGGGTTGCGGTCTTTGGAAAAAAAGATTATCAGCAGCTAATGATTGTGCGTCAGATGGCTAGCCAATTTGCTTTGCCAGTTGAGATCGTTCCAGCCGAAACCATTCGTGCTGAAGATGGATTAGCCCTATCCTCGCGCAACATCTATCTTTCGGAAAGTGAGCGCACCGAAGCGCCAGCACTACAACGCCAGTTAAGCGCGATGCGGGAGCAAGTACTTGGCTTAAACGAAAAGACGGTAAGTGCCCTAATGGATATCGAAGCGAAGGCTTTGACGCAAATGCAGGCCCGGGGATGGAAGCCCGACTACATGGCCATTCGCCAGCAACGCGATCTAGCTAAACCAACTCAAGCCGATTTGGATGGCGGTCAGCCGCTCGTGATTGTGACTGCGGCTAAGCTGGGTAAAACCCGTTTGATTGATAATCTAGAAATCTAAGCCCAATACTCCGGGCCCATTCAACTTTTCCTAGGCATCAAAAAATTGATCTACCGCTAAGCCAAGGCTTTTAGCCAGCTCAGCACCGCTCACCTTGCCAGCAGGTCCTTTGGCTTTTAATACTTCGATCTGTCCGCCGTGGCAGGTGACATGGAAGGATTCGGAGCCGATTGCTGTGATTTGACCTGGCTTGCCTTTGACGGCGCCATAGGTTGCAGCAATGTGTTTTTTGACGTCATAAATCTGCACTTTTTGTTCGCCCACCATGGTCCAAGCACCGGGCGCTGGATTGCAGGCCCGAATCAAGTTATGGATCTGCGTAATGTGGCTTGACCAATGGATGCGAGCGGCCGCTTGATCGAACCAGCCTTCATAATTGGCTAAGGCCTCGTCTTGAACTACCTCATGGTGCTTGCCTGCAGCAACCAGATCAGCAGCCTCTAATAGCGCCTTCACCCCAAGCGGAAAAAGGTGATCAAAATAAACCGATCCCAGTGTGTCGTTTGCGCCAATGGCTGCCTCTTTTTGCAAAATCACTTCACCTTCATCCAGGCCATCCGATGGCCTGAAAATGGTGAGGCCTGTCTTGGTCTCACCCAGGGCAATAGCCCAGTTAATGGCACTGGGGCCGCGGTACTTCGGTAACAATGAAGGGTGGTATTGAATCGTGCCCAAGCGCGGTATCTTGGCGAGCTCTTGTGGCACAAATTGCAGGACATAGGCCATCACACAAATATCCGCACCGCTATTACGCATGGCATCGGCTGCCTCGGGACTTTTAAGTGAGGCAAATTGTAAGGGCACGAGGCCTTTTGCCAGGGTTGCCTCTTTTAGAATCTCAGGCTTAGTGGCCTTGGGATTATCCGGCGGACAAATTACCGCGACAATCTCATCGCCGCGCTCTAAGAAAGCCTCAAGTGCCGCCTTACCAAAGTCTTGACTACCAATTAGCGCGACCTTCATTTAGATGACTTTCCGGTGGCGTAAATCGATCAGATCGTCGATGTTAAATCCCAGTTCTTGCATGATCTCATCGGTGTGCTCGCCCAGCAGTGGCGAGCGCGTGACTTCAGTTTCGCTATCGGATAACTTGATGGGGTTACCCACGGTTAAGTATTTGCCTCGAATCGGGTGATCGACTTCAACAATCGTACCGGTGGCACGCAATGCTGGCTCTTCCGCAATTTCTTTCATCGACAGAATCGGGCCGCATGGTACGTCGTATTTATTCAATACATCCATCACCTCAAACTTGGTTTTGGTCATGGTCCATTTTTCGATCTCACCAAAGATTTGCATGAGCCGTGGCAAACGTGCCATCGGCGATGAAAAGTCATGGTCAGTAATCCACTCTTCTTTACCAATCACCTTACAAATGGCTTCCCATACTGCCGCCTGAACCACAACATAAATATAGGAGTTGGGATCACTCTCCCAGCCTTTGCATTTCAGGATCCAGCCGGGCTGTCCGCCACCAGAGGCATTTCCAGCGCGAGGTACTGCCTCACCAAAATGGCCGTTCGGGAACTGCGGATACTCTTGCATCGTGCCATTGCGCTCTAAGCGTTGCTGATCGCGTAGCTTCACGCGGCACAAATTCAATACGGCATCTTGCATCGCTGCCTGTACGCGCTGACCACGACCCGAGTGGGTGCGTTGATACAAAGCGGTGACGATACCTAAGGCTAAATGCAAACCGGTTCCACTATCGCCAATCTGCGCGCCAGTCACCATTGGAGGACCATCATCAAAACCGGTGGTAGATGCTGAACCTCCAGCGCACTGTGCGACGTTTTCATATACCTTGCAATCTTCATAGGGTCCTGGGCCAAAGCCCTTGATCGATGCCATGATCATGCGTGGATTGAGGTGCTGAATGTGCTCCCAAGTAAAACCCATGCGATCCAAGGCGCCTGGCGCAAAATTTTCAACCAAGACATCGCACTCTTTGATTAAGCGCTCGAGAATATCTTTGCCCTCTGGAGTTTTGGTATTAACTGTAATCGAGCGTTTATTGTGATTCAGCATGGTGAAATACAAACTATCCGCATCGGGTATGTCGCGCAATTGACCGCGGGTAGCATCGCCCTCACCCGAGCGCTCCACCTTAATTACATCCGCACCAAACCAAGCCAATAATTGGGTACAGGTTGGGCCCGATTGAACGTGCGTGAAATCGAGGATTTTCACCCCCTCAAGTGCTTTTGCCATGACAGTAGTCCTAATAAGAATTGAAATTTTGAATTAGTCAAATTCTACCAGTCGGCGCAGGCTGATTTACCGCCCTTCAGGCGCCTAGGCTAGGCTGATTGCCCGTTTTAAGCGCTATTATGGTGCTTTTGGATCGCTGGCATTCTCAAGCTCTGATAGTCGATTTCGCAATGCGCGATCCGCGTGAAAGCACTCGGTTTCATCCCGAATCGTAGCCGCAACCCCTGTAGCACGATGCGCCTCATCAAAAAGCATCGTTACGGTAAAGGCAATCGAGAGGGTTCTACCGTCCTTGTGGAGTGCTGGTACTTTTAAAAGCTGCGTACCGTAACGGGTCGTGCCCTTTTCCATGGATTTCTCATACCCCTCCCAATGGCGGTGGCGAAATCGATCTGGCGTAATGAGATCTAAACGTTTGCCCAAGGCCTCAGCTTCGGTATATCCAAAAATACGTTCAGCTGCTTTATTCCATAGCACAATATCACCCTGCGCATTAGAGATAACAACCGCATCGCCCATGCCACGAACCAACTGCTCATAGTCGATCTGATCGCTCATCCCATTCCCCTTAATAAAAAAGGCGCTCACTCGGAGCGCCCTAAAGGATCAAACTAATTTATTGTTATTAAACTGCTTTTGCCGCATGCAACTTGGCAATATCGTCCTTGCCGTAGCCAAGGTCAGCCAATACCTCATCGGTATGCTCGCCCAATACTGGGGATGGCTTTACCTCAATCTCTAAATCAGAGAACTTAATTGGGCTACCAATCGTTAGGTACTTACCGCGCACCTTGTGATCTACTTCCACGATCGAACCGCTGGCACGCAAATCGGGTGATGCAGCCAATTCTTTCATCGACAGTACAGGGGCGCATGGAATATCAAACTTACGCAAGATGTCCACTGCCTCGTACTTGGTCTTGTCTTTGAGCCAATCTTCAATGGTTGCGAAGATGTCAAAAATCTTGTCTTGACGTGCTTCTGCAGTCATGTAAGCAGGATCCGTTGCCCACTCTGGACGACCTAAAGCCTCGGTAATTGGCTTCCAAGCATGTCCCTGGATGGTGAAATAAATGTAGGCATTTGGATCGGTTTCCCAGCCCTTACACTTTAAAACCCAGCCTGGCTGACCGCCGCCGCCGGCATTACCGCCGCGAGGTACAACGTCCGAGAATGTGCCATGGGGATACTGTGGGTACTCTTCCAAGTAACCAACGCGATCCAGGCGCTGCTGGTCACGCAACTTCACGCGGCACAGGTTCAATACGGCGTCTTGCATCGAGCAAGCCACCTTCTGACCACGGCCAGTTTTCTCGCGGTGCATCAGCGCGGTCAAAATACCAATAGCCAAGTGCATACCAGTATTGCTATCGCCCAAAGCAGCAGCAGATACGGTAGGAGGACCGTCCCAGAAACCAGTGGTGGAGGCTGCGCCGCCAGCACACTGGGCTACGTTCTCATACACCTTTAAATCTTCATAGGAGTGGCCATCGCTGAAACCTTTTACCGAGGCCATGATCATGCGTGGGTTTAGTTCCATGATGCGTTCCCATGAGAACCCCATACGATCTAAGGCGCCTGGACCAAAGTTCTCGACCATGACGTCAGAAACCTTAATCAACTTCTCCAATACTTCCTTGCCTTCTGCAGTCTTGGTATCCAAAGTCAACGAACGCTTATTGCCGTTGAGCATCGTGAAATACAAGGCATCGGCATCCGGAATATCGCGCAATTGGCTACGGGTTACGTCGCCAGATCCAGGACGCTCTACTTTGATTACGTCCGCGCCATACCATGCCAACAACTGGGTACAGGCAGGACCTGCTTGTACGTGGGTGAAATCGATGATGCGGATTCCGTCTAATGGCTTGCTCATATTAAATCTCCTTAGGGTTGCGTACGACTTAACTCGTCAATTACTTCTTAGTGGCAGTACTTGCTGGGTTGAGATTCGTCAGGCGACCACTTTCGGTGCCTGCTGTTTCATCAATGACAGCATTGATTAGTGCTGGCTTGCCTGCGGCTATTGCCTCAGTCAAGGCCTTCTCTAATTCCTGTGGGGTGGTGACGTTGTAACCGATACCACCAAACGCTTCCATCATCTTGTCATAGCGTGCGTTTTTCACGAATACGGTTGGGGCAACATCAGCGCCGCCAGTTGGGTTTACGTCGGTACCGCGGTAAACGCCATTGTTATTGAAAATCACGGTTGTGATTGGCAAGTTGTAACGGCAGATGGTCTCGAGTTCCATGCCGCTGAAACCAAACGCGCTATCACCCTCCACTGCGATGACAGGCAAACCACTGGTCACTGCTGCACCAATCGAATAACCCATGCCGATGCCCATAATGCCCCATGTACCGGAGTCAAAACGCTTACGCGGTTTAAACATATTCACGATCGCACGGCAATAGTCGAGTGTATTAGCGCCTTCGTTAACGAGATTGATGTCAGGATTTTTCTTCACCACATCGCGAATCACGCGCAATGCATTATGGAAGTTCATGGGCACAGTATCTTTGGCAAGTGTTTCTGCCATCTTCACCATGTTCTTGTCTTTTCTCTCGTTGATTGCTGAAATCCATTCCGCGCTTGGCTTAGGAACAGAAGCAATGCCTTTTAAGAGTTCACCAACGCAGGAACCAATATCACCAATCAATGGTGCGGCAATTTGTACGTTGCTATCCACTTCGTTTGCCTGAATATCGATCTGAATAAATTTCTTCGGCTCCTTGCCCCAAGTCTTACCCTTACCATGAGCCAATAACCAGTTCAAGCGGGCGCCAATTAACAAGACTGTGTCAGCCTCTGCCAAAACAAATGAGCGGGCTGGGGATGCTGTTTGCGGATGATCATCGGGTAACAACCCTTTTGCCATCGACATTGGCAAATAAGGGATGCCGGATTTTTCAATCAAGGCCTTGATGTCGGCATCAGCTTGAGCGTATGCAGCGCCTTTGCCCAGCAGAATCAATGGGCGTTTTGCGCTCTTAAGTACGTCTAATGCGCGAGCTACAGCATCGGCCGCTGGAATCTGACGAGGTACTGGGTCAATGACTTTGAAAATGGATTTCTTGGCTTCAGCGACCGACAGAGTCTGTGATAAGAGTTGTGCTGGTAAGTCCAAGTACACGCCGCCAGGACGACCCGACACTGCGGCACGAATCGCGCGTGCAATACCAATGCCAATATCTTCTGCGTGATTAATACGGTAAGCAGCTTTGGCGTAGGGTTTGGCTGCATTGAGCTGATCCATCTCTTCGTAATCGCCCTGCTGCAAGTCTATGATCTCGCGCTCGCTAGAGCCGCTAATCAGAATCATCGGGAAACAGTTCACCGTCGCATTGGCTAGGGCAGTTAAACCGTTTAAGAAACCAGGCGCAGACACCGTCATGCAGATACCAGGCTTTTGTGTCATGTAACCGGCAATGGCTGCGGCATTTCCGGCGTGCTGCTCATGGCGAAAACCAATGAAGCGCATACCTTCAGCCTGAGCCAAGCGGCATAAATCCGTAATTGGAATACCCACGAGACCAAATATGGTGTCAATGTCATTGGCCTTGAGGGCATCGATAACGAGATGGAATCCGTCAGTAAGTTCTTGGTTTTGATTGTCGTTTGTCATAAAAGTTATATTCGTTAGACTGCTTCGCTCCGTTGGCAAGGCAATTTAGCTTTTGTCTTGTATCTCCAGTTAAAAATGCACCTAAACCCAGGGGATGAACAAACTGCATTTAGGTGGATGCATCTTAGGCTTGGGGGTGTAGATCAGCATTGACTTGCGTCAATTTCCCTTTAATTCCAATAAAAACAAGGCTTAGAGTCTGCTAGAAGCAAACTCAAGTCCATAAAAAACTAGACAAAAAGGTCCTTGTGCTTTGTTTTTAGGCGACTTAGGGTCTCGGGCGATAAATTCAAATAGGCTGCAAGCTCTTTTTTGGGTAAAAGACCAAATAGGCTCTCGTACTTCCGCAGAAAGCGCTCCACGCGGCCTGGTGCATCAAGCATATGCAAGGTAATGGTATGGGCCATGATTTCACTCATGAGGCGCATTACCTCAAACTCAAAACTCTCTTTTAAGGGGGGGTGGCTCTCCAAAAACTCAGTCCACTTTTTCATGGGCATGCGCGCAACCCTAGCCTTGGTCACGCAGGCAATGCTGTAAGGGGCCGATTTCTTAAGGCGCCACGCAGCATAACTGGTCTCAATGTCCTTTTCGATCGTGAAGCGCAAGATCATTTCCTTTGCGTCCGAGCTTGATACGATGCGCTTCAAAATGCCATCGAGCACAAAATACTGCTCCATTTGGTGATCGCCTTGGTGCAGCAAAATTTCGGATTTTTTTAGGTCAGAAATCACTAAGTGGCGCTCTAACTCGGCCATGCTTGCCGGATCCAAATGCTGCAAGACGATGTTTTGACTCAGCTGCAAGCGAATCAGGTTCTTTTCGGGATGTTTGTCTAGTACCGTCATATTTATTATTGTTTTTACTATGCCATTGTAGGCTAAATAAGTAAAAACCCCAGTATTTAGGGGTCTTAAATGCAGTAGTATTGAATTGTTTTGGTGCTTTATTGCATTGCAATAAAGTTAAACGGGAAACACTATTCAAACGTGTGCTGCCCCCGCAACGGTAAGCAAATGTGCCTGCAACTGGGTACGGAGAACTTGGATATAGCCACTGTGTGCGTCAATCGCATGGGAAGGTCAAGTTCTTAAATTTGCCAGCCCGGATACCGGCCAAGACAGGTGGAATTTTGCGGACGGGGATCCTTCGCGCGCCGATAGAAGCGTTTGCATGGATTCCATGCGCCGTACATATTGACGTTCTGGACTCACGCCCACGAAGTTCTGTTCGACTCGGCTAACGGGGAAGTTGGCTTGGTGATTCGACGGCAGAAGGTTCATCATGAAACAGCAGTT
>JBIIGG010000146.1:0-3673 GCA_044236575.1 Polynucleobacter sp. | reverse complement strand
CTATGGTGCAATTGTCCGATCGATATCGGGCGATGCGCAAGTCAATTTGCGCGATTGGCTTTTTTATCATGACGATGACATCATTGGTCAACTTCCACCCCACCTAAATCCAGTCCATTTCTCCGAAGCATGGGCAAATCACCGCGGAATGCTCGACGGCCTTGGCCTTCGCCTTGCGCTCTCAAATCGAACATTACATCAAGCCAAACAGCCCCATGACCTAGTAGGATCCCTGGTCTTCGAAGTTCTTGAGCAAATACGGGTGGAAAGTATTTGCCCAGCAAGCATGGTTGGAACGAAAGAAAATCTTCGATTGCACTTTATTGCTTGGCTAAATCAATTCATGGCCTCTGGTAATACGGAAGGAAGTATTGGCTTACTGCTCTTAGCGATATTTGGTGGAACGTGGTCGAGGATGAACAACGCCCCCCTCCCCCAATTAATGCAAGATACGATTGAGATACCGCGCGCAGAACTGTATGTCACCACCGGAACACTACTCGAAAAGTTAAAACGCCTTCGACACGATCAAGAACACTATTCTGAAGTGGCCTTGGAACTGGCTAACTTTGTTTCTGATTTAGTACAAAAAGAATATGAAAGTGTTCCGAGCATTCGAATTAAACGGAAAAACTTAAATCAAACTCGGCTTCCGATTGTTTGGGAGTTCTCTGATAAACAAAGGCATCCCATTGCGGCCAATAGCCTATTCTCAAATTCGAGTATTAATGAACAACTCCAATATCAACATGAACTAAAGCGCTATCGTGTATTTGATCGCTCCTATGATCAAGAAATGAAGCCGCTCGATACCATTCGGCTTGCTCAACTTATTTCATTTCGTGAGGAAATGGATCAGCAAATTCAAAGTTGGTCCATACCCTGGTCTAGGTTGATTAAGGTTTATACCCCGCTTTTTTGCACTCCTAATGCAAGCGGTGTGGAGTCCGCAGAAGAAGGGGTCCTAAATCGAAAGTTACTAAGCCGAATTGTTACCTCAATCAATCCATCTTCGGTTTATCAAACGCCTTATTTAAAGCCGAAAACCACAGCCAGCGTCACCTTTTTGATTGATTGCTCTGGATCCATGAAAGAGCATCGTGTAATCATGGCCTCTTGGATTGATGTCATGGTCAAAATACTCGATAAGATTGGGGTTCCAACCGAGGTGCTGGGATACAGCACGATGAGCTGGCAAGGTGGTAGATGCTTTAAGCAGTGGCAATTGGCAGGCAAGCCGGATAACCCCGGTCGATTAAATGAACGCGCGCACTGGGTATTTAAGGATTTCAATTCCAGCTGGAGACAGGCGCGGCTTGGACTAGCCGCCATGCTTAAACCCGATATCTATCGAGAAAGCTTAGATGGTGAAGCCCTCCAATGGGCCATTAGTCGGTCTAATCAGGAGTCCTCCAAACACATGGCGACAGCATCAGAACCCATTGAGCAAAACATCATTTTGCTTTCGGATGGGTGCCCTATGGATCGTGCCACCCAACAAACCAATGATGAAAACTACCTAATTGATCACCTAAAACTGGTTCTGAAGTGGGGTGAGCACCAAGCAAATATGACGATTTGGGGATGTGGCGTAGGCCAAGAGATGCGGGGCTTTTTTAAACGAAAGTTAAGTTGGAATAAGGATGATTCGGTTATTCAATCCATTCTTGCTTGGGCAGATGAATTCAAAAGGCAACGCTAAGCTTTTTGACTGCTCCGCCGCTTAGGCCACCAACTCACTGAAATACTCATGGCTATCAGTATTCAAGGTTGACACTCGCCATTCCAGTGGCTCATCCTGTATGCCAAGGGCAACACGCCGAATCACAAGAACAGGAGACCCTGGACTTAGATTTAGCCATTCTGCGTACTGCTTATTTGCAATTGTGGCGCGCAAACGCTCATTGGTACACACAACCGTTTGACCATAATGCATTTGGTACAGCTGATAAATACTGCCTTCCCTTGCGATAAAATCCTCCCGCGTCAATTTTTTAAAACGCTTTTTATCTAAGGTAATTTGGTCAATCATGACGCACTGGCCATCAAGGTAAAGTCGATTGGTGATGCGCCAAACCGGCGATCCCTCTTTAATTGCGAGCTTTGTACCCTCTTCCTTACTGGCTGACGCAGATAAAAAACTGGCTAACTCTACTTTTGGATAGACTTTTTTATCCACATCGTGGCGAACAACATGAAAAAAATAATAGAGGAGCCGCTTTAAGTCGTGCTCAGCTACATATGTACCTTTTCCTTGACGCCGGGTAACAATGCCATCTGCTACCAACTCATCCACTGCTTTGCGCAGCGTACCGATCGATACATCCAACTCTTTAGCAAAATCTTTTTCAGCAGGCAGGGCCTGCCCCATCGGAAAGCGGCCCCTGACCAGATCTTCGGTGATTTTTTGTTTCACCTCTTGATAGGCGGTCAGGGACTTCATACGTTGACTACTTATGCAGATTCATACAAACGGGTCATCACAAACTCACGATGGCCCAGAATTTCAGCTGCAGTTAATTCACCATTTGCGGTACGCAATAGAGAATCAATCAGCTTTTCTCCAGCTGAATCCAGCGTTTCCTCTCTGCGTAACAAGCCAGATACATCCACATCAATGTGCTCTGACATTAGACGTACTGTTCTTGGATTTGCGCATAACTTAATAACGGGAAGGATTGCATTGCCGATCACATTACCCTGCCCAGTTGGGAAAAGGTGAGCAGCAAATCCAGAAGCTGCGCACAATGTCACCATTTCAGCAGCAGCCGAAGAGGAGTCCATAAAGTGCAGTCCGGGGATGGTAGGTGTTTCTGCCTTATCAAGCACTCCATCCACAACGCATTTCTTACCAATTTTTTGGATATTACCTAAGGCTTTTTCTTCAATCGTTGTCAAGCCACCCGCAATATTGCCTTTGGTTGGCTGTGAATCAGACAAATCACTGGTTTTATTACGCTCAATCACACCTTGGTAGCGGTCAAACATCTCGCGAAACTTCTTTTTGACCTCGGGAGTCCGGCAGCGGGCTTCAACTAAGTGCTCACCACCCGTTAATTCGGTTGTCTCACCAAATACCAGGGTGGAGCCAATCTCATACAGGCGGTCAAATGCATTGCCTACTGCTGGATTGGAAGCACAGCCAGAGGTTGTGTCTGATTCGCCGCATTTGGTTGAAACCCAGAGCTCTGACAGGGGGGCTGAAACACGCTGCTGCTTTGAAGCAAATTTCACCATTTTGTAAGCAGATTTACTGGCTGCAGTGATGGTTGCTGTATCGCCATTGCCGCTGATCCAAAAACCCTCAACTGGTTTGCCAGATGCTTTAATCCCGTCTACTACCTTGCCAGTCCACTGACTCTCAATGCCAATCACCACTACTGCTGCCACGTTCGGGTTACAGCCAGCACCAATCAGGGTGCGGAAATGAAGGTCTAAGTCAGCACCAAACTGCAAACGACCATATGGGTGCGGAATTGCAATAGCGCCTTTGATGTTATTGGCAACTGCCTCACAGGCTGCATTGGATAGGTCGTCTAAAGGCAGGATAACAACGTGATTGCGAATACCCATGCGGCCGTTTTCACGGCGATAGCCCATAAATGTTGCTTCTTTTAAATTGATCATCTTTAATCTTTCCAAGTAAATAAGGTTGCAAAAACTGGATTACCAG
>JBIIGG010000145.1:0-3711 GCA_044236575.1 Polynucleobacter sp. | reverse complement strand
GCAATTAGACGAGGCAGGTTATTGGATTCCGGCGATACGTCCACCGACCGTTCCGGAAGGCAGTGCGCGCCTGCGGATTACTTTCTCGGCCAATCACAGCACCCAGGCAGTGCGCGAACTTATTGCCGAGTTACAAAAAATAGAAGCGCTTGTTTACACTTCTAGCGAACCGAAAGCAGTATGAGTCAATTCAAGCACCGTGGATTTTTTATTACCGGCACCGATACTGAAGTCGGTAAGACGCTGATTGCTTCTGCGCTGATTCTCAAAATCAAAGCGCTTGCACCCAATCAAACGGTCATGGGGTTTAAGCCAGTCGTTGCCGGAACAAGTCAGTCGTCTGCTGGCCTTACAGTAAATGAGGACCTGGAGTCACTCAAGCTGGTATCTGGTTATCCTGGGAATGCGAGCGATCTATGCCCTTATGTTTTGCCAACTCCGGCTGCGCCCCACCTGGTAGCAAATTCGATGGGCATCACGCTTGAGCTATCCACCATGCTCTCAGCATATCAAGCAATCAGTGCAAAGGCCGACTGGACTGTGGTCGAAGGTGCGGGTGGCTTTTTGGTGCCCATTAATGCAGAGCAGGATTTAGGCGATTTAGCAGAGGCCCTGCAAATGCCAATCATCCTGGTAGTTGGGCTGCGTCTTGGCTGCATTAATCATGCCCTCTTAAGCGTTGCAGCGATTACCCAGCGTGGCCTTACGCTTGTCGGATGGGTAGCAAATACCATTGATGCGGACATGCCCTACTTGCACGAGAATATCGATACACTACGGGTACGCATTGAAGCGCCGCTCTTAGGTATCGTGAACGCGCTACCGGCAGAGTGTCAACACCAAAGCAATCATGCTTACCCCTTAGAGGCAATCCAGTTTGCCGCCGATGCGCTTGACTCAGACCGTATTGCGCGCTTGATCGCGTAATACGCGACGCAGTATCTTGCCGACGTTGTTTTTAGGCAGGCTCTCGGTAAACTCGATTGCACTCGGGCGCTTGTATGGGCTGAGCTGAGTTGCGCATACCGCCATAATCCGCTCCGCAGTCAAATCAGGGTCATCTGACACAACAAATAACTTCACTAACTCGCCCGAAGCTGACTCGATACCGACAACAGCGCATTCCAATACGCCGGGTATTGACGCAACGACATCTTCTACTTCGTTTGGATACACCTTATATCCAGCAACCGTAATCATGTCTTTTTTACGATCGACGATGCGGAAAAAACCGACCGAGTCCATGACTCCAATATCACCAGACTTAAAGAATCCATCTGCCGTGATGGCATTAGCGGTTTCTTCCGCTTGATTCCAATACCCCTGCATCACTTGTGGACCCCGGATATAAATCTCGCCCGCCTCTCCTGCTGGCAACGGCATTCCTGATTCATCTCGAATCGATAACTCTGTATCGGGGAGTGGATAGCCAATACCGCCAGTAAATGATTCGATCAAGGGCGTATTGCAACAGGCCACGGGGGCAGTCTCCGAAAGGCCATAGCCCTCGGCAATCGCAACACCGGTGAGCGCTTTCCATCGGTCTGCTACCGATTTTTGTACCGCCATACCGCCGCCAATTGTCAAGACCCATTGCGAGAAATCCAATTTGGCAAAATCAGCGTTATTCAGCAAAGCTTGAAACAAGGTATTTACACCGGGGAAAAAGTTAATCTCTGGAAACTCTTTTAGGATTCCGACTAAATTCGGAACATCACGGGCGTTCGGAACCAAGATAATTTTCGCGCCCAAGCGCATACCCAAAAGACCGCAGCCAGTAAAAGCGAAGATGTGATACAGCGGCAGTGCACATAAAAAATTCCATTGCTGAATTGGCTTGACCCGTTCAATTGGTCTTAGCCAGGTTTCCACTTGCAATAGATTGGCGAGTAAATTACGGTGCGTCAAAATAGCGCCCTTACTGACGCCAGTAGTACCGCCGGTGTATTGCAACAATGCAATTGAATTCCCATTTAACTCTGGCCGAACATACTGCACCCGCTGACCAATTTCAAGTGTTGGCTTAAGCTGAGAGCAATTGAAGTTTGCTGGCAAGGTATAGGGCTCGACCTTGCGTTTAAATGTTCGAATAAAGCGATCCAGCCAAGGGCCGCGCCAGCCCAAAAACTCACCAATACTACTAACAAACGCATGCTTGATTGGTAAGTCTGGATTGATGCTCAGGGCTTGCTCTAAGGTATTGCCAAAATGCTCCAAAAATACAATGGCCTCGGCACCGCTATCGCGCAACTGAAACTCCAATTCATGGGCGGTATATTGGGGATTGACACTGACCACCACATACCCTGCTCGCATAATTCCGTATAAGGCAACGGGGTATTGCGGCAAATTGGGCAACATCATCGCTACGCGCGCACCCTTGCTCAAACCAATGCTTTGCAAATAGCTCGCGAATTGCAATGATGCCGCGTCTAGTTCGCTATAGGTAAGGCCTTTACCCATGCACCAGAACGCGGTGCGCTCGGCATAACGTGTAAATGCGTCTTCCAAGACTTCAACCAAGGACTGGTGCTGGCTGTAATCCAGCTGTGCGGGGACGCCTGCTGGATATTGGGCAAGCCAAGGGTGGGATGGGATAGTGTTTGACATAGATTCCACAATGGTGTTTCCGTACTGTAGCAATATTCGTATTTTTTAGGATTTATACCGTATTGCATTGCAATATGCAGGTGATTTGCCTTTCAGATAAGATCGTTGTATGCGATTACTTCCAGAAATCGTCGATTCAGCGGCAAGCATAGAAGCCATTCGACGCGACATCCACGCGCACCCCGAGTTGCGCTTTGAGGAAATCCGTACGGCTGAGCTGGTAGCGGAAGCGCTCACCAATTGGGGTATTCCAATCGTGCGTGGCCTAGGTAAGACTGGCGTAGTCGGCCGCATTGATGGTGAGGCAGGCCCAGGAAAAATGATTGGTTTGCGGGCGGATATGGACGCCCTGCCGCTACAAGAAAAAAATGCGTTTGCACATGCATCGCAACATGCCGGAAAAATGCATGCCTGCGGTCACGATGGGCATACCGCCATCTTGCTCGGCGCTGCACACTACTTTTCAAGCCACCGCAACTTTACTGGCTCGATCATCTTTATCTTTCAGCCGGCAGAAGAAGGGGGGGGCGGCGCTCGCGAGATGATTAAGGATGGTTTATTTAGACAATTTCCGTGCGATGCTGTATTTGGCTTACACAATTGGCCCGGTTTAGCTGAAGGTCACTTTGGTGTTACTCCAGGGCCGATGATGGCATCAAGTAATGGGTTCACAATTACCATTCGCGGCAAAGGCGGTCATGCTGCCTTACCGCACAACAGCGCGGACCCGGTTCTTGCCGGAGCGCACGTGGTAACAGCACTGCAAAGCATCATTACCCGCAATAAGCGTCCAGTCGACGCCGCTGTTCTGTCGGTGACGCAGTTTCATGCGGGTGAGGCCAGCAATGTGATTCCCGATAGCGCCCAGATTGGGGGTACGGTTCGCACCTTTACCAACGAGGTGCTCGATCTGATTGAGCGACGCTTAAATGAAGTTGCTCAGCATGTTGCCGAGGGTTTTGATTGCCAAGCCGATGTTGTCTTTACACGCAATTACCCGCCCACGATTAATCACGAGCAGGAAACGCAATTTGCCATCGGCGTCATGCAGGATCTTGTGGGCATAGACAACGTCAATGTCCGAATTGATCCCACCATGGG
>JBIIGG010000144.1:0-3726 GCA_044236575.1 Polynucleobacter sp. | reverse complement strand
CGATCCAGATAATGCTGGCGTGGGGAGTGTCATCAAAACCGGTACCCGGTTTCGTCCATCGAATAATCAGTTAGGAGATGGATATGAGCACAGCAGACGTCAAAACAAAACCCGCAAAACCCGAGATCCCCACCCTCAAAAGTCTAGAACGTGACTTTGGGCAAAAGTTTGCGTATCCCGCTTCAACCAAAACGTACCTAGAAGGCTCGCGTTCGGATATTCAGGCGCCGATTCGCATGATTGAACAATTGCCTACTGCGGTGGGCAAGGAGATGGTTCCCAATCCACCTGTTCCCGTCTATGACACTTCAGGCCCCTACAGTGATCCGGATATCGTGATTCACTTGGAAGAAGGCTTGCCTAAACTCCGCGCCAATTGGATTTCAGAGCGGGGCGATACCGTGCAGTTGTCTGGCCCTACTTCGGAGTATGGAGTGGCGCGCTCCCAAGATGCAGCAACCCAACATTTGCGTTTTGCTCATATCGGCGCGCCGCGCGTAGCCAAGTCCGGCGCTAATGTTAGTCAAATGCATTACGCCCGCCAAGGCATCATTACGCCCGAGATGGAATACGTTGCCTTGCGGGAGTCGATGGGCCTTGAGCAATTACGCAAAGATCCCCGTTACACCCAATTACTAAAGCAGCATCCGGGTAAAAGCTATGGCGCCAACTTACCTGAGATCGTTACCCCTGAATTTGTACGCCAAGAAATTGCTGCCGGTCGCGCGATCATTCCAGCCAACATCAATCATCCTGAGTTAGAGCCAATGATTATTGGCCGCAACTTCCGGGTCAAGATTAACGGCAACTTAGGTAACTCGGCCGTCACTTCCTCGATTAATGAAGAAGTAGAAAAAATGGTGTGGTCGATTCGTTGGGGTGCCGACACCATCATGGATCTCTCGACCGGTAAACATATTCACGAAACCCGCGAATGGATTATTCGTAACTCCCCCGTGCCCATTGGAACGGTACCCATTTACCAGGCACTGGATAAAACCGGCGGCATTGCCGAAGACCTCACCTGGGAAATGTTCCGTGACACCTTAGTCGAACAAGCCGAGCAAGGCGTGGATTACTTCACCATTCATGCTGGAGTACTACTGCGTTATGTTCCGCTTACAGCTGACCGCATCACTGGCATTGTGTCGCGCGGCGGCTCGATTATGGCGAAATGGTGCCTCGCTCACCACAAAGAAAATTTCCTCTACACCAAGTTCGATGAAATTTGCGAGATCATGAAGGCGTATGACGTCTCCTTTAGCTTAGGTGATGGTTTACGGCCAGGCTGTATTGCCGACTCCAATGACGCAGCCCAGTTTGGTGAATTGCATACTTTAGGTGAGCTCACTGCCAAGGCCTGGAAGCACGACGTTCAGGTGATGATTGAAGGCCCAGGCCATGTTCCGATGCAGCGCATTGAAGAGAATATGACCGAAGAGCTCAAGCATTGCTTAGAGGCACCCTTCTATACCCTTGGACCACTGATTACCGATATTGCGCCAGGCTATGACCACATTACCAGCGGTATTGGCGCGGCACAAATTGGTTGGTACGGTACTGCCATGCTGTGCTACGTCACGCCCAAAGAGCATTTAGGTTTGCCAGATAAAGAAGATGTGCGCGAAGGCATCATTACTTACAAGATTGCAGCGCATGGTGCAGACTTGGCCAAAGGTTTACCTGGCGCTCAAGTCCGCGATAACGCACTATCGAAAGCGCGCTTTGAGTTCCGCTGGGAAGACCAATTTAATCTGGGCCTCGATCCGGAGCGTGCACGCGAGTATCACGATGCTACCTTGCCTGCGGAAGGCGCGAAGATTGCCCACTTCTGCTCGATGTGCGGTCCGAAGTTCTGCTCAATGAAGATTACCCAAGAAGTGCGTGACTACGCTGCTACTTTAGATGCCGATGGCAATCCGAAAGTAGTGGAGGCAGTCAAAGGCATGGAAGAGAAGTCGATTGAGTTCCGCAAGCGCGGTAGCGAGATTTACCAATAAGGTATTGGCTGTAGACGCCATGCTCGTTGACCAGAGTCCTTCTTTTGCTGGCAAGCGAATAGCCGTCGTCGGGGCTGGCCTCATGGGCCGGATGATGGCTTACGCCCTGGCAAAAGGGGGCGCAGAGGTATCGCTCTATGATCGCGGCGGCGCCGATGGCGAGCATACGGCTGCAATGGTTGCAGCGGCGATGCTGGCTCCACTTGCTGAGTCTGCGATTACTGAAGCCAATGTGGTGCAAATGGGCATGTACAGCTTGCCGCGCTGGCAAGCCTTCACGACTGAACTCAGTCTTCCGGTTTTTTTTCAGCAAGAAGGAACTGTCTTTGTTTGGCATCAACAAGATGCCATCGAAGCCAAACGCCTTACTGCGCAACTGGTTCGCAATTGCCACGAGAGCGAGCAGGCAGGTGTATCTGCCTATCCGCTTGAGCAGCCACAGCAGCTCGATCGCGATTCCTTAGCAGGACTTGAGCCCAGCCTAGCCGACCGCTTTCATCAGGGCTTGTTTTTGCCACACGAAGGCCAATTGGATAATCGGCAATTGCTAGCATCTTTATTGCAGGCGCTGGGTGCCATGCAAGTGAAGCTATGTTGGAATCAGGCAATCGACCCCGATGATCTGCATCGCCAAGGAAAGCATGACTGGGTCATTGATTGCCGTGGTCTGGGCGCAAAAGAGGCGTGGGGCTCCAATCCCTTGCGCGGCATCCGCGGTGAGGTAATCCGCTTGCATGCGCCGGAAGTTAAACTCAAGCGCCCTACTCGGCTCATTCATCCGCGTTACCCGATTTACATTGCTCCGAAAGAGGATGATATGTACGTGGTTGGTGCCACTGAAATTGAATCCGAAGACTTATCGCCTACCAGCGTTCGCTCGGCAATGGAATTGCTCAGCGCGGTCTATACCGTGCACAGCGGTTTTGCAGAGGCTCGTATTCTGGAAATGAGTACGCAATGCCGGCCTACCCTGAAAGACAATTTGCCCGAGATCCGAATCAGTAAGCCTGGGCTGATGTTAATCAACGGCCTATATCGGCATGGCTTCTTAATTGCGCCTGCAGTGATGGATTGCGCGATTGAGCTGTTGCGCTCTTCGGCAAGAGGCCCGTCGCCTGCATCCAGTACATTAGCCAAGCGCCTCAATTTACGGGTGACGCATGACCCCCAAAGTGAGCTAATTGCATGCGCATCATAGCCAATCAAATTCCGCGCGAGCTACCCAGCAATAGCCGCATTACTGATCTGTTGGCGATGATTGAGGCGAGACCGCCCTACGCCGTTGCGGTTAATTTGCAATTTGTGCCCAAGACGCGCCATGCAGAATACATCCTGCACGAAAACGATCAGGTTGAAATCATTGCTCCGGTAACTGGCGGTTAATCTGCTCTCGATAACACATCTGTTCCCATGACGACTTCACTCCCCCTTTCTACCAGCGATGCATTGGTTCTCTATGGCGAGACCTTTGCCAGTCGCTTGCTCCTCGGTACCTCGCGCTATCCATCGCCGCAAATTCTGGAAAATGCGGTTGCCCTAGCAAAGCCGGGAATGATCACCGTTAGCCTTCGGCGCCAAGGCACATCCACAACCGAAGCGCACAGTGGCTTTTGGGATTTACTCAAAAAAATGGCTGTCCCCGTATTGCCAAACACCGCTGGTTGCCATAGCCCGCAAGAAGCGATTACGACGGCCCAAATGGCCCGTGAAGTATTCGAGACTGACT
>JBIIGG010000143.1:0-3754 GCA_044236575.1 Polynucleobacter sp. | reverse complement strand
GGTTTAGATTAAAAATTTACCAATAACATATAGCATTAGTCCAGAGATTAAAAGGTATCCAAAGAATTTTGCAAGCGCGCGTTCGACCCCCTTTTGAACGATCCTATTCTGAATACTTTCGTCTGCCACAATATTCTTAATATTCCAGAGGTCCTTTCGAATCACGTTCAGGCTTTCATCGGATTTGCGTTCCCTCTGTGCAAGGGCAGAGCTAATCTCAGCCAGGTGCGCATTTATTTCTTTTAGTTCCTTGATTGCGTCATCCAAATTACCCATATTCATCCCGAAATAGTGTTTGTGCGAATCGTTTTAAGCGGAAGCTCGACGACATTGGCGAATACCCTAGATTATTGCAAATCTCGGTTCAAGCCTCCTAATTGCCAGAAATTCAAAGAATATGCTTTATAGTAACGCTGAGCCAGTGTAAAGCCCTAAACGTCAATGATTCCCTCTTAAAGATAACTCGCAGCATGGATAGCAAACCGCAAACAATCCTAAGTCGGGTAGTGTTTTTAGCAAAAAAAATTGCTAAGGGCGTGCTGTATGCCTTGGCTGCTTTGGTATTGGTTTATTTCATTTTTAAAGTTTGGGAATACACCGCTGAATCAGGTCAGCAGCAGGCAACGAAAGTGTTGCAGGGTGAGAAAAGTGAACAGTTTACAAATTTAAGTAAGCAGATCGCCACGTATTCTCCATTGGTCGTCGGTAGTCCTGCGCTCCAGTTTGTTAAGCGCCCAATAAATGAGCCTCTATTTCAATATCTGCTGGGCAGCAGTTACCAACCCTTTATCACTGCTTTGGAAGACAGCGTAGCTTTAGTTTACGCAGGGCCATCTATTTTTGGTTCAGGATGCCAAAAATTGGGATGCACTCTGTCGCAGGCTGCATACTTAATCGATCCCAGTAAGGGGCGTGTTTATGCCGCTATGATCGAAAATGGTAAGACGCGGTATTTTGGTTTTACAGAAGGTGAGGCAATCCCGCCTGCGTTTGAAAGTTGGGCCACGAAACAGATTGCGGGGGACTCAAAGTGAGTTTTTTATTTAGTAAATCTAAATCGGCCTTGCTTGTAAGTGCTGCATGTGTTTTGTTGACTTTGGCATACAGCGCAGATGCAAAGCCCCCTCAAGAATCAAGCGCGAGTAAGGTTGCAGAGTCTAAGGGTGCAAAAAAATCGAGCAGCGATAGCGATATCGTGCTGAGCAAAAATGCCGAGACTACCTTATATTTGCTTGCAGGTTGGGGCAAGGCCGAAGGCCCTACCACTTGGTATACCGTCTCAGCCCACTTTAATAAGGACCAAATCGCTCCCGAGGGCAAGCCATTTAATTTATTTAGTGCCAGTGGTGCCTTGGATTGCAAGGCAAACTCCTATTTTTATTATCGAACGTCCTATCTGTTTTTTGATGCGAAGACCGGGTCGCTGAATGAAGTGTATTTTGAAAAGAATAAATCCAATTCAATGCCCATCGATGCTGGTAGCGTCGAAGGCGATGTTAAAAACATTATTTGTAAATAATTCATCGTGAGCTGAAGGCAGTTATGGCGCTCAGCAAAACTCCCACTGTATCCTTGACTAGCAATCCAGTGGATCCAGATCCAGCGCTAGCTGCAGAACAATTTAAACGCCACCTGGGCTATTTGCAGGAGATTCTGCAAGGGGCAAATCGGCAAGCCATGATTGATTTTTTGACTCAGGATCCGAGCGCGACTCCATTTCAGCGCCGCATGCTGATGGAATTTCTGGATGGGGTGCATAAGACGGGACCCGCTCATCGCGATGAATTAACTGGAATGTTGACGCGGTCCAGTCTCTTGGATCGATTTACTCAAAAGAACCCTTCCGCACGCAATAAGAAAACAGCCTTAACCCTTTACTTTATCGATTTGGATGGGTTTAAACGGGTTAATGATCAGTATGGACATGCAATCGGTGACCGGGTTTTGACTGCAGTCGGCGCCCGTATTCAGGGCGCGATCAGACCTGGTGATATGGCGGTACGCTGGGGAGGTGATGAATTTATTGTGGCGTTTGCAAGCGTGCACGAACCAGAATTGGTGATCGAGCTGGCCGCTCGCTTGCTCAGAATCATCACCGCACCCCTGCATTTAAGTTCAGAGCAATCGATCGAGCTCGTATTGGGTGCCAGTATTGGCATTGCAATTGGAGCCGATGGAACAACATCAATTAGCGATTTAATTGATCAAGCTGATCGAGCCATGTACCAAGCCAAAAAATCGGGAAAAAACAGCATTCACATTTTTCCGTGAGCCTTATTCCTTGCGTAAATGAACTGCTGGAATGCGTAGCGACTCGCGGTATTTTGCGACGGTTCTTCTGGCAATCACATAACCTTGATCATTTAATAATTTTGCAATATGGGTGTCCGAGATCGGCTTTGCGCTGGATTCGCCCTCCACAATTTGCTTAATGAGTGCTTGCACTGCGGTTGAGGAAATGGCGCCGCCTTTTTCTGAACTCAGCTGACTACTAAAAAAGTATTTGAATTCATAAATGCCCAGCGGACACGATAAGTATTTTTGGGTTGTAACACGTGAAATCGTTGATTCGTGCATATTCACACTTTCGGCAATTTCTCGCAGTACCAGGGGCCGCATGCCAACTGCGCCCATAGAGAAAAAGGTTTGCTGGCGAGCTACGATTTCTTGAGCCACCTTCAGAATGGTCTCTTCTCGCTGCGCAATGTTTTTCACAATCCAGTTCGCTTCCAACATTTTTTGTTTTAATGCGCCATCTGCTTTCTTCCCACCATTTTCATTGAGGATTCTGGCGTATTCCGTGTTCAGGGAAATGCGGGGCTTGGCACTGGGATTGGATTCCACCACCCACTTCCCACGATTTACTTTGACGACCACGTCGGGTAAGACCCATTGATCATGCTCGCGATCAAATTGACCGCCAGGGTTGTGCTGCAAACTGCGAATGCATTCCACTGCCTTCATCACTTCGGCCTGTGATTTGCCGCAGGCTTGTTTTATTTTGAGCCAATCTTTAGAGCCCACTTGATTTAAGTGCGTATTCACAATACGTTTTGCCAGTCCCCATTCGTCCGCATTGTTTTTTCCTTCTTGAAGGATGCGATCAATTTGCAGTGAGAGGCACTCGGCGAGGTTGCGCGCGCCGACTCCCGGGGGGTCGAGCGCTTGCAGTGTTATCAAGCCCGATTCGATGCGCTCCATTGCGTTCTGAGTGCTACCCATCAATTGAGCGCTAATTTCGCTATGAATGGATTCCAGATCATCCATCAAGTAGCCCCTGTCATCAAGGCATCCAGCTAAATAGGCAAGTAGAGATTGCTCTTGGCTGGGAATGTTCAGTAACTGAATTTGCTCTTCGAGGTATTCCAGCAGGGTTTGCTTGTGTGCCACGCGTTCATGGCGCTCGACCCATTCCTCATCATCATGGCTTACTGGATTGCTGTTGGACCAGTTATTTTGGGGTAGCTCAATGCGCTCATTGGATTGGCTAAGATTGGACTCGATTTCCGGATTGGGCTCGAATTCCAGGAGCGGGTTTTCTTCCGCTGCTTTTGCTAATTCCTGCTCTAACTCATTGTTTGATAGCTGCAATAACTTGATGGCCTGCTGCAGTTGCGGTGTGAGGCTGACCTGCGGGCTAAGTCGATTATTGAGCGATATAGCCATGACGGGATCTAGGGGCGACCAATGGCTAGGGCCCTGGAGTCCAGCCCATCGGGTATTGTTCTATCTAACATCCAGTTTAGAAAGTGCA
>JBIIGG010000024.1:0-13761 GCA_044236575.1 Polynucleobacter sp. | reverse complement strand
GCCCACTTAGCCATTTACCCAACGGATGCAGATAAGCCCATTGGGCTGATGCCGCTCTATTTAAAAAGCCATTCCTACGGTGAGTATGTATTCGATTGGTCATGGGCGGAAGCCTTTTCCCAGCATGGCATGCAGTACTACCCCAAAGCCTTGTGCGCGATACCCTTTACGCCAGTGCAGGGATCGCGCATGCTGCTAGATCAAGAGCATGATCGAGAACGAACCCAGCAATGGCTAATACAAGGCCTTAAACAACTCTTAATTCAGAATGGGCTTTCTTCAGCCCATGTCTTGTTTGCCGAGCAGAAAACCCAAGATGCCCTTCTAGCACAGGGTTTCATGGCGCGCGATGCCGTGCAGTTTCACTGGAATAACCAATCGTATGCAACGATGGATGCGTTCCTAGACCAGCTCACCATGAAGCGCCGCAAAAATATTCGGCGCGAACGCAAACAAGTAATGGATGCACATGTGAAATTTCGGCATACGCCAGGAACCCTTGCAAGTCCGGCAGATTGGGCATTCTTTTATCAATGCTATGCCAATACCTACCTCGAGCACCATTCATCACCCTACTTGAATGAAGCCTTCTTTCAGGATTGGGGCCAGCAGATGCCGGAATACCTGCATCTGATCATCGCCGAAAAAGAAAATCGCCCGATAGCCGCCTCCCTATTGGTGGTCGACAAAAAAGCCCCTATTCCAACAGCGTATGGACGCTACTGGGGCTCGATTGAATACATTGCCTGCCTGCATTTTGAAACTGCCTACTATCAAGCCATTGAATATTGCATTCAAGAAAAAATTCAAGTTTTTGAGGGTGGCGCACAAGGCCAACATAAAATGGCACGGGGGTTTTTACCGGTTACCGTGCAGTCGGCGCACTGGATTAAAGACCCTGAATTTGCAACGGCAGTCGAGCGCTTCTTGAAACGGGAGCGCGCCGGTATTGGTGCCTATGTCGATGAGCTGGCCGAGCATTCTCCGCTCAAATCGACTACAGTACTGGAATGAGCACTTCAAATTCCAATGATCCCATTAGCGGCGCCAACTCCTTGTTGATTGGCGATGCCGAATCCGATACCCCCTGTATTGGCATTTGCTCTACTTTGTACGATGAGATCTGCAAAGGCTGTGGCCGCACTTTGATCGAAGTCAGTAATTGGGTCTTTATGACCCCGGAAGAGAAAGCGGTGGTCTGGAAACGCATCCAGACAGAAGGTACGGCAATGCGTTTTCAGCGCAATAAAGCCGAATAAGGCTTAACCCGTCAGCGACTGACTGCGCAAATACTCTTCATACGTTCCAGAGTAATCCACCACACTGCCATCCATCTTGACTTCCAAAATACGGTTGGCCAGTGCCGATACAAACTCACGGTCATGGGAAACAAACAGCAAAGTGCCTTCAAATTTCTCAAGGGCAATTTGTAAGCTTTCAATCGATTCCATATCCATGTGATTGGTAGGCTCATCCATTGCCAAGACGTTGTGCTTTTGCAGCATCAACTTACCCCAAATCATACGGCCTTTTTCACCGCCCGATAATACTTTGACCGACTTGCTAATGTCATCGCCAGAAAACAGAAGGCGCCCTAAGGTGCCACGAATGACCTGATCATCATCGCCAGTATTACGCCACTGAGTCATCCAGTCCATCAGTAAATCGTTATCGGGGAAAAGCTCGGATGTATCTTGGGGCATGACACCCACATTGGCATTCTCGGCCCATTTCACATCACCACTATCTGCTGCAATACCACTAAAGCGTTTACTCAAAATCGTTTTGAGCAAGGTGGTCTTACCTGCACCATTTTGACCAATAATGGCAATCTTTTCACCAGCACGAATGCCAATTTTAAAGTTCTTAAAAATGGGGCGATCAAAGGCTTTGGTTAAGGCATTGCATTCCACTGCCATGTTGTGCAGCTTCTTTTCGTAATCAAAGCGAATAAATGGATTTTGCCGTGAGGACGGCTTGATTTCGGTAATCTCGATCTTTTCCAACTGACGCTGCCGTGAGGTTGCCTGGCGGGCCTTCGATGCATTTGCCGAGAAGCGGCTTACGAAAGCCTGTAGTTCGGCAACCTTTTCTTTGGCCTTCACATTAGAGGCCAGTTGCTGCGCCCTCGCCTGCGTCGATGCCAACATATAGGAGTCGTAATTGCCTGGATAGACTTTCAAGGTACCAAAGTCCATGTCGGCCATATGCGTGCAGACTTCGTTCAAGAAGTGCCGATCGTGCGAAATAATAATGATGGTGCTATTGAGTTGATTCAGAATTTCTTCAAGCCAATGAATCGAGTGAATATCCAAGTTATTGGTTGGCTCATCGAGTAACAACACATCGGGATCAGAAAAGAGGGCTTGCGCTAACAAGACCCGGAGTTTCCAGCCGGGTGCAACGCTGCTCATGAGGCCATGGTGCTGCTCAATGGGAATACCAATTCCTAACAGTAATTCCCCTGCTTTGGCTTCAGCGGTATAGCCGCCGTATTCGGCATACTTTCCTTCTAATTCGGCGGCGCGCATGTAATCTTCATCGCTGGCATCGGGATTGGCGTAAATGGCATCGCGATCAGCTGCAGCCTTCCACATCTCTTCATGCCCCATCATGACCACGTCCAATACGCGTACGTCTTCAAAGGCAAACTGATCCTGGCGCAATTTACCCAAACGAATATTGGGCTCAAGGCTAACGTTTCCACTGCTGGGCTCTAAATCACCGCCAAGGATTTTCATGAAAGTGGATTTACCACAGCCATTCGCACCGATGAGTCCGTAGCGATTGCCGCCTCCAAACTTGACAGAGATGTTTTCAAAGAGGGGTTTTGCCCCAAACTGCATGGTGATATTGGATGCGGACAACACGGGTATATTCTTACTTTCTTAGGTTCAAAGGCGCAATGTGCGCTGCAATACAAGTTTGCCGCTATTTTAACGGGGTTGTTGGGGCAATGCTCAATTTAGTCTGCGGCATTTAGGGCGCCGCCGCCAGGCCATCACACTGGCTATATCGAATGGCTATAGATCCGCCTCGCAATAGGGCTAGCCCACCCTGCCCAAAGCCAGCCCAAGAGGCCTTGATCGGCACGCCGCAAGCCGCCTGCGGTTAGCTATCCATATTGCCAAGCCATGCCAGCAAATCCTATTTTTTGATCTGAATACGCTGCCGTATGAATGGTAATCGAAGTAGCAGCAATACCACGATGACAGCAAGATAGATGGAGACCGTTTCGTAATCGCTCTTACCGGCTTTATGCCACCAGTAGTGGAGGATGGCCAGTATTGCAATAGCGTAAATCATGCGGTGCAAATGGCTCCAACGCCGACCAAGCTTACGCTGTGACCAGTGATTGGATGTTAATGCCAGCGGTATTAACAACACAAATGCAAGGAAACCGAAGGTGATGTAGGGACGCTCCAATACATCCAGCCACATCGCCGTCAGCGAAAAGTCATGATCTAGCCACAGCCAAATCAGAAAATGCACCGTAGCATAAAAGAAACAAAACAAACCCAGCATCCGCCTGAGGTGAATAAACCCAGTCCAGCCGGTTATGGCCCGTGCTGGCGTCATTGCCAAACTCAGGCATAAAAAAACCAAGGTCCAGGTCCCCATTGAGCGCGTAATGAACTCAATCGGGTTGGCGCCCAAGTCTTGTGCGCTACCAAGCCAAATTAGCCTAGCCAGAGGCAGCAAGGCAAGCAAAAAAACAGTTGGCTTGACGTACTGCAATTAGTAATTCTTTTTAAGATCCATGCCGGTATACAGGCTTGCTACTTGCGTAGCGTAACCATTGAACATCTCGGTTGGAATCTTAGGGGCAAATATTCCGCGGTTGTCACCAAGGCGACGCTCGGTGGCCTGGCTCCAGCGCGGATGACTCACATTGGGATTGACGTTGGAATAAAAACCATACTCCCGGGGCGCCGATTTCACCCAACTCGTTACAGGCTGCTTCTCCGTTAACCGAATCGACACAATGGACTTCGCGCTTTTGAATCCATATTTCCAGGGCACTACGATACGCACTGGCGCGCCATTTTGTTTTGGTAATACTTCGCCATAGAGGCCCAAGGTCAGCAAGGTAAGTGGGTTCATTGCTTCATCGAGGCGTAAAGCCTCACGGTATGGCCAGTCCAAAATGGGGCGAGCTAGACCGGGCATTTGCTGGGGATCCGCCAGGGTTACAAACTCGATGAACTTGGCGGAACCCAATGGCTCCACTACATTGAGCAATTTAGAAAGCGAGTAGCCATTCCACGGAATGACCATCGACCAGCCCTCGACGCAACGCATCCGGTAGATGCGTTCTTCGATCGGTGCCAATTTCAGCAAGGCATCAATATCAATCGTCATCGGCTTTTTAACTAGTCCATCGATAGTGACCGTCCATGGACTAGTTTTTAGGGAGCCGGCACGGCGCGCAGGGTCGGCCTTGTCCATGCCAAACTCATAGAAATTATTATAAGTGGTGACTTCTTTGTATTCTGAGAGGGTCTCTTTGGTGGAATATGGCGACTCAATCACATTCTTAAACTTCACCGCATCGGGATTACTCGCAAATGCTTCACGCGAGAACCACGGTGCCAGTGCCATCCCCATGCCTCCTGCTGCTGCAAGCTGAATTAAAGAGCGGCGCTGCTCAAAAATAGACTTCGGCGTGATATCGCTCGCTTGAATCATCGGATCGTGAAATGATTTCATCATTAAACCTTTATCTTAAATGGCGTGAAATTCGTGTGGGTGTCGTAATAATCTTCGTTCTCTTTTTTCTTTAAAAATCCAACAACAGCATAGGTCAGGGGTGTTGCTAAAACCTCCCATAGGGTTTTGAGAACGTACTGGGCTAGCGCCACTTGAATAATCTGACTGGTTGACCAAATGCCATAAAACGCAATCACATAAAAGAGGCTGGAATCGACTAACTCCCCTACTGCGGTAGAACCGATGGTGCGGGTCCACAAATGTTTGCCTTGCGTCCAGATTTTCATCTTCGCCATGACGTAGCTATTAGATAAGCTACCGCACCAAAATGCAATCATTGATCCGAGCGCAATCCGCCACGAATTGCCGAATACCGTCTCCAGTCCGCTCTGATAGCCAGCCATATATGACCCCGGCGCCACCGGCAAGGCAATCACTACTTGCGCCATGAGGGCGGCAAAAGCGAGCGCAGCAAACCCCGCCCATACTGCCCTGCGATCATGGGCATAACCATAGACTTCGGTCATGATGTCGCCAAAAAAATAGGCGATGGGGAAAAACAAAATACCGGCGCCAAAAATGACGGTGCCAAATAATGGCAAATCCAGCGTCGCTACCTTACCCGCGCCAATAAAATTGCTACACAGTAGTACCACCACAAAAGCGGCAAGCAGCAAATCATAATAGCGGTGGCGGCGTTGCATGGGTTTTAGGTAGGTGCTAACAGCAGGTTTAAGCCAAAAGTTGGATAATCAATAGGATAGCTGGATTTAACAAAAAACACAGGAAATGCCGATATATGAGTAAGCCGATTTTTCACTGGGAAGACCCTCTAATGTTGGACGCCCAGCTCAGTAGCGAAGAGCGCATGATTCGGGATGCGGCCTTTGAATATGCTCAAGGCAGCCTGGCCCCACGGGTACACGATGCCTTTCGGAATGAGACAACGGACCCTGCGATCTTTCGTGAAATGGGTGAATTGGGCTTGCTGGGCATTACGATTCCCGAAGAATACGGCGGCGCCAACCTCAATTACGTCTCGTATGGTCTGATTGCCCGCGAAATCGAGCGGGTTGATTCGGGTTACCGCTCGATGATGAGCGTGCAGTCTTCCTTGGTGATGGTGCCCATCAATGAGTTTGGTAGCAAGGCACAAAAAGAAAAGTTTTTGCCTAAATTAGCCAGCGGCGAATGGATTGGCTGCTTTGGCTTAACCGAACCCAACTATGGCTCGGATGCGGGTGCCATGATTACCCGAGCTCGATCGGTACCCGGCGGGTTTGAGCTGACCGGCTCGAAAATGTGGATTTCCAACTCACCGATTGCCGATGTATTTGTGGTCTGGGCCAAGAACGACGAAGGCGTAATTCGGGGCTACATTTTAGAAAAAGGCATGAAGGGTTTATCGGCGCCGAAGATTTCGGGCAAGATGAGCCTTCGCGCTTCGATTACCGGCGAAATCGTCATGGACAGTGTTTTCGTTCCTGCCGAGAATGAGTTCCCTGAAATCACCGGCCTTAAGGGTCCCTTCACTTGCCTTAATTCAGCGCGCTATGGGATTTCGTGGGGCGTCTTGGGCGCTGCCGAAGATTGCTGGTTTAAAGCACGGCAGTACACCATGGACCGCCAGCAGTTTGGTCGCCCACTAGCCGCCAATCAACTGATCCAGAAAAAATTGGCCGACATGCAAACCGATATCGCCTTGGCTCTCCAGGGCTGCTTGCGTCTTGGCCGGATGAAGGATGAGCACATTGCGGCACCAGAAATCACCTCGATCATGAAACGCAACTCCTGCGGCAAGGCCCTGGATATTGCGCGCATGGCACGCGATATGCACGGTGGCAATGGCGTGTCCGATGAATACGGCGTGATTCGCCACATGCTCAATCTAGAAGCGGTGAATACCTATGAGGGTACACACGACATCCACGCACTCATTCTAGGGCGTGCACAAACGGGTATTCAGGCGTTTAGTTAATGTAACGCTTTGTAGGTTTTAGAAGTCAATTCAAGAGGCTAGGCGTAAAGTGCTAGCCTCTTTTTTACTGCTGCCGCGCTCGAATGGCACCAGCCACCCTAGCAAAATCAGCATCACTGTCGCTTTCTAAGTAAACGAATTGTTCCGGTTGATAGCGCGGGAAGTTACGCTGAATCGAGGATTGGTATGACGGGTCGTAATGGGTGATCAATAGCTCATTGACTAAATCGGTAAACTGCCCATCCCGAGCCTGCTGACACCATGCGGCGATGGTTTCTTTGCCATAACGGGCATTGAGCATCTGTAGCTTATTTTCAAGTGCCGGCGTATCGCTTAAGAAGTGCTGATACTCACGCATTAGCCATGCTACGCGCGTTGCATTGCTGGCCCGCACTTCAACACACTCCCCATCGCGGATGCGCTCCATTAATGCATCTGGAACATGCACACCGCCGACTTTTTTACTCTCCGACTCCACATAGATGATTCGTGCCGGATCCATGCTGCGCAATGCATTCCACAGACGTGTCTCAAATGCTTTCTGGGCGGGCTGGGGTTCTAGCGGGTCTCCTCCCAACACGGAGCCGCGGTGATTAGCCAACCCCTCCAGATCAAGCACTTGCTCGCCTTGCAGCGTGAGCTCGTGCAACACGCGGGTTTTACCGCTGCCAGTCATACCGCAAACAACCCGAAAAGAAAATTGTTTCGCAGCTGCATCGAGCTCAGCAATCACCTGCCGCCGAAATCCTTGATAGCCGCCATCGAGCTGAACCGCTTTCCAACCAATGCGTTGCAAAATATGCGTGAAGGCGCCGCTACGTTCGCCTCCACGCCAGCAGTAGATTAGTGGCCGCCACTCGTGTGGCATATCCATAAAATGTGCGTCAAGGTGACGGGCAATGTTCTTTGCCACCAAGGAAGCGCCGCGCTTCTTGGCCGTGAATGGGGATTCTTGCTTATACAGTGTGCCAATCAGGATGCGCTCATCATTGTCTAACACGGGGCAATTAATCGCACCCGGGATATGGTCCAGCGCAAACTCGGCTGGCGAGCGGGTATCAATGATGCAATCAAACGTACTCAGATGGGTACTGAGTAATGCTGGCAAGAGCTTGGCTGAATTGCCAGCACCCTGCGCCGCCATCCTAGCGTAATACTTTCAGGATGGATTCAGGCCAGGGCATTGACTTATTCTTTTCTAGATCAACCCACAGCATGGTAGCGCCGCCATCGGCACACAAGACTGGCTCATCGCGATTATCTGCAGCGATTAATTCCATGGTGTTAATCAGATCGACGGTTGAATTGCCCATGGCCCCGACGAATGTGTTGATACGCAGTGACCCAGGAAAACTCACCTGCTTGTAAAAATTACAAAAGCCATTCACCATAATCATCGCCTCTTTTTCTGCGGTGCAGCTAAAGCCGAGCGAAGTAATCCATTCGATCCGAGCCTGCTCCATATACCGAAAGTAGACCGTATTGTTGATGTGCCGATAGGAATCCATATCGCCCCAGCGAACGGAAATGATCGTCTCATGAATTTTTTTCTTATTTTCAGGAATATCAATGCGCATGGTCTAGCTTACTCATTCGAATCATTACTTTATTTTGTTTGCGCAAACAAGGTGGCATAAAGCTGCGACATGGCTTTTGCTAAATCAAAATCCAATTGGGTCAGGCCACCCTTGTCATGCGTTGATAAATGAACCGTCACCTTATTCCAGCAATTCGACCAATCGGGATGGTGGTTCATTTGTTCTGCATGTAAGGCCGCTGCCGTCATAAATGCAAATGCGCATTTGAAGTCAGCAAACACAAAAGTGCAAACTAAGCGATCCGGGTTACGGGCAATTTGCCACTGCGGCAATTGCCTAAGTTGAGTCTCTTGCTCAGACTGCGTTAAGAGGCTTGGCATTCCTTAGCCAAGCTGCAGTGCGAGGTGATACAAATTAGTTGAACGTGCACCTGAACGACAAAAAGCCAAAATGGGACCGGGCATAGTTTTTAAGAGGCGATTCATTTCTTGCACTTCAGCCGGCGTCATTGATCCAGGGGCTACGGGCAGAAAGGCATAGTGCAAGCCCAAGGCCTCTGCTTTTGCGGCAATGTCGGCATTTTTGGGCTGCGACGGACCTGCTTCGCCATCAGGGCGATTGTTAATGACGCTTTTATAGCCTTGGGCAGCAATTTCAACTAACTGGGCAGGCTCGATTTGGCCTGCAGTGCCAAAGGTAGTGTTATGACAAGTAATGGCAACGCTCATCGGATCCTCGTACTAAAGCAATAAAAGTACTATTTTAAAGCAGGAGTCCGTTTGTTGCCGCTAAAGAACCATTCGCAAGCCGCCATGCCAACCAGCATGGCCAAGACAAAGACCAAGGGCTTAGCATGACCAGTGCCGAGCGCCACTAAAGCGGGGCCGGGACAAAACCCAGCAATACCCCAGCCTAGACCAAATAACACACTACCAATAACCAGCCGCTGATCGATATCCCGACGGGTCGGTATTTGCAAGGCATCGCCAAAAAAGCTTTGTGTCCGCTTCTTGGCCAAATAAAAGGCTACTAAGCCCACCAATACGGCGCCGCCCATCACAAAAATTAAGGAGGGATCCCAGGCGCCGCCAAGATCAAGGAAAGCCAAGATCTTTTCTGGATTACTCATTCCAGAGACGAGCAGTCCCAGGCCAAATAAAACGCCAATCATGTACTGACTTACGAGTCCAATCGATTTGCGCATCATGACAGCACATGCCGAATAACAAATACGGTAAGGAAACCAGCGCCCATAAACGATGCGGTAGCGACTAAAGAGCGCGGCGACAAACGCGATAAGCCGCAAATACCGTGACCGCTAGTACAGCCAGAGCCATAATGCGCGCCAAAACCAACGAGTAAACCGGCCAGAATCAAAGCGCCCCACCCTGCCTCAATTACCTGAGGCGGATGAAAATCAAATAGAAAGGCCGCCCAAAAAGAGGCAGTCAACAAACCCAACACAAAACAAATGCGCCAAAATAGGTCATTTTGTTGAAGACGCAACAATCCGCTAACAATCCCACTAATGCCCAGGATGCGACCATGAAAATGAATGTAGAGTGCGGCGGCAATTCCTAAAAGAACGCCCCCAAATAAAGCCGGTCCCGGTGTAAATGCGGTCCAATCGATTTGCATTGCGTTGCTCCATTCTATTGAGCTGGGTTTGAGATGGCATGCGTAAAACGCGATTACCGCAGGAGTATAACATTATATCTAAATATATAATGAAAAAAAGGGGCTGAATATGCAATTCAAGCCCCGCTCAACGGTAGTAAATTAGTCTAATTATTGACAGGGATTGGGCGCCATACGCCATTGCAGATACAGCAGGCAAAGGTAAGCACCTAAGATAAAACCCGGTAATGCAATAAAGGAACCAATCGCCAGCGTTGATATTCCAGTTAGGCCCTGCCCAACGGTACAGCCCATCGCTGTAATACCACCAAAACCCATTAAAGCACCGCCAACTAAGTGATTACCAGTGTCTTCGGCATTTCGAAAGGATTCCCAGCGGAATTTTTTAGTGGCAATGGCGCTGATAGCCGATCCCGTAATAATTCCGGCAACGGCAACGATACCCACGGTTAAGACCCGCGACGTATCGCTGTACAGCATTAACCAATCCAAGGTAAACGCATAAGGGGCCACAAACGATAAGCTTTCCATGCGACCCGTATTCGTCTTTAAAAATACTTCCTCTAGCGTATTGGGGTCTTCCGCTACATAGCCCAGCGAACCAGAGATCCACCAGACCGCGCAAATGCCAAGACCAATACCAATGCCAGCCAATAAATTATCCAAGGTCCAAAAGGATTTATCCAACACAGCATAGGCCACTAATGCGCCACCGATTACAAATCCCAAGGCCAGTTGCAGCAATGGCTTCGCGATGCCCGTTTGCGCAGCAATCACGCTGGGTAAATCTTGATTGCTTCCAAGTGTAAAAAATACGGTATCCACGGTATCAACCCGAATCACACCCAAAAAGCCACGCATCGTCATGTAGGCTGTCAGCCCCAAAACCAAGAACACCACTACCGACTTTAAGTTACCGCCGCCAATGCGCACCAGGGTTTTACTGCCACAACCGGAAGCGAGAACCATACCAATTCCAAACAGTACGCTACCCAAGAACATGGAGAGATAAAGGACGCGACTACCGGTGTAAATGGATTTAGATGTATCAATGATGCCCAAATAAGACATCAGCGCAACGCCTATCATGGCGACACCGATTGCTAAAGACCATTGCTTTAGACGCGTCCAGTTCGACATAATGAACGCATCAGATACTGCACCCATGGTACAAAATCCGGTTTTTTGCATCACGATACCGAGTACCACAGTGATTCCAAAGGTAGACCATAAAACAATCTTGCCGAGCGCGGCAACTGCTACTGAATCCATACTAAATAGCTTCTTCTAATAATAAAGGTTTGAATTTATAAAACTGCTTATTTAGGTAGGCAACGACATCGGCCTCGTCTTCGGGGAACATATCCAGACGCAGTTCGGTATTGCACATCGCCACCATGGTTTTGAGGCGCGCAAAATCTTTCACTTTGCGATCCGAGCGCGTATAAATCATGTCGCCATTGGAAAAACCGGTCTTCTTGGCATGGCATGCATAGCATTTCGCTTGATCAATGGCTTTGCCATTTTGCACATTCGGGGCGGCATACGCATGGCTCGATAGCGACATGGCAATCGACAACAGAACTGCTTTATAGGTGACGCACTTCATCGGATAACCTCTGGAGGGGGAATAATTACCAAAATCAACTTATCCCGCTATTTTAAAGCCCTATGGGCTAGTTTGGTCTATTCGGCCTGAATCGAGAGATAAACGTTATAGGCATTCATGCGATTGGCAGCCCGAAATAAGGGCATTCCATCGTATTCTGACCAGTCTGCCTTGGCATAGGCCTCCTCAAAGGGGTCTAAATCGCGGGCTGCTGGGCCCATGACTTCGCGTAAATAGGCCAAATAATCGCGGGTGAATTTCACGTCCGCAAGGACATTGGTCGAGTAGGTGCCGTGACCCGGTACTACGATTTTCGGCTTTAATTTCTGAATTTCATCCAGCGCACTCATCCAGCCACGGCTGTCAGCATTGCCCACAAAAGGAATGCGGCCCTGAAAAATGAGGTCGCCAGCAAACAGCACACTCTCTGATGGCACAAACACGATCAAGTCTTCCGGTGCATGCGCAGGCCCTACTCGGCTGATTCGAAACTCGACCCCACCAACCGTAATGGTTTTACTCTGGTCGATCCAAACATCAGCAGACACTAGGCGGGTATTTTCATTTACCCAAGGCGCAAAATCGATTCGGGAGGCGATGAGGCGCTGCTTCGCAGTTTCAGAAGCAAGGTAATTAAGGCCATCCCGTTGTGCATAAATCGTTGCACCAAGACGCTTGAATTCTTGCAAGCCGTACACGTGGTCGGCGTGGTAATGGGTTAACACAACCGCTGCTATTTTTTGCTTCGTGATTTTCCGAATTTCTTGAATCAGCTTTTGCGCCAATACAGGCGAGCCCAGTGCATCGATGACTACGACGCCTTTCGGAGTAACCACAAAGCCAGCATTAGAAATGAAATTCTGGTTCTGCTTACTACCCATCTCAGGAATGCCTTGGACAAAGTACGTATTCGGCGCTACTTTTATGGCTTTGACCTCGATGGTGTCTGCTGCTTTTGTTTTTACTGCGGCGTTGGGTTGTGCCTGTACTGCCCTAGCAGTAAAAAAAATGGAGGCGATTGCAGCAATCGGTAGGATGAAAAAAATCCCTTTGTGCTTATTCACTAAAGGGATGTCCTTCATTGAATCGCAACCGGGTACTACGGACGAATGTATGCAAAGTTATTCTTAAATTGCAAATCAGCAATCCGCACAACACCAGAAGGAGTGAAGTCGGCATCTAAGGTGAACTGCTCTTTTTTTAAATTCCGGTTCTTCAGCGTAATTTCACAGACCTCAAAGCGCACGCCCCGCGACTTTAGCGCGCCGACTAAAGGACCGTAGTCAACATTACTCTTGATATCTTTACCGCCGTCCATCAGGATATCAACCCCATTGGCGTGGGTCACTACGGTTATCTTGGTGTCCGGAGCCACATCCAAATGGTTACGAATATTGCGTAAGCCTTTTAAACCTTGTAACTGCGCATCATCGATGTGATACACCACGGAAATTTGGGCGAATGCAGGGCTAGGAGCAATAAAAAATAAACTCAGTCCAATAAAAGCCGTGAATCGAATTGCCATCCAATGCATCTTCATTTTCTTTACCCCTTGATTAAATTGCCGCCATTCCTGGGTTACCTTTAACGCCTTTAATGATCGGCTCATTGAGCTTGACTGCTTTCACGGTCTTCACATCGCGCAAATGGCGTGCAATCACATCCCATATGGGTTCACCACCCGCGCTTCTGGCCTCTTCGCTCACAGGAGCCCAACCGGCAACGCGGTAGGTTTTATTGGCATCCAGTAGCTCGCCTCTTAAACGCATCTCTGAAATGCGTGAGCCCATACTGCCACCCGGATCAATCGTGTATTGCAAACCGCCGACCCGAACCATGTCACCACCCTGCTGGTAATACGGATCCGGATTAAAGAGGTTATCTGCTACGTCTTCCAGAATGGTTTTAATGGTTGCACCCGACATGGCCGATACGGTCGTATAGGGATAGGTAATTGCCGTTTGATCGAGCAAGTTTTCCATAGTGATGGCCTGCCCTGGCAATAAGCTGGTACCCCAACGGAAACCTGGCGAGAATGCAATCTCGGCATTCTTCTGCTTAAGTAAGCCATCTAAGATTACCTGGTCAAAACTGCCATTAAAGTTACCACGGCGATAGAGGGTGCCCTCAGTAATTGCCAGCTTTTCAGCTAACTTAGTTTCATAGGGTGCACGTACTTTTTTAATCAGCTGCGTCATCGCGGGGTCAGCAGGCAAGAGATTCGAGAAGATCGGCAACAACTTGTAACGGAAATCAACCGCCTTACCGCCCTTCACATCAAAATCGAG
>JBIIGG010000023.1:0-13770 GCA_044236575.1 Polynucleobacter sp. | reverse complement strand
CAGCAGTTTTGGCGGCGTGCTGATGAAGGATTGGAACGAGCGAAGTCGGAGTGCATCTGCTTTTCAGCAAGACATGCAGAATAAGTGGAATAGCATTGCTGGAGTACGAGTTGCTGCCTTCCAATTTCCTGCTTTGCCGGGTGCCCAAGGTTTGCCAGTACAGGTGGTTATTAATACCACCGAGTCGTATGAAAACCTCAATGAAGTATCTCAGGCCGTACTCGATAAAGCACGCAAGAGCGGCATGTTCTTCTTTGTGGATAGTGACTTAAAAATTGATAAGCCACAAAACGTCTTAGAGATTGACCGCGAAAAAGTAGCTGCCTTAGGTATGACGCAGCGTGACGTGGGTAATGCACTTTCAGCCGCCCTTGGCGGGGGCTTTGTAAATTACTTTTCGGTTTCTGGTAGATCGTATCGGGTGATTCCACAGGTGAAGCAAGTCGATCGACTCAATCCAGATCAAATATTGGATTACTACATTCGTACACCCAGCGGTGAGATGATTCAGGCGCGGACCATTGCCAGCATTAAGCAGCGCGTGGTTCCACAATCCATCAATCACTTCCAGCAGCTGAACTCCGCCACGATTATTGGTGTCAGCACACCATTCGTATCCCAAGAAGAGGTCCTCAAGTTTATTGCGCAGTCATTGAAAGAGGTGGCACCTAATGGCTACTCCATTGATTACGCCGGGCCATCACGGCAGTTCATGAATGAGTCAGGCGGTTTCTTAGTCACCATGTTCTTTGCCATTTTGATTGTGTTCTTAGTGTTGGCCGCCCAATTTGAAAGTTTCCGTGACCCGATTGTGATTTTGGTTTCAGTGCCACTGGCTTTATTTGGTGCGCTGATATTTATTAATCTTGGCTTTACTACGCTGAATGTTTATACCCAGGTTGGCCTTGTGACGCTGATGGGGCTCATTAGTAAACACGGCATTTTGATTGTGGAGTTTGCTAATGAGTTGCAGGCAGCAGGGCGCAGCAAACTCGATGCCATTGTCGAAGCCAGCAGCGTTCGTTTGCGCCCCATTCTCATGACTACGGCAGCGATGGTCTTGGGCGTGATCCCCTTGGTGATTGCATCTGGCGCCGGTGCGGCAGGCCGTCAATCCATGGGCATCGTGATCTTTACCGGCCTCTCGATTGGTACTTTATTTACCTTGTTTGTGGTGCCGGCGATGTACCTCTTTATTGGCGCCGATCACCAAGCCAAGAAATTCAAGCAAGCATAGGGCGTGCTGCCCTGAGTTTAGGCTACCGTGAGGTAGGCGGTTTCAGTCTCTAAACGCTTCATCCACGCCTCAATCCCTGGATATACGGTGCGCTCACCTACTCGCTCAGGAAACTTCTCGGCCAGCATGATCCAGCGATTGACGCAAAGACCTAAGGCAATATCGGCGAGACTAAAGCGATTACCAGTGCAATACAAATGGGACTCTAGGGCTTGATTGAGGATCTTCAGTAGGCCGCTAGCCGCCTCATAGTTTTTGCGAATCAAATCATAGTTCCGTTCATTTTCAGGGGTCCGCGTCAGACCTAAAAATGCTGGCCGCATGGCTGGCCAGAACGTAGTGAGTTGCCAATCTAGCCACTTGTCAGCAGAGGCTTGGCTATTAATGTCAGCCGGATAGCGACCGTTCTGGTCATACTTGCGAGCGAGGTAGCGCAGGATGGAATTGGATTCCCACAGTACGAAGGATTCATCTTGTAGCGTTGGCACTAAACCATTAGGGTTTAATGCTAAGAATTCAGGGGTATTGACGACGCCAAATTGCAGGCCAGCATCAATGCGTTCATAGTCTGAGCCTTCTTTAAGTCCAAGCTCATGCAGGCACCATAGAATTTTTTGGACATTGATTGAGCTGGCCCTACCCCAAAGACGCATCATAAAAAACCTTTATTCGATTGGGGCGCGCTCAGGCAAGCGGAGGCCCATAAATTGACTGCGAGAAAATACCAGTGGATCACGCTCTTCATGGTGTTGCATATTCAGGATGCGCGCAATAATAATGCGGTGATCACCGCCCGGATGAACGGCGATGGTTTCGCACTCAAAGTAGGCGACACAATCCGCTAGCGTTGCTAGACCGGAGGGGGTGGCTACAAGATCGACCCCCGCAAATTGATCGCCAGTACTTTTGGCAAAGCGCATGGCGATGTCTTCTTGCGAGCGCTCTAAAACATGAATCAACTGTTTTTTTCCGACCGCAAAGGCATCCATCAATACGGAACGCTCAGACAGACTCCAAAGTACGAGGGGCGGATCTAAAGAAACGGTATTAAATGAGCTAATCGTGACACCAACTGCCTGACCATTATTTCCAATGCCGGTGATGACCGTTACGCCCGTAGCGAAGCTAGACAATGCTTTACGTAATTCGGTAGGTGAAGCAGAGCTCATGAAGGGCTTTATCTTTAAACTTATTTAGTTGGAGTAATGCTGGTGCCAGGAATAGGTGTCAATATTTCGTTTTCTTCAGCGCGAACGCATTTAAAACGGTATTCATTCGATGCTTTGGAGATGAAGCTGGCGCCCATATAAAAGTCAGACTGACAGGCTTTCGTAGCAAAATTCATCACGTCTTGCGGGGCGGCAGAAGACTGAATTAGGCGCATGTTCCCCATCGACATCTTGATGTCAGTGGATGAGCAGCCGGCTATAACGAGGGTAATCAGCCCAAGAGGGAGTAGAATTTTTTTCATGGAACACTCCATAATTCGTAATGCTTGTTAGGATAAACGGTTTACGGCCTTGGGGTGAAAATTAGCGGTTTAGCGCTGTATTGAAAGGAAAACGATGTTTAAGGCAATTGTTATAAATAAAGACGACAAAGGCTACCGTGCGGAGCTGGACCAGCTTGAGGAATCAGCACTTCCAGCAGGGGATGTGCGTGTTCGAGTGCACTATTCGACGCTCAATTACAAAGATGGCTTGGCAATCACAGGTAAAGGCCCGGTGGTTAGAAGCTTTCCAATGGTGCCTGGGATCGATTTTGCAGGGGAGGTGCTGGAAAGTACGTCGCCTGAATTTAAGGTGGGCGATGCCGTTTTGCTCAACGGCTGGGGCGTAGGCGAGGGCCACTGGGGTGGTTTAGCCCAGCAGGCCAGGGTAAAGGCAGATTGGCTGATTCCATTGCCTAAGGGCTTTACTGCCAAACAGGCCTTAGCGATTGGAACTGCTGGATATACCGCCATGCTGTGTGTCATGGCATTGCAAAAGCACGGCGTGAAGCCGGCTGACGGTGAAGTGCTGGTTACTGGCGCTGCTGGCGGTGTTGGTAGTTTTGCAATTGCCCTGCTGAGCAAGCTTGGTTTTACGGTGGTTGCTAGTAGCGGCCGCCCCCAAGAGGCGGAGTACCTTCGGTCTTTGGGCGCTGCAGAAGTGATTGACCGGAGCAGCTTATCGGAGCCAGGTAAACCATTGGCGCGTGAACGCTGGGCTGCTGTGGTGGATAGCGTAGGCAGTCATACCTTGGTTAATGCCTGTGCAGCAACCAAGAGTGAAGGTGCGGTAGCTGCTTGCGGCCTTGCGCAAGGCATGGATTTTCCAGGCACCGTAGCGCCCTTCATCTTGCGTGGCGTGACCCTCTATGGCATCAATAGCGTGACCGTGCCTAAAGCCAAGCGCATTGCGGCGTATGAACAGCTGAGTGCACTCGTCGATCTCAAGACCTTGGATGCGATTTCCCAAGAAATTAGTTTGGGTGAAGCAATTCAGTATGCCGATGCTTTAATGAAAGGCAATGTTCGGGGCCGGGTGATTGTGGACGTGAATCGTTAAGGCAATGGGCTTCACGATGGATCATTGCCTTGCGATGTTTGACGTAGCGGGAGCTGAAGATTAATCGTAGCTTGTTCGTCGTCCGATAAAGAGGACCAGCGTGCGATTTCATCCAGCGTGCGAAAGCAACCAAGGCAATAACCGGTCTGCGGATGCATTTCGCACCAATTGACGCAAGGCGATTTGACCACTGAACTATCCTTTTATAAAACCAAGTAAGCAATGAAAACGCCACCGATTACAAACGCAGCTGACCTGAATTCAATTCAATACCCCTGGGGCGATCAATTGCCTGAGAAAGCCGTTCCATTGGAACTGCTACCCGGAGTACGTTGGATCAGAATGCCGCTCCCCTTCGCTTTAGATCATATCAATCTCTGGTTAATTCGGGATGACTTTAATGGTAGGGCGGGCTGGACTATTGTTGACTGCGGCATTGCAAATGACGAGACCCGCGCCATTTGGGAGGAGATAGAGCGAACCCAGCTGGAAGGATTGCCGGTGTTGCGGGTGATTGTGACCCATATGCACCCCGATCACGTTGGTCTAGCGCAATGGCTTTGTGAACGCTGGCAAGCCCCTTTATGGATGTCGATGTCGGACTACCTCACTGCACAGTGGCTCAGTCATGATCAAGGCGGCGCTGCCATTGGCGCCACTCCTGGAAGCGGGGGCGCTGCAGACCATTTTCAACGGCATGGCCTTTCTAGCAGCGATGATCTAGAGAAACTCCGTGGCCGAGCAGACTATTACAAGCGCATGGTGCCTGGTGTACCAAAGCGCTACCGCCGCATCATGGAGGGCGAGCAGATTGAGATGGGCGGACATCAATGGCAGGTCATCATGGGCTATGGCCACGCCCCCGAACATGCTAGCCTCTATTGCGCAGAGTTAGGGTGTTTCATTTCAGGGGATATGGTGCTGCCGCGTATCTCGACCAATGTGAGCGTCTACGATGCCGAGCCGGACGCCGATCCGCTCGGCCTGTATTTGGATTCCTTACTAAAGTACACAACGCTGCCAAAAGATACCGTGGTGCTGCCCTCGCATGGCAAACCCTTTAAGGGCTTGCACCACCGCATCAAGCAATTACAAGACCACCACGTCGATCGCTTGGCTGAAACAATGGGCGCGTGTCAGGCGCCCCACCATGCCCGCGATATTGTTCCGGTGCTATTTAAACGCAGCCTGGATACCCACCAAATGAGTTTTGCAATGGGCGAGGCGATTGCGCACCTCAATCACCTGTGGCGTCAAGGAAAGTTGCGCCGCGAGCTTTCTTCCGACGGGGTGTGGATGTTTTGCGCGGTTTAGTTGCACTGGTTTTTTTGCTGGAATCAGCACTTTCGTCGGACTTTGGTGTCATGGCCTCCCCAAAGGACTTCAGTGCCAATAGGGTTGCATGCTGGACCTCGAGGCCCTGAATCGTCGTTTTCAGAATGTTGTGGTTCATGGAAAGCCAGTTTTCAACGCTTTTTAAGTCCTTAATCCGCTTTTCAAGCTCATCAATATCCACCCCTGGAAAGCCAGCAAATCCAGCAGGGCCCTTAGATGGCTCGGACGCAAACGGAAACTGCCCTGGATTTTGGCCGGCAGCAACCCCTTGCCCCCACATGGTTTTGAGCATTTCCATACTTTGATTGAATTCAGGAATGGTTCCAAACATACGGCCTCCAAGTCGGCTTGATGCCGATAAAGTCATTAGAATAGTGGGTTACTAAGATTAACCCCTCTATTTAAACAATGCAATCAACCGGTTCTAATTTGGTATTTACCCGCGGCAGCGAATTACCAGCGCTGCTAAACGACCGCATCCTGATCTTGGACGGCGCCATGGGAACAATGATTCAGCAATATAAGTTAAGTGAAGCCGATTACCGTGGTCTGCCAGGTAATACCCGTTTTGCTGATCATCCGGGCGATCTGAAGGGGAACAATGAGCTCTTGGTGTTAACGCAGCCCCACATTATCCAAAAAATCCATGAAGACTATTTGGATGCGGGCGCGGACATTATCGAGACCAATACCTTTGGCGCGACTTCGGTAGCGCAAGAGGACTACAAAATGCCGGGCTTAGCTCGCGAGATGAATGAAGCTGCTGCTCGTTTGGCGCATGATGCTTGTGCCAAATTCAGCACACCTGAAAAACCGCGTTTTGTGGCCGGTGCCATTGGGCCTACCCCAAAGACCGCCAGTATCTCGCCAGACGTCAATGACCCAGGCGCACGCAACATTAGCTTTGATGCCCTACGTGATACCTACCGCGAGCAAATTGAAGGTTTGTACGCCGGTGGGGTAGACCTTTTTTTAGTCGAAACCATTTTTGATACCTTAAATGCCAAAGCCGCGATGTTTGCCCTCGATGAATTTTTTGAGGACACCGGCGTTAAGTTACCGGTCATGGTTTCTGGAACGGTGACCGATGCATCTGGACGTATTTTGTCTGGACAAACAGTAGAAGCGTTTTGGAATAGCTTACGCCATATCAAGCCACTCACATTTGGCTTGAATTGCGCGCTCGGAGCAGCGTTAATGCGCCCCTATATTGCTGAGCTAGCCCGCATCTGCAATACCGCGGTCTCGTGTTACCCCAATGCAGGTCTGCCAAACCCCATGAGCGATACCGGCTTTGATGAGACGCCCGAAATTACTTCTGCGCTGGTGGATGGCTTTGCTAAAGACGGATTAGTCAATTTGGTGGGCGGCTGCTGTGGAACTACGCCCGATCACATTCGTGCAATTACCAATGCAGTTGCGAAGCGTAAGCCCAGAATCTTTTACCGTGAGCCCCAAGCGGAGGTAGCGGAATGAGCAAACGCGTGATTGCCCCAATGCGCCTGTCTGGACTCGAGTCGTACAACATCAGCCCAGTAGTGGGGTTCGTCAATATTGGCGAACGTACGAACGTGACGGGATCCAAAGCCTTCTCGCGGATGATATTGAATAATCAATTTGATGAAGCCCTGGCCGTAGCACGGCAGCAAGTTGAAAGTGGCGCGCAGATTATTGACATCAATATGGATGAGGCCATGCTCGATTCAGAGGCGGCTATGGTGCGCTTTCTGAATCTGATTGCATCTGAGCCGGATATTGCCCGTGTGCCCATCATGATCGACTCATCTAAGTGGAGCATCATCGAGGCTGGTTTGAAGTGCGTCCAAGGCAAGCCCATCGTCAATTCAATTTCTTTAAAAGAAGGCGAAGACGCATTTCGGCATCAAGCCAAGCTGATCCGTCGCTATGGCGCTGCTACGGTGGTCATGGCCTTTGATGAAAAGGGGCAGGCTGACACCTATAAACGCAAAACAGAAATTTGCCAGCGCTCGTATCAAATTTTGGTTGAGGAAATTGGATTTCCTCCAGAAGACATTATTTTTGATCCCAATATTTTTGCGATTGCAACCGGGATTGAAGAGCACGATAACTATGCGGTTGATTTTATAAACGCCACGCGCTGGATTAAAGAAAATCTACCGGGCGCGAAAGTCAGTGGCGGCGTTTCCAATGTGAGCTTTTCATTTCGTGGCAATGATCGTGTGCGGGAAGCTATTCATACGGTCTTTTTGTACCACGCGATTCAGGCAGGCATGGATATGGGCATCGTCAATGCCGGTCAACTTGGTGTCTATGCCGACTTAGACCCAGAATTGCGTGAGCGGGTGGAAGACATCGTACTTAACCGCTTTAAGGAAAAGGATGGCCAAACTCCGACCGAGCGCTTACTGGCGATTGCAGATCAGTTTAAAGGTGATGGCATTAAGCAAGTCGAGAATCTAGTATGGCGTGAAGCGCCAGTGCGCGATCGCTTAACGCATGCCTTGGTCCATGGCATTACCAACTTTATTTTGGACGATACAGAAGAGTTGCGTGCTGACATCATGGGTTCCGGCGGCCGGCCAATTGAAGTGATTGAAGGCCCCTTAATGGACGGCATGAATGTGGTCGGCGATTTGTTTGGTGAAGGCAAAATGTTTTTGCCGCAAGTCGTAAAAAGTGCGCGCGTGATGAAGCAGGCAGTAGCACACCTCATTCCCTATATTGAAGAAGAGAAGCGCTTGCACGTTGCTGCTGGTGGTGAAGCCAAAGCCAAGGGCAAGATTGTGATGGCAACTGTAAAGGGCGATGTCCATGACATTGGCAAAAACATCGTGACCGTTGTTCTCCAATGCAATAACTTTGAAGTAGTCAATATGGGCGTGATGGTGCCTTGCGCTGAGATTCTAAAAATAGCCAAAGAAGAGAAGGCCGATATCGTTGGACTGTCTGGTTTGATTACCCCGTCCCTCGAAGAGATGACCTACGTTGCCCAAGAAATGCAGCGCGATCCGTATTTCCGTGATCAGCAATTGCCCTTGATGATTGGCGGGGCAACTACATCCCGCGTTCATACTGCAGTCAAAATTGCGCCGCACTATGACGGCCCGGTCGTCTATGTGCCGGATGCGTCACGCTCCGTCTCAGTTGCATCGAGCCTGCTATCGGATGAGAGTGCCAGTAAGTTTATTCAAGACTTGCGCGATGACTATGAGCGTATACGCTTACAGCACGCCAACCGTAAGGTAGCCCCAACCATTTCACTGGAAGCGGCACGCCAGAATCGAGAGAAAATCGATTGGAGTACCTATACGCCAGAGAAGCCGAAATTCATTGGTCGCCGCGTCTTCAAAAACTTTGCCCTGAGCGAGATTGCAAAGTTCATTGACTGGACTCCGTTTTTTCAAACATGGGATTTAGCGGGTAAGTTCCCGGCTATCCTGGAAGATGAGGTGGTTGGCGTTGAGGCGAAAAAAGTGTTCGCTGATGCCCAGGCGCTATTAGAGAAGCTCGTAAAGGGGCAGTGGCTTCAAGCGGATGGCGTAGTCGCGTTTTATCCTGCCAACACCCTTGGCGATGACATTTTGTTGTATAGCGATGAGAAGCGCGAGCATCCTCTATTTGTTTGGCACAACCTGCGCCAGCAGTCGGAGCGGCCGGTCGTAGACGGATTTAAGCGCCCTAACCGTTGCTTAGCAGACTACGTTGCGCCGCGCGATTCGGGGGTGGCAGATTATGTTGGCTGTTTTGCCGTGACTACCGGACACGGCGTTGAAAAGAAAGTCGCTGAATTTCAGGCAAAAAATGACGACTACAGCGCCATCATGCTTAAGGCCTTAGCAGATCGCTTGGCGGAGGCATTTGCTGAACTCATGCACCACCGCGTACGTACTGATCTGTGGGGCTATGCCAGTGATGAGTCTTTGACGAATGAGGCCATGATTGATGAGCAATATCGCGGCATTCGGCCTGCGCCCGGTTATCCAGCCTGCCCAGCTCATGAGGTTAAGCGCGATATGTTGCGCATCGTTGGCGCTGAAGATATTGGTATGACCCTTACGGAGTCATTTGCGATGGATCCGGCATCCAGTGTGAGCGGATTTTATTTGGCGCACCCCAATGCGCAGTATTTCAACGTTGGTAAGGTAGCGGCCGATCAAGTCGAGGATATGGCCAAGCGCCGTGATGAATCAATTGAAACGGTGCGCCGGTCCCTATCGAGCTCTTTGGAGTAATCCACTACCTTAGTACAGCAAAGGCTTGTCTTTAGGTGCCCCACACGATGGGCTCATTTGCAGCACTAGCCTGTTTCATGAGTTCTAGAAAGGGGAAGGCGCGCTGACCTAGACGATCGGCTGTGGGCCTCTTCTCATCCGAGTCTGCTGGGGTATCTTGCATGCTACTTTTGGAGGCTACATCGGCCGCAATGGCAGATTCAAGTCGAGCAATAAACTCCGGCAAACGCTCTGCGACCAAAATGCCCCGTTTCTCTAGGGGATGCTCAAGGATGTCAAAAATACGTTGGCTCAAATCCGATAGCATGATGACATCGGGGCCTGCTTTGGAGTGAAATTGATAGATCATAATTTAGCTTACCACCTTTAAGCAGCCCCTATTCATAATCGGCCACTACGCCTGATAAACTCACCTTCTATGCTGTTAAATCACAAAAACCAATTAATTGCATCTTTACGTGCTGCCCTGAACGCGGTTGCAGATAGTCGCGGTATTGCACAGGATGCGCTGATTGAGCCACGGCTTGAGCGGCCCAAATCAGTGGACCATGGCGATGTCGCTTGCAACATTGCATTGCAAATTGCTAAAGCATGGAAGATGAATCCCCGTGATTTAGCTCAAGCCATTGTGGATTCGTTGGGAGCAGACTCCAGTTATGCAAAACTGATTGCGTCGAGTGAGATTGCGGGCCCTGGATTTATAAATTTTCGCTTAAGCAATAAAGCCAAAACCGAAGTAGTAACAGCGATACTGGATCAGAAAAAAGCATTCGGTAAGCGTTCAGGCGATGAAGCGCCCAGGGCAATGGTGGAGTTTGTTTCGGCCAATCCAACTGGCCCCTTGCACGTTGGCCATGGCCGACAAGCGGCGCTTGGCGATGCCATCGCCAATCTGTTGCATACCCAAGGGATTGCAGTGCACCGGGAGTTTTATTACAACGATGCTGGGGTGCAGATTACAAATTTAGCGGCGTCCGTGCATGCCCGCTTGAGCGGGCTCAAGCCGGGTGATTCAAGCTGGCCAGAGCAGGCTTACAACGGTGATTACATTGCAGAGATTGCAGAGGCGTACAAGGCGTCCCCTGAATGTAAGGGAATTGATGACTTGGTAGCAATTCAGCAGTTTGCAGTTGCCTATCTTCGCAATGAGCAGGATATCGATTTACGCACGTTTGGCGTTCAGTTCGATTGTTACTATCTCGAGTCATCTTTGTATACCGACGGCAGTGTGGCTCAGATCGTCGCTGACCTGGGATCGGTAGGCAAAACATATGAAGCCGATGGCGCATTGTGGCTTAGGACCACAGAGGATGGTGATGACAAGGATCGCGTCATGCGCAAGTCCGACGGCACATACACCTATTTTGTCCCTGATGTGGCCTACCACGCGAGCAAGTGGCAGCGAGGCTTCACTAAAGTAATTAATGTTCAAGGTAGCGATCACCATGGCACCATTGCCCGCGTGCGCTCTGGTTTACAAGGGGTTGCGCAAAAACGCGGCTGGATTATTCCAGCCGATTACCCCGACTATGTTCTGCACAAGATGGTGACGGTGATGCGGCATGGGCAAGAGGTCAAGATTTCAAAACGGGCCGGGTCTTATGTGACCGTTCGCGATTTAGTCGAGTGGTCTGGCGGCGTTTCAGAGTCGATGAATGTTAAAGAGCGCGAATTGGCCTTGCAACGCGGACGTGATGCAGTACGCTTTTTCTTAATATCCCGTAAAGCCGATACGGAATTTGTTTTTGATGTGGATTTGGCATTGCAACAGAATGATGAGAACCCCGTGTTTTATGTGCAATACGCCCATGCGCGCATTTGCTCAATCTTGCAGCAATGGAGCGGTACCGAAGCAGACTTACTCAATGCCGATCTTTCCCTTTTAGATAGCAAGGCTTCTGATCATTTGCTACGCCGCCTTGCCGAGTACCCTGAAATGCTAACGAGTGCTGCTACCGAGTTATCCCCGCATGCAGTCGCGTTTTATCTCCGGGATTTGGCAGGGGATTTTCATACTTTTTATAATGCTGACCGGGTTTTAGTGGACGATGTAAATCTAAAATTGGCTAGGTTGGCTTTATTGTCGGCAACCCGACAAGTAATAGAAAATGGACTGGCGTTATTGGGTGTATCAGCGCCCAGAAAAATGTAATATAAGGGAAATGATGAAAAAAGCCAATCGACCCTCCATACTTCCAATGCAGCTTATCGCCCAAAGCGATAGGGAATTTGGCGGCACCATCTTGGGCTTAGTGATTGGTTTGGCGATTGGCCTTAGTCTCGCCTTGGCAGTGGCCTACTATATTTCTAAAACACCGCCGCAAGAGCGGCCTGGAGTGAAAGCCCCCAATCTTCCTATATCGATTAAACCAGCTGCGCCAGTGGAAGCCGAGGTTAGCGAAGAAGAAAAACCGGCAACTCAAATTGATCTCAATAAACCGCTACAGGGTAAGTCTCCAGCCGTCCCTAGCAGCAGCGCTGATCCAATTGCCGACATTGCGGCCGGTAAATCAGTGGCGGATGCTGCGGCTAGCGCAAAGGCAGATGCCAAGACAGAGGTCATCTTTTTTGTTCAAACCGGCGCTTTTCCAAGTCAATCCGAAGCCGATGCACAAAAAGCCAGTTTGGCCATGCAGGGCATGCAATCTCAAATTAGCGAAGGGTTGGTAGATGGAAAATTAGTCTGGCGAGTTCGGATTGGTCCCTTTGCCAATGTCGATGACAGCGGTATCGTGCGTAGTAAGTTAACCGGCATGGGCATCAAGCCAGCCGTCATTAAGGTCAACAAATCATGAAATCATTTTCTCGATTAATGAAACTCGCGATGGGCAGCTTATTTGCCTTGAGTTTTTTTATGCCCTTGTCTCATGCTCAGGGCCCTGCAAAGATAGAGCCTGGATTTGATTATCGTATTCTGCCGGTCGCTCAACCACTCGATACCAAAGGTAAAGTAGAAGTCATCGAATTCTTTTGGTATGGCTGCCCACATTGTTTTGATTTTGATCCCGAAATCATGGCATGGGAAAAGCGCCAAGCCAAAGACGTAGTTTTTCGTCAGGTGCCAATTGCCTTTCGTGAGGAGTTGATGCCGCACAGCCAGTTGTTTTATGCACTCGAGGCCTTAGGCAGAAGCAATCTTAATTCCAAGGTGATGTTTGCCATGCACAGGGAAAATAAGCGTCTTCTCAATGAGAATGACATCGCAGACTGGGTTGCAAGCCAGGGCGTTGATCGCAATGCATTCTTGGCTGCATATCGTTCATTTGCGGTTGTTTCAAAAGCAAGAGCCGCACGACAGTTGGGCGATGCTTACCGCATTGATGGGGTTCCTACCGTTGCGATTCAAGGAAAGTACATTACTTCACCTTCGATTGCTGGTACACGTGCAAAAGCCATCGCAGTGATGGATCACTTGGTCGACAAAGTCAGAAAAGAGAATTACAAGTAAATGAGGCAGTACTGTTAAATTTTGACGAAACGCCGTAAGATCCAGAAGTAAATGGGATAGGGCAGTAAGCGTAAAAACTTTAGGAATCCAGAAAACCGTTTTGGAAAATGGATATCAAACTCACCCTCCCGTATGCCATCCAAAATGTGTTTGGCTGCCTCTTCAGAGCTAATTAAGGCGGGCATTTCAAAGTCATTTTGCGCAGTAGCCTCGGTCTTTACAAAGCCCGGAGAGATCATATGCACCCCAATGCCTTTAGGCTGCAAGTCATAAAAGAGGGTTTCGCAAAAATTAATCATGGCCGCTTTACTGGGGCCATAAGCTAAAGCCTTGGGCAGACCGCTGTAGCCAGCCACGCTACCCACAATCGCGATATGACCGCTATGCCGCTCTAGCATATTGGGTAAGACCGCAGCCACGGCGCGCATCGGTCCTAATACATTAGCATTGATGGTTTTTTCGGCCGACCCCATCTCAAAGTTATCGGCACGCAGTGGTATGTAAATCCCAGAAACAAACAGCAACAGATCGAGCTGGCCCCATTCCTGAATGAGCTTTTGGTAGGCCTCTTGAATTGCCTTGGGCTCCGTCACATCTAGGGGCAATATCAAACTTTGATTCGGCTTAGCATGCCCTGCGACAGCTTCAAGATTTTGCAGGCGACGGCCAGAGAGCGCAACTGACGCGCCAGCTGCGAATAGTGCGATTGCGCAGGCTTCCCCAATACCGCTGCTGGCACCAATCACCCATACACGCTTTCCGGAAAAGTCCTGCATGCCAATTTGTTTCATGGGCGTAAGCTATCTCCGCTAATGTGATCGTGAACCAGGGTGAATTGCACTACGTCAATGTTGCGCTCCGAAAAGCCGGCAGCGCAGTACATGAGGTAAAAATTCCAGAGCCGAATGAAAGCCTCATCAAAGCCGAGTTGATTAACTTGCTCCAGCTGTTGATTAAACGACTCATACCAAATGCACAGTGTTTTTG
>JBIIGG010000197.1:0-3775 GCA_044236575.1 Polynucleobacter sp. | reverse complement strand
AGGCTGAGCTAGCTAGTACGCCGCAAGCACGGCAAGTGGGACTCATGAATCGCACCTCCATGCCTACCGACTCGGGCATGCTGTTTATCTTTGATCAAAAAGCCACGCATTGCTTTTGGATGAGCAACACCAAGATACCTTTAGCGATTGCCTTTTTAGCCGACGACGGCAAGATCGTGAATATTGAAGAGATGCAGGCAGAGACCTTGAATAATCACTGCCCTAAGGCACCCGTTCGCTATGCCTTAGAGATGAACCGGCAATGGTTTAGTCAGCGGGCAATTGGCCCTGGGAGCGTGATCCAGGGCTTACCGCGCCAATAAATTAGTCGAAGTGGCAAACGTAATGCACGGGTGATTCTGCACGGATCACAAAATAACCCCCTGCGGCAACCTCCCAACTTTGGCCTGCAGCGAAGGTTTGCTCAGATGCGCCGTTGATGCTCACATAGGCCGTGCCATCAACCACTTCCATGATCTCGCGGGTACTCAAGTCAAACCGAAGGGTGCTCGGTAATACGACACCCACTGATTTACGCGTGCCGTCAGCCAGCGTAACGGTATGCGATACGCACTTCCCATCAAAGTAAACGTTGGCTTTTTTTCCTACGGAGACGTGATCGAATTGCATGGTGGTGTTCTTTATCTGAATTTAAATACGTATTTAGGGAAAGGGTTAACTGACTACTTGGAGGCGCGTTTGCGTTTTGCAATTTCAGCAATGCGCATGCGTAAGGCATTAAGCTTAATGAATCCACCTGCATCGGCTTGGTTGTATGCGCCGCCATCGTCATCAAACGTGGCAATGTTTTGATCAAACAAGGTATTTGCAGAGTCCCGTGAAATCACCGAGACAGATCCTTTGTAGAGCTTTAAGCGCACTACCCCGTTGACACTGGTTTGGGTATGGTCAATTAAAGTCTGCAGCGCTAGGCGCTCTGGCGACCACCAATAGCCGTTATAAATTAGACTGGCGTAGCGTGGCATTAAATCGTCTTTGAGATGCGCCACTTCGCGATCGAGGGTGATGCTCTCGATACCGCGGTGGGCTTTGAGCAAAATCGTACCGCCCGGCGTTTCATAGCAGCCACGGCTCTTCATGCCAACAAAGCGGTTTTCCACTAAATCGAGGCGGCCAATGCCGTGCTTCCCACCGAGCGTATTGAGTTCAGCTAAGAGCTCATGGGGTTTCATGGCTTTACCATTAATCGCTATTGGATCTCCAGAGCGGAATTCAATTTCAATGATCTCTGCTGCATCGGGCGCGTTCTCAGGGGAAACCGTCCAGCGCCACATTGACTCTTCTGCCTCCGCATTGGGATTCTCCAGATGGCGGCCTTCAAAACTAATGTGCAATAAGTTGGCATCCATGGAATAAGGAGCGCCGCCTTGCTTGTGTTTCATCTCAACCGGAATGCCGTGTTTTTCAGCATAAGCGAGGAGCTTTTCGCGGGACAACAAGTCCCATTCACGCCATGGCGCAATCACTTTAATTCCTGGCTCAAGTGCGTAATAGCCCAGCTCAAACCGAACCTGGTCGTTACCTTTGCCTGTAGCACCATGTGAAACCGAATCGGCTTTGACTTGGCGCGCAATCTCAATTTGCCGTTTCGCAATCAGAGGACGGGCAATCGAAGTGCCCAATAAATACTCGCCTTCGTAAACGGTATTGGCGCGGAACATCGGAAACACGAAGTCACGCACAAACTCTTCACGTAAATCATCGATGAAGATATTTTCTGGCTTAATGCCAAATTGCAGGGCTTTGGTGCGGGCGGGCTCCAGCTCTTCGCCCTGCCCCAGATCAGCAGTAAAGGTCACGATTTCACACTGGTAGGTATCTTGCAACCACTTCAAGATCACACTGGTATCTAAACCACCCGAGTACGCTAAAACTGCTTTTTTAATTTCCGACATGATGTAGGTGTTCGCTTTACGTAAAATTTTGATTCAAGTGTTATTTTAAAAAAGGAATGGCGAGACGGCAATGCATTAATCCAAGCGGCCGCACAAGAGATACTCCATTAATGCCTTTTGGACATGCAAGCGATTTTCTGCCTCTTCCCAGACCACGCTTTGCGGACCATCGATCACCGAAGCAGTTACTTCCTCGCCACGATGGGCAGGCAGGCAGTGCATAAAGAGTGCATTGGGCTTAGCCAAGGCCATCAACTGATCGGAGACCATCCAGTTTTTAAATGCCGCCATTCTGGAGGTATTTTCGTCCTCAAAGCCCATGCTAGTCCAAACATCGGTGCTCACGATGTCAGCATCCTTGCATGCGTCCTCAGGGCTATTACAAACCCTCAGGTGCTTGGCTGCCGCAGCACTTAAGCGTGCGGGATCGAGGGCATATCCATTGGGCGCAGAAAAGCGTACCTGAAAGTCCAATACTTCAGCCGCCTGAATCCAGGTATAGGCCATATTGTTCGCATCACCAACCCAGGCTACCGTTTTACCCTGAATCGGTCCACGCGCCTCGACAAAGGTAAATACGTCGGTTAGCACTTGGCATGGATGAAATTCATTGGTTAAGCCATTAATGACTGGAACCCGTGACTTTGCGGCAAAGCGCTCAATGATGTCTTGGCCAAAAGTACGAATCATGATGATGTCGGTCATTCTGGAAATGACTTGAGCAGCATCCTCGACGGGTTCGCCACGACCCAATTGGGTATCGCGGGTGTTGAGATAAACCGCATGACCACCCAGTTGGTGAATTCCCGCCTCAAATGACAGGCGAGTTCGGGTCGACTGTTTTTCAAAAATCATCGCCAAGGTGCGATCGTGCAAGGGATGCCAGGTTTCGTAGCTCTTAAATTTAGTCTTGAGCCACGCGGAACGTGCGAAGAGGTAATCGTATTCGCTACGCGTCAGATCGGTAAATTGCAGATAATGCTTTAGTTGGCCCGGCACTTGGGGCTTTGCTAAGGAGGTATTCATGAGGCTCTCCGCGGAGTTTGTACTGATCTCATTTTCAAAACACGATGCCTTTATCAATGGGTCGATTTAATGCAATCCACACTGTTAAGCTATAGGGTAACGCGGTACGAATGCCCCAACCAAAATACCCATCCATTTGAAACACAAAAAACTGTTTATCCAAGGCGTTACATCATCCGGTAAGCCATTTCGGCCGAGTGATTGGGCCGAGCGACTCTGCGGGGTCATGGCTTCATTTAGGCCGCCTGGCGATCATGCCGATCCGCGCTTTACCTTTTCGCCTTACGTGAGGCCGGTTCAAATAGCGCAGATCAAGTGCGTCGTCATCGATACCCGACTGCATGAACTCGACCCACGCGCCCTCGACTTTGTTCTCAATTTTGCTAAAGACAATGACTTGGCCATTGAGGAAGCGTGCGAATTCGAACCTAAATCACAAACCCATACTTAAAAAGCAAAACCCGCCCTAATAAGGAGCGGGCTATGGCTGGGTACTACCAAACAAACTAAAACGTCTTAGGCTGCCATTGCCTTAATTGCTGCAGACAAACGGGACTTTTGACGAGCCGCGGTATTTTTGTGTGCAATTTTCTTGTCTGCAATTTTGTCGATAGTTGCTTGCGCAGCGACAAATACTTTCGCAGCGGCTGCTTTATCGCCGGTATCGATTGCTTTGCGCACAGCCTTAATGGAGGTGCGAAGCTTCGAGCGCAAACTGGAGTTGTGCTCGTTCTGTTTTACTGCTTGCCTGGCGCGCTTGCGTGCCTGTGCGGTATTGGCCATGTTTAAACCTGCCTATGTAATTTCAATGGGTTAATTCGTTCAACAGCAAA
>JBIIGG010000142.1:0-3778 GCA_044236575.1 Polynucleobacter sp. | reverse complement strand
AGCTGAAATCGATACTGCCTAAATGCAACTTCAATCGCACCATTTGCATGGTTAAACTCACCGCCGCCGCTACCGCCTCGATTCCGCGCACGGTTATTTTTGCGCTAACGCTCATCTATGGTTTAGCTGGCTTATTCCAGCGAGACCCTTGGAAGAACGAGGATGCAATCGGCTTTGGTGGTATGTGGACGCTATACCAAGGCAATCTTCAGGATTGGCTGGTCCCTCACTTAGCGGGGCGCGATGCTGCTCTCGGCGCACCACTGCCCTACTGGCTCGGTGGCTTGCTGATGGAATGGTTTGGACCCCTCATTGGCTTAGCGAACGCCAGCCGACTTTATTCGGCGCTCTGTTTTTTTGCAGCAGCTCTTGCCATTTGGTATACAACCTATTTATTGGGGCGCCGGCGTGAAGTGCAGCCGATGGCACTAGCGGTAGGTGGTCAACCGCAATCCAAAGCCTATGGCATGACCTTGGCAGATGGCGCTCTGCTGATATTCTTGGCCTGCGTTGGCTTGGCACAGCGCGCTCATGAAACCACGCCCATGATGGCTCAATTGATGGGCATCAGCTTAGTGCTTTATGGCACAGTACGTGGTCTTGATAAGCCATGGCAAGGCGGTGCATGGACGGGTCTGGGCATCATAGTCTTGGCACTCTCCAGTAATTTGTACCTTACCATCCTCGTTATATTGGCAACCGTAAGCGCCGTATTTATCAGCAATGCGCGATTACGTTTCCGCTGGTCACTGAGCTCGGTCATATTAGGTGCCATTGGTTTTGTACTCTGGCCCTTACTTTGGTTCCTTTTTGATCTGACTGAAACGCAGCGTGCGATTGCATTGGACGCATGGCTACAGGTACCTCCAATGCAAAATCTACCCTCTACCGAATCCTTAGGATTTTTGGGCGTGAACTTCTGGCTCTATGCCTGGCCGGTATGGCCGCTTGCCATCGTCGCAATCGTGCATTGGGCTCGCGAAAAAAGTGCGGGGTCTTGGCGCGCGCCGCATTTATGCATTCCGCTGGGCCTCATACTCAGCGGAGTCATCTACGTACTACTGCGTATTGATGCCAACGAACATGATTTGATCGTATTGATTCCGCCCATGGCGATTCTGGCTATTTTTAGCTTACCGATTCTCAAGCGCAATCTGATTAGCTTTATTGATTGGCTAGCGATGCTGAGCTTCACCCTGATTGGTTTAGCCATTTGGGTCATTTGGCTGGCAAAGATCACGGGGTTTCCGGCTAGCACCGCAGCCAACGTAGCGCGATTCATACCGGGCTATGAGGCGCAGTTTAGTTTGACTGCCTTTGTGATTGCCATTGGCATTACTGGCCTTTGGATTGCGGTGATCCGCTGGCGCACTTCACGGGCACCCAAAGTAATCTGGCGCTGTTTAATTATTTCAGCATCAGGTACGGTATTAATGTGGGTACTGCTCATGACCCTTTGGCTGCCCACCATCAATTACGCCAAAACCTACCGCTTTGTAGCAGAACGTTTAGTGCAAGCAGCCCCAAAGAACGCACGCTGTATTGATACCAGCAATATTGGCTCTGCACAGCTAGCGTCATTTAATTACTTTACAAAACTCCCCTTGCGGGATGATGCCAGCTGCCCTTATGTATTGACCCACAGTCAGCTGGAAGCGAAGGCCTATGCTAGCCTTAATCAAAAAACCATTACCTTACTATGGGAAGACCGGCGCGCAGCAGACCGCGCTGAGCGCTTGCGGCTTTACCGCGTTACTCCGGAATAGGCCACAAACTTGTATTAATTAACCCCTTGATGGGTCATGTATACATGCAACATTTAGTCTTTAGCGCTCTTTCTCAAAAGCTGGGCCCGACCGCGAATTAAGAACTGCTTCACCTTATTCCATTGTCTATTTGTAAATGGCCTAGCATTCGGATCAGATATAGCAGCTTTAGTGACAGCAGCATCTTCTCGAACACTTAATCTAATTAACTTTTTTGCCTTTTCCATTCAATATGCCTAAAAAAAAATTTTCAAGCAATGTAACTGTATTTACTAAGCCAGTCTACTTTTTTCATCCTTTAACTATCTATGCCATGAATATAGATACTTGTCCGCCATTGACGTCCCTCCCAGTAAGGACTAACGATTGCTAGCAGCATCTTTGACAGTGGCACAGTAAAATAGCCTCTTGAATAACACAAACATTACAGTCGGCCTCTTGTCGCTGATTCACCATTTCCCATGCTTTTAAGGCTCTCTCGCTTACGCGAGGATATTCCAGCATTACTTAAGTTGGCGGGCCCACTCCTAGTGGGTCAGCTTGCCGTGATTGCCTTTGGGGTACTCGATACTGCCATGACGGCGCGTTATTCCGCCGATGATTTAGCAGCATTGGCTATGGCCTCAGCGATTTACATTAGCGTGTATGTTGGCCTTACCGGTGTTGTTTCCGCATTGGCTCCCATTGCAGGTCAACTGTTTGGCGCGAAACGCTATGATGAAATTGGTGAAGAGGTACGCCAAGCCATCTGGCTTGCAGTGCTACTTAGTCTCTTTGGTGCATTGGTTCTTTGGAATGCTGATTTGATTTTGGACATTTCGCAAGTCAGCCCGGAGATCCACGCAAAAGCCAGTTTATACATGCACATCTTGGTGCTGGGATTGCCTGCCAGTATGGCCATGCGCGTGCTCATTGCCCTACACAATGCGGTATCTAGACCGACGATCATTACGATCGTGCAATTGATCGGCTTGGCCGCTAAGTTCCCACTGAATTATTTATTTATCTATGGTGCCTTTGGTATTGAAGGCATGGGGGGCCCTGGCTGTGCGGTAGCGACCGTCATCATTAATTGGCTCTGGCTACTGATTACCTTGTGGATTGTGATCGCCGGGCGTTTTTATAAGCCCTTTGCCCTATTTGCTCGCTTTAGCAGGCCTGACTTTCACCGCATCGGCGTCTTGCTCAGACTGGGTATGCCAATTGGCTTTAGTTACCTCATCGAAGTAACTTCATTTACATTTATGTCGCTCTTTATTGCCCGCCTTGGCACAGAAGCCTTGGCTGGACATCAAATTGTTGCCAATATTGGTACCGTAATCTACATGGTCCCTTTATCCCTATCCATTGCAACCATGACCTTAGTATCGCAATCGATTGGTGCCGATCAACAATCAAAGGCGGAGCAGATTGGCTGGTCCTCGGTCTTTTTTACTACCACTGCCTGCGCCGTCATTGGACTCACGGCCTGGTTTTTCAGAACAGAGTTACTCAACTTATACGACCCCCCAGAAGAAGTAAAGCAATTTGCTATTCCACTCTTTTTATTTATAGCCTTCTATCAAATATTTGACGCCCTTCAAGTCAGCGCCGCATTTATTCTGCGCGCCTATCGCATTGCTTTTTGGCCCATGCTCATTTATGCGGTCTCCCTTTGGGGTGTCGGGCTGGGTGGCGGCTATATGCTGGGATTTAATATCACCGGCAATGTCCCATTGGCATTGCAAGGCGCCAGTGGTTTTTGGGCTGCCAATAGCATTAGCTTGGGGGTTGCTGCTGTCTTTCTGCTGTACCTCTTCAAGCGTACGGCGGTCCACTTTCAGAAAACGCATCCGCCGGTGGTGGTTTAAACGGATTTCACGCCGCGCAAAGGTCGAGCCCTTACTCTACTTTTCTAAAGTACTCACTTTGCCATTCCATCGAAACGCGATGCCTTGATCCGGCACTGTGATTTTCTTATCTTTACCAGCGTAATTAATGCGCGATAAGAGATCCCGAATTAAATTGAGGTG
>JBIIGG010000141.1:0-3789 GCA_044236575.1 Polynucleobacter sp. | reverse complement strand
AGTAGACAGCTCTGCAATCGCCTGGTGGTGCACCTCCATGATTTCATGCAAGATTAGTCTGCCGATTTGATTTTGATCGGAGCTGCCTTTGCCGAGTTGCGGAAACGCAATGGTGTCCTCTTCCGCATCAAGCTCCACCTCTACCATGGTGAAGTGGCGTGCTAATTCATTTTCGAGGGTGGCCAAGTTAAGGGGCTTAATTAGAACGGCATTCATGCCCGAAGCAAGTAGGCGATGCCGAATGTCCAGGACATAGATGTCGGCGGTAACACCAATAATGATTAGCTCCGAAAACCCATCGGCGCGGATCGATTGCGATAAATCAGCGCCATGCATGCCGGGCATGGAGTGGTCGGTGAGCATGACATGAAACTGCCGTTGCTTTAGGAGAGTTATTGCTTGACCGGCATTTTCACAGACAACGACCTTGGCTCCAAGCGCCTCTAATTGCAGAGATAGAACTTGACGGCTAGCAGGGTGATCCTCAACTACTAAGGCGCAGACTTGCTTACCGTGGTGCTCCATGCGCTGGGCACTATGTAAGGTTGTCTCAGTGATTAATCGATTAGAAGCCACTTGGGTTGTTCTGGGGAAGGCAGCAGAAAAATGGACATTGCTACCCATTCCAGGTTCACTATCGAAATACAGTTGACTACCCATCGATCGAATCAAATGGCTGCTAATGGTTAAACCGAGCCCAGTGCCTTGAGGGGTATTGCCCGCATGCTGTTGATGTTGGGCTCGAACTTGCTCAAAGGGTTGAAGGGCAATGGCAATATCCGCAGGATTCATACCAATGCCGGTATCAATCACGCGAAACTCAATTAACTGGGCCGCATGGTCATCGGCCAAGATGCGTACCGAAAAATGAATCGATCCCGCATTCGTAAACTTAATGGCATTACTCAGGATGTTGTTTAAAACTTGACGCAGTCGTAAGGAGTCAACCATCAGCACCTCCGCAATGCGCAGGTCTAGATGGGTATGCATGCTCAATTGGCGATTGGATGCAAAGATCGAAAAAGCCGCATCAATTTCCTCAACCAGGGTTTTAAGGCAGCAGGGCTCAGGCGTTAGGGTGAGCTTGCCCGCCTCAATCTTGGAAAGATCGAGCACTTGATTCAGCATACCAAGGAGCGACTCTGCTGAGGCATGGGCGCTCTGCAACAAGGGCTTCTCGCTATCGGGTAAGCGCGGACTTTTGAGTAATAACTCTTGAACCCCCAAAATGGCATTCATCGGTGTGCGGATTTCATGGCTCATTTCAGCTAAAAAATTGGATTTCGCATTATTGGCGCGCTCCGCATGCTCTTTTTGCATTAACAGGGCGGTATTCTGCAGCGCATGTTGTTTGCGATGGCGCTGCAAATGAAGAATCCAAGCAAATCCGCCCAAGAGCATGGCGCATAAAAAGCCAAACAGAATATGACGCTTCCATGGGGTGTGATGCTGGTGCATAAAGTCAAGATCAGTGCCACCCAAATCATCTCTTGGCTCGATACCAAAACCGGGGATGGAAAAGATGGCGCGCGATGCTACCGGATCAAGCGCATGCAAGGTTTTATCCAAAATGCCTTTCAGGGGTTTGGCGTGATGGCCTATCAACCAGCGGTATGCCAGTGGCTCTCGACCATATAAACCATTGAGCTTTAAATGCGCTTGGTATTTCGCATGCATGGCGTACCGGGCAAGCCGAATCGGCATCACGACTGCGTCGTACTCGCGCTCCATGAGCGCGGCAAATAAATGGGCCACGGATTGATGGTCACGGTGAATCGAGGCTGTTCCAAAAAAAGCCGTTTTGGGAGCGATCACGGGGCTACCCAGTAAGGTCTCGTTACGCGTTACCACCACCGCATGACCCCAAAACAATGGCTCCGACCAAATGCCTGCCTGCATTTGCTGCTCCCAGGATAGAGGCGGATCAATTACAAAATCAATGGTTTGCTTACTAAGTAGCTTGGCTAAGTCTGCATCGGTGGCGCGCCAAATCGCTTGGTATTGCTGCTGCGTTTGCTTGCTCAGTGCGTCAATGAGCGATTGGTAAACCCCAACTTGCCCGCTCTTGTCTAGGGGTGTAAGGTAGGGCGCATGTTGCTCATGAATACTGAAATACACCACCGGCTTTGCTTTGATCCACGCTTGCTCTGAAGGGGTGAGTGCAATATGGTGCGCAATAGCCGTACTGCAGTAAAGCAGTACGGCACCGTAAGCAAATTTACTAAATGAATGTACCGGCATCATCCCTCAATAATGTGGTTATTACGGCAAAACATAATGAGGTCAGCAATGTTACTGATGCCCAGCTTTTCAAAGATGCGCGTTTTGTAGGTTGCTACGGTTTTATTGCTGATATGCAATAGGTCTGAAATGTGTTGATTGCTATTGCCTTTGCCCAAATACTTCATGACTTGCAATTCACGGTCGGAGATGAGGGCTAGTTTCTCCTGATCGCTAAGCGAGCTATGGCCATTGCGGGTGTGCGAAAAGCAAGCATAGCCTTGGGAGATGGCCACGCAGGCCGCCAAAATGACATCGGCCCCAGCCGTTTTATTGATGAAACCATGCGCGCCGAGGGAGCGAACGCGTCCACCGTAAACATGCTCATCTAGGCTGGACAAAACAAGCAAGCGGATATCGGGGTAGGTCAAACTAATGCGGCGAATCACATCAAATCCATCCGTCTTAGGCATATCGAGATCGAGAATCACAATATCAGGATTGATTTGTTTCACACTTTGTAAGCACTCCTCTCCATTGCGGCACTGGCCTACTACCTCAAACAGCAATTGGTCTTGCAACATACTTTTTAGAGCCATTAGCATGGCGGGGTGATCGTCTACCAACATGACACTTTTCTTCATTGCCTATCTCCGTTCTGGTTTGTACTTCCATGGGGTTTCACTGCAAAAATAGCTTTCGCAATTCGACTGTCGCTGATATGAAGAATTTGGTGCCTACTGACGGGCGACATCATGAGTCCGCCGTAGCAAAAATCCACCGGCAAGAGCCTGGCGTTTTCGAGGTCTTTAATTAGGGTGATGCCGTTGGCGTACAGCATTGCGCCCAGCTCCCTTGCCATCGAAAGGGCATCGAGTAATTGGGCTTGTTGGTTCGCTAGCGCAATATCGTCACTACGCAGCTCCTGAATTGAAAAATGGATACCGTCGAATTTCATTTCTTCTAGCCACTGTGGCTGGATTGACTGCGGGTTGGCATTCATCAGATGCAGCAGTACGCCGATGCGACGTAGGCGTAATAAGCCCTCTTTGCAATTGGTTCGAAGTGCTTCGCCTGGTATAGCAGTAATGCCAATGTGAACTAGGCCAACGGGTAATCTGGAATTTAAAATCAGGTCGCAAAGAGCATCAACGCGCTGTGAATTGGCGAGCACGCAGGGCGATAACGGCAAGAGAATCTGAATGGGCCGGTTGCAGCAATGCCAATAACTGGCTGCATCGAGTCCTTCCATGGTGAAGCGCAATACCTGGGAGTCGCTGGCACCGAGGAGTGGCCTAAACAAGGCGGCCGACATGGTATTGCCTGCCGCATTAAAAATAGGTTCGTAGCTGACGGTTTGGCGTTTAGACCAGTTGGCATTGCTACCGGCATCCTGGGTTTCGTGGGCTAGATTGGGCACATGAGTGCCTTGGACATCCCGTAGCTCATGAAAAGGCTTGTTCTTCCATGCATGAACAAGCGTATACAGCCGAGATTTGGGACTCATATGGTGTTCTCCAGTCGATGACTGTCCAGTCTAGGCAGGACAGGTCCGGGAAGTAAGCAGGC
>JBIIGG010000022.1:0-13896 GCA_044236575.1 Polynucleobacter sp. | reverse complement strand
ATCTGGCCCGATTTGCCTGCTCGCACCCCAAGGTGAACGCTTTTCTCAAAAGATAGCGAAAGATATACTCAGTTACGGTAATTTAACCCTAATTTGCGGTAGATACGAGGCAGTAGACCAACGTTTTATTGATCGGAGGGTTGATTTACAGCTTTCCATCGGGGATTTTGTGGTTTCTGGTGGTGAATTGCCTGCGATGACGATGATGGATGCGGTTATCAGGCTGATCCCAGGGGTGCTCGGTGATGAAGATTCTGCAACCCAGGATAGCTTTATTAATGGTCTTTTAGACCATCCGCACTATACCCGCCCTGAAATATATGCAGAAATACCCGTGCCGGACGTGCTTTTAGGCGGACATCACGCTAAAATAGTAGATTGGCGTCGGCAAGAGTCGTTAAAGCTGACATCAAAACTGCGCCCAGACCTCATTGAGGATGCGCGCAAGAATGGGTTGCTTAGTGCAGAGGATGAACGTTTTTTATTGTTGTTGAAATAAAAAATACTTTTGAACTAAACAAAATGAAATAACTGCATCCTCTGTCTGGTCCGATTGCCTTGGCAACGGGATAAACGCTGACATGATGTTTAAGGATAAAAAATGAATTTGATTGAAAAAATTGAGCAAGAAGAAATTGCTCGTCTCACCGCCAACAAAACGATTCCGAGTTTTGCTCCTGGCGATACCGTGATTGTGGGTGTTAACGTAGTTGAGGGCACACGCAAGCGGACCCAGGCATTCGAAGGCGTAGTGATTGCTAAACGCAATCGTGGACTGAACTCCAGCTTTATCGTGCGTAAGATTTCATCGGGTGAGGGCGTAGAGCGTACCTTCCAAACTTACTCACCATTAATTGCCAGTATTGAAGTGAAGCGTCGCGGCGATGTACGCCGTGCCAAACTCTACTATTTGCGTGATCGTTCAGGCAAGTCAGCTCGCATTAAAGAAAAGTTGCAGGCGCGCGTGAAACCTAGCGCTCAAGCTGCTGCAGAGTAAGCCCCAATCTGCTTACAAGAAAAGGCGGCCTTGGTCGCCTTTTTTCTTAAGTGCATCACTCTCCTTGATCCCCTAAAATAAACCATGCCCTCCGACATTGCATCTCCATCCCGATTTGATCCTCGGATTGTGCCAATCGAGCGATGCTGTGATGCGGATCCGCGCATTGCGGAGCATGCCTTGTTGGCCGACTCTTTGCGCAACCGTTTTTTGCAAACGCTGGACTGGTCCCCTGAAATCACCGATGAAAATCGCTACGCCTTGGCTGCAGACATTATTAGCACGCGATCGGCTAAGGGGCTTACAACCGATGCGGCAGTATTAGTGCCGGTTTTAAAAAAGCCCGAGGGCTTATCTATTCTACTAACCCAGCGCACCGATCATTTGCACGACCATGCCGGCCAAATTAGCTTTCCGGGTGGCCGCATGGATGTGGGGGATAGTGATTTACGGGCTACTGCGCTGCGCGAAAGCCAAGAAGAAATTGGCCTTGAGTCCGGGCGCGTGGAGATTATTGGTACCTTACCGGAATACCTGACGGTATCGGGGTATCGCGTTACGCCGGTGGTGGCATTAGTCGATCCGCAGCCCCACTATCCAGTTGACGCGTTTGAGGTGGCTGACGTATTTGACGTCCCGCTCTCCTTTTTGATGGATCCGGCAAACCATCAGGTTCGGGTTTGGATGAACGGCGAAGAACGTCGCCGTTTCTATGCCATGCCCTACCAAGACCGCTTTATTTGGGGCGCCACGGCTGGCATGCTCAGAAACCTATATCATTTCTTAAAATTATGAGTTTTTTCTCCATCCTTCTCGCCCTCATTGCCGAACAATATCGGCCAGTAACTGCCAGCCATTGGGTTCGGCGGATGAGCTCCGGCTGGCTCGATTGGGTTGCCAAGGAGTTTGGCGCAAAAAAAGAGCAGGGTGCATCTGCAGTAGGCGCGCGCATGGCTTGCTTAATTGCCTTCATATTGCCTACGGTGATTATTTTTTTATTGCATGTGGCATTCATGCTGACCTACCCCATTTTGGCATTCGTACTCAACGTAGTCATCGTCTACCTCTTCTTTGGCTTTCGGCAATTTAGCCATTCGTTTACTGCCGTTCACATTGCGATTCAAAACCATGACTTGCCAGCCGCTCGTGAGGCTTTGGCACAGTGGTATGGGCCCGAGCTTGACACTAGCCGGTTGAGTGAGGTCGAGGTGATTTCCTTTGCTTTGGAAAAAGCCATTACTGGCGCCCATCGCCATGTTCTTGGGGTGCTCTTTTGGTTCTTGGTGCCGATCGGCCCGGCTGGAGTGGTGCTGTATCGCTTTGCGGATACCGCATCTCAGCGCTGGACGCAGTTAGGCGACTTTCATTTGAGTCAGGCAGCACGGCATTTCTTTTATGTGTTGGATTGGGTCCCAGCGCGCATGACGGCGATGACATTTGCCATTGTGGGTAATTTTGAGGGTGCGGTGTACTCTTGGCGCTATCTGACGCAAAAGTGGAGTGATTCGTTAAACGGAGTGATCCTCGCAGCCGGAAGTGGTGCATTGGGCGTGCGCCTGGGTGAGCCTTTGAGTGAGCCAGATAGTGACGAAGCCCTGCGCATGGCTGAGGCAGGTGAATCGGTAGTTTATGAGGTAGGACTAGAGCCAAGCGAACGCACCATGCGCTCTGCCATTGGCCTCGTGTGGCGCACCGTTATTTTTTGCATGATTTTGTTGGCGATGTTGACCATCGCTCTTTGGCTTGGGTAATTCCTTGGAGCTGTGCATCTGCAGTCTTGGAATCCGAGCGTAACTGACGAAATAAATTGAGCCGTTCGGCAGTAATCTGGTTTTGATCAACCGCCTCTCGAATCGCACAGTCAGGTTCAGTCAAGTGCGCACAGTTATGAAAGCGGCATTGACCTAATACGCTTTTAAACTCACGAAAAGCATGTTGCAGCTCACTCACCGATAGGTGGGCCAATCCAAACTCCTGAAAGCCAGGTGAGTCAATCAGCGCCCCCAATCGACCTTGCTGATCACGTCCCCAGTCTGGTAAATCGTAGTAGCGGCATGCTGTGGTGGTGTGCTTTCCGGTATCGAGTCGAACCGAATACTCTTGCGTCACTGCGGCCGCATCCGGCACCCAAGCATTCAGTAAAGTCGATTTGCCCATGCCAGACTGACCAACTAAAACCGATACTTTTCCACACAAGGCGGATTGCAAGGATGCCATCGACACAGGATCGAACTTAGCTGAGACCTCGGTTACGGGGTATCCCATGCGTGCATAGGGCGCAACGAGTTTGCGCGCCAAGGGTAGGCTATCCTGCAAATCGCATTTATTTAGAATGATGTGTAGCCCAATATCGTGGGCCTCGGCAGCAACGACCGCACGACCAAGAAGGTCGGGCGAGAATGCAGGTTGGGTTGCCAGCACAACTAAGATTTGATCAACGTTGGATGCAATTAATTTACTTTTAAATGCATCTGAACGGTAAAGCAGATTACGCCGCTCTTCAATTTGAATGATGCGCGCCTGATCGGGTGAGGTGCTTTCCAAAAGCAAATAGTCGCCGACCGCGCCAACGTGCTGCTTGGCAGGGGTGCTGACCTGAATGAAGGGCCCGCCATGCGAACCATCATTTGCTATTCGTTCGGCGAGGTAATGCCGACCATAGGATGCAGTTAGTAGGGCCCGAAATTGCTCCATGCAGTCCGTTTAGGCTTGACTTAAGCGCTGCAGATTCGCGATGCGCAGTGGCGCAGGCGGATGCGAACTGTAGAACGCAGTATAAACCGGATCAGGAGTAAGGGTCGACGCGTTATCTTGATACAGTTTGACGAGAGCCGAAATTAAATCACTCGCCGATGCCTTCTCCGCCGCAAAACCATCGGCTTCGTATTCGTGCTTGCGAGATGCAAGGCTACTGAGGGGCGTAAAGAAAAAACCAAATACCGGTGAGACCAGCATAAAGAGCGCTAGCGCTAAGCCGCCGTTATGGCCCTCTAGGCTCGGCGTGACGCCTAGGTCAATGTAAAACCAGGGTTGCGTACTGACCCAACCCAGTAGCGCGAGCATCACAAAGCTCATCGCAAATGAAACCAATAAACGCTTGCGAATGTGATTGCGTTTGTAATGACCCAGTTCGTGTGCCAGAACTGCTTCTACTTCACCTGGATTAAGCTTCTCAATCAGGGTATCAAAAAAGACAATGCGCTTTGCTTTACCGATGCCAGTGAAGTAGGCGTTGCCATGGGCGCTGCGTTTGCTGCCATCCATCACAAATAAGCCCTGGCTAGCGAAGTCGCAGCGCTGAAGCAGACCCTCGATTTGGGTTTTCAGCGGACCCTCTTCCAAGGCTTTAAATTTATTGAACAAGGGCGCAATAAACGTAGGAAACAGCCACAGTAGCAAGGCATTAAATACAGTCCATACCACCCAAGCCCATAGCCACCAGAGGCCACCCGCACTTGCCATTAAGCTAAGTACAACCCAGAGCAGAGGTAGGCCTAAGGCCGCGCCAAGACCAACACCCTTAACCATATCTAATACAAACAGTTTTGGGGTCATGCGATTAAATCCATATGCTGCCTCAATCCCGAACTGCTTATGCCAGGTGAAGGGTAGATCTAAAATCCCCGAAATCAAAAAGATCGAGCAAAGCAATGCCATTTGTTGGGCAATACCATTACCCATGAGATCGGTTAGCGCTTGATTGAGATACTCTAGGCCGCCTAGCAAGGTAAAGCCGATGAGCACAACCGCGCTGAAGGCGTTTTCGAGTAAACCCAGTTTTAGTTTGGCAATGGTATAGTCGGCAGCCTTTTGATGCTCGCTTAAAGTGACCTGCTGCGCAAACTCCGCCGGCACCGTTTCACGGTGGGCGGCAACATGGCGGATTTGCCGCTGGGCAAGCCAGTGACGCACGCCAAAACTCAAAATAAAAAACAATACGAAAGTGGTTGTAAATAGCATCATTCGATTGTAATTTATATAAAACCCGGTCGTGAGTTTGAGCTAAACTCAGACCTTAAAGCCCTTAGAGGCATGCAGTACAGCTGTATTTTGACTATATGAATGGAGACCATGAAAAATACAATCGACATTAAATTCCTGGAAAACTTTTCAGCCGCATGGAATGCGCATGATATTGACGCATTGATGTCGTTTATGACGGACGACTGTATTTTTGAAACGGCTGCAGGTGGTCATGTTTACGGAAATCGATTCACGGGCCATGAGCAGGTCAGAAAAGCCTTTGAATCTGCATGGATTCAGTTTCCGGATGCGCAATGGCTTGACGCAAGCCATACTGTCTTCGGAGACAATGGCATATCGGAATGGCGTTTTTGTGGCACTGATCTCAAGGGGGTCAAAGTTGAGGCAAATGGTGTTGATGTCTTTACCTTCAAAGATGGCAAAATTTTTAAAAAGAATGTCTTTCGTAAGCAAGTAGTTTCGTAACTGATTTAGCCATGCACAAACACGTCAGCCCCCAAAAAAGAGAATACGATCCGAGGTATGACCCCCTTACGGGCGAGTCTATTGGAACGAATACAGCATATTCGCCGACTTACTGGGTGGCTACAGCCGGTGATCCGCCCGAAGATGATGGACCCGTTTTGGCTGATGTAGAGGTCGATGTCGTCATTGTTGGTTCAGGGGCGACCGGATTGTCGACCGCGCTTTATTTGGCAAAAGAACATGGAATTAAGGCAACGATCCTAGAGGCCAATCAAGTGGCCTGGGGCTGCTCTAGTCGGAATGGCGGGCAGGGCCAAAATGCGAGCGGTCGTTTAAGTCGTTCCCAGTGGATTCAGCGATGGGGCATGGATACAGCCAAGCGTTTGGATGCGGAAATCCGACTCGGCTTCGAGAATTTCAGAGGACTAACGCAAGAGTTGGATTGTGAGGCAACCGATACTGGACACCTTTATGTCGCCCATCGTCCGGAAAAAATGGATTACTTGAGGCGGGAGGCTGAGGTTCGCCGCACTATTTTTGGATACGATAACGCGATTCTCTCGCCCGAAGAAATCAAAGAGCGCTATTGCGATGATCATGATGCGCACGGAGCTCTACTGGAAAAAGAGGGCGTGGGCATTCATCCCCTGAAGTTTAATTTTGGCTTAATGCGCCAAGCCCGTGCCTTGGGCGTAGGCATTCATACCTCTTCTCCGGTATTGCGATCGGAGACTGAAAATGGAATAAATATCCTACATACTCCTGGGGGCATAGTGCGCGCAAAGCGTGTGGCTTTTTGTACGGGGGGATATATTGAGCAAAAAGTGGAGCGCACTCTCAAAAACAAAATTCTTCCCATCTTGTCTAATTCCGTAGTGACAAGGCCGCTTAGCCCAGAAGAAATTGAAGCAACTGGCTTTAAATCCAATATATTTATTACCGACACACGCACTCTACGTTTTTATTACCGCTTGTTAAAAGATAATCGCCTCCAAATTGGAAGTCGGAGTGCTGTAAGCGGTCGCGATGCCGAAGGCCCATCCCATCTGAAGTTGTTAACCGACGGCATTGCTCGAAAGTTTCCGGCTATTGCTAACATTCCAATTGAGTACTCCTGGTGGGGATGGGTCGATGTCAGTCACGACATGATGCCGCGAATTGTGAGGCCCGATCCGGATCGCGCAGTATGGTACGCCCTCGGATATGGCGGAAATGGCGTGTCTTTTTCAACCTGGGCGGGGAAGCGCTTGGCAGAGCGGATTGCCGGCAAGGATGCTGGAAACCCGGTATTTAGTTTGCCCATTTATTCGACTCCGCTTGAGTATCCCAATTTGTTTGGTGTCATTAAATCTGCGTTGTTGGCGCCGTTTAGGCGCATAGGCCAGCATATTTTGTATAAGTGGTATTGGTTACGAGATGAAAAAATCTAATTTCGGATGATGGCTTAAAGTGGGCATCATCGTTGTTCAGGCTTATGTACTATGAGTAGCTTTTATTAATCTAAATTGAAAGAATATTATTTCTGCAGGCGAATATTTAATTTGGTTGGATATGGAAATGTCTGGATTAAAGCCAGACAGCGATCGCATTCTAGAGATTGCCTTGATCGTGACCGATGCCAATCTCAATACCATAGCCACGGCCCCAGTTTGGGTGGTTCACCAAGACGATGCTGTACTGGATGGCATGGATGCATGGAATAAAGGTACCCATAGTAAATCGGGTTTGATTGATCGGGTGAAGGCCTCAACGCTAAATGAAAGTGAGGTTGAGGAGGCTTGTATCGCTTTTTTAAAGCAGTACGTTAAGGCTGGCATTTCACCGATGTGTGGGAATTCCATTTGCCAAGACCGTCGTTTTATGGCGCGTTACATGCCCAAGTTAGAAGCATATTTTCATTACCGCAATGTGGATGTATCGACCATTAAGGAGTTGGCTCGTCGCTGGCAACCGGAGATCATGAAGGGCTTTGTCAAACAGCAGGCACATACCGCATTAGCCGATATCGAAGAATCGATTGAAGAGCTGCGCTATTACCGCAGTACCTTTTTTATTCCCAGCGTTACTGCAACGCCACCACCAACTGCCGCAGATTAAGGACGCGGCTTAATTGCGCTTTTCGGCCTAAAGACCGAGATGATGTCGGGATTAGCTTCAATGTAGGGGCCGCCAATCAGATCAATGCAGTAGGGTACAGAGGCAAAGATGCCAGCAGCAAGCACTTTTCCATCGGCATCCTTCAAGCCTTCCAGAATTTCCCGGATCGATTTGGGCTGCCCAGGCAGATTGATAATGAGTGCCGTATGTCCCTCAATTTCACGCAATACGGCAACTTGCCTAGACAAAATGGCGGTCGGCACAAAACGCAGGCTAATTTGTCGCATCTGCTCTCCAAAGCCAGGCATTTCTCGCGTACCCGCCTCTAAGGTTGCCTCTGGCGTGACATCCCGTCGTCCAGGACCGGTTCCGCCGGTAGTGAGGACCAGGTCACAACCCAGCTCATCGACAAGCTCAATCAGGGTCTCGGTAATGGTCTCGGCATCGTCTGGGATTAAACGCTCAAGGGTACTGAGGGGGGAGGTGATTGCGAGGCTAAGCCAGTTTTTGAGGGCTGGTATGCCTTCATCTTGGTAGGTGCCCGCACTGGCTCGATCGGAGATCGAAACCAGGCCAATCCGCACCTCATCGGGATTGCTGCGTTCGGGAATTTCTGTATGCTTCATGGCTCTATTCTAGCTATCATTGAGGGATGTTTACATATACCCCCAATCAATTCAAAGTCATTGTCGAATTTATGCTCTCCGAGGCACATAAGTTGGGCGCCTCTGACGCGGCAGTCGAGGTTTCAGAGGGTCAAGGCCTTTCGGTAACCGTCCGAAAAGGGGCGGTAGAAACCATCGAGCAAAGTCTAGATAAGCAAATTGGTTTAAGCGTCTACCTTGGTCAGCGCCGCGGCAATGCGAGCACTAGTGATTTTTCACCGGACTCCTTGCGCAAAACCGTGGAGGCTGCATTTCATATTGCGCGCCATACCGCCGAAGACGATTGTGCTGGCCTGCCTGATCCAGACCTCTTGGAAAAAAAGCCCAAGAATTTAGACCTCTTTCATCCGTGGATGATTGAATCAGAGGAGGCTATTGCCTTGGCTCAGCGTGCAGAGGCTGCTGCATTTGCCGTGAGTCCGCAAATCAAGAATAGCGACGGTGCTTCGGTGTCGGCGCACCATGCCCATTTTATGATGGGCACGAGTAACGGCTTTATGGCCGGTTATCCATATTCGCGGCATTTTATTTCCTGCGCGCCGATTGCCAGTGGTGGTAAAAAGAAATCGGCCATGCAGCGCGACGATTGGTATTCCAGTTCGCGCATGGCACAAGACCTGGCCAAACCAGCGGATATTGGTCGCTATGCAGCGCAGCGCGCCTTATCTCGCCTGAATGCCAAATCACTCAGTACGCGCCGCTGCCCTGTCATTTTTGAAGCACCACTGGCTGCTGGCTTGCTAGGCTCCTTAGTGCAGGCAGTTTCAGGGGGAGCTCTGTATCGCCGTTCGAGTTTCTTGTTAGACAGCCTTGGCAAGCCTGTATTGCCAACGCATATCGACTTAATTGAGAACCCTCACTTAAAAGGGCTTACGGGTAGTTCGCCGTTCGATGAAGAGGGCGTTAAGACCCGCGCACGCAGCGTGGTGTCAAAAGGGATTTTAGAAGGCTATTTTTTATCAACTTACTCTGCCCGCAAGCTTGGCATGAAAACCACCGGTAATGCTGGGGGGTCGCATCACCTGAGTCTAAGCAGTTCAAGAACGCCCAAAGGGGGTTTACCTGCCTTGCTGAAGGAAATGGGCACGGGATTACTCGTTACCGAACTGATGGGGCAGGGTGTCAATTATGTCACCGGCGATTATTCTCGCGGTGCTTTTGGTTACTGGGTTGAAGGCGGGAAAATACAGTACCCTGTTGAAGAAATCACCATTGCCGGTAACTTGCGTGACATGCTGATGAACATTGAACTGATTGGTAGTGATACCTTGGTTCGCGGCACTAAAGAAGTGGGCTCGATCCTGATTGGGTCGATGACCATTGGCGGAAAGTAAAAATACAGATTAGATTACGCAATACATCGAACACCAGAAGGGAGCCTTTGTGGAACGCAGATCATTTTTAAAAAAAGCAACGATTGCAACCGGTGTTGGCGGTGCAACTTTAGCGGCACCGGCCATTGCGCAGTCACAACCCAGCCTCAATTGGCGCTTAGTCTCGAGCTTTCCGAAGTCACTGGATAATTTGTATGGCACATCCGAGATTTTTGCCAATGCGCTGCGTAAAGCAACCGATGGCAAGTTCAATGTCAAGGTATTCGCTGCCGGTGAAATCGTCCCACCCTTGCAAGTACTGGATGCAGTGCAAAATGGCACGGTCGAGGTAGGCCATACCGCAGGCTACTATTCCTTAGGCAAAGACAGCGCCTTTATCTTTGATACTGCAGCGCCGTTTGGCATGACTGCGCGCCAGCAAAATGCGTGGATGCTCCATGGCAATGGCATGAAGTTAATGCGCGAACTCTATGCTTCCTACAATATTGTGAACTTCATGGGCGGCCAAACTGGAACCCAAATGGGCGGTTGGTTTCGGAAAGAAATTAAAACAGTCGCCGATTTAAAGGGCCTTAAATTTCGGATTGCTGGATTTGCTGGCAACATCCTTTCCAAGTTAGGGGTTGTGCCGCAACAGCTGCCTGCTGGCGAGATTTACTCTGCCTTAGAAAAAGGAACCATCGACGCCGCCGAATTTGTTGGTCCTTACGACGATGAAAAACTCGGGCTAGCGAAGGTGGCCAAAAACTACTACTACCCTGCGTGGTGGGAGGGTGGCGCATCACTGTCTTTTCTGGTGAATAAAAAGAAGTGGGACGAACTGCCCCCTGCATATCAAGCTGCGTGGGAGGGCGCCTGCTTTCAGGCGCATACCGAGATGTGCGCGAAGTACGATGCACTAAATCCCCCAGCACTGCAGCGTTTACTGCAAAACGGGGCAGTGCTGCGCAAGTTCAATACGCAAATATTGGATGCGTGTTTTACGGCAACCCAAGAAGCATACGCTGAAGAATCTGCAAAGAACCCTCGATTTAAAGCAATTTACGAGGACTATCGGCGCTTTCGTAATATGGAGGCGCAGTGGTTCAATGTCGCTGAACAGGCATTTGCGCAATACAGCTTCAATAAAAAACTGTAGCAATTAATCGCAAGGCAATCTCAGTTTGACTTACGCTCCAAGGTAACAAAGTCAAACTGAATGTCACCCTCGTGTGCGGGGGTGCGCTCTAGTTCGCGCCATTGTTCAGGGTGGGGTACCGTAAAAAAGGTGTCCCCACCGTTAACTTCAATATCAATTTCTGTAATGTAGAGGCGGTCGGCTAAATCAAAAGCCTGAGTAAAGAGCTGTTCTCCGCCAATCACAAAGACCCGCTCCAGATCGCTCAATCGCTGCAGCGCATCGCCTAAGGAGTTAGCCACTTCCGCGCCAGTGAGTTGCAGATCCGGATTGCGGCTCACCACAATATTGCGCCTTCCCGGCAAGGGTCGCCCAATCGACTCCCAAGTCTTGCGACCCATGATGACGGGGTAGCCCATCGTGACCCGTTTAAAAAACTGCAGATCAGCCGATATTTTCCAGGGCATTTGATTGTCGCGTCCGATAACATCGCCGCGGGCGCGGGCCACAATCATGGAGATGGCAGGTTGAGTCATGGTTAACCGAATCAATTAAATGGCAACGGGTGCTTTGATGTGGGGATGGCATTCATAACCCACAATTTCAAAGTCTTCAAAGGCATAGTCAAAGAGTGAAGCAGGCTTACGCCCGATCTTGAGCTGTGGCAGTGGGAAGGGCTTGCGCGAGAGTTGCAACTCGACCTGTTCGAGGTGATTGCTATAGAGATGGCAATCGCCACCCGTCCAAATAAACTCACCCGGCTCTAAGTCGCACTGCTGCGCCACCATGTGCGTCAGTAGGGCGTAACTGGCAATGTTGAACGGTACTCCTAAGAAAATGTCAGCGCTGCGCTGATACAGCTGGCACGATAATTTGCCATCGGCGACATAGAACTGGAAAAAAGCATGGCATGGGGCGAGAGCCATGCGCGGTATGTCCGCCACATTCCAAGCCGAGACAATCAGACGGCGCGAGTCAGGGTTGTTTTTGATGCTATTAACGACTTCACTGATTTGGTCGATGTGCTGACCATTGGGCGCGGGCCATGAACGCCATTGGTAACCGTAAATAGGACCCAATTCACCATCGGGGGCTGCCCATTCATTCCAAATCGAAACGCCACGCTCTTTTAACCAATCATTATTTGTGCTGCCATTCAGAAACCAGAGTAATTCATAAATGATGGATTTGAGGTGTAACTTCTTCGTCGTCACCATCGGGAAACCATCGGCCAAATTAAAGCGCATTTGATGGCCAAAAACCGAGAGGGTGCCGGTGCCGGTTCGATCGGATTTTTTAACGCCCTGGCTTAGGACATGCTGCATAAGTTCGTGGTATTGATGCATTCGTTTAGGTATTCGATCAAATGGGAATAGGTAGAGATTAACCCAATATTACGCAGGCTTCTGTAAGCCCAGCAATTGCTGCAATTTGGGGGATGTCGTGGTGTATTGCAACTGCACCGGCCGATCCGGAAAAACCACCTGGGCGGCGGCAAACGCTGCCAATGCCGCCTCATGAAAGCCCGATAGAATCAGTTTTTTCTTGCCGGGATAGGTATTGATATCACCGACTGCAAAAATCCCTGGGATGCTGCTCTCAAAGCGGGCGGTATCCACCTCAATTTGTTTGCGAGAAAGCGCAAGGCCCCAATCAGTAATCGGCCCCAATTTGGGGGAGAGGCCAAAAAAGACGAGTAGGGCATCGAGCGGGATCGTTTGGCTGTGACCATCAGCATCCTCGACTTCCAGTGCTGTTAGCTGATCGTCTTTACTTGCGTAGCCAGTGGCTTGCCCAACGCAAAAAGTAATTTTTCCAGCCGTACACAGATCATGAAATTGATCCAGGATGTGCTTGTCCGCCTTCAATTCACTGCGGCGATGCACTAGAGTGACGTGCTTGGCAGTGGATGCAAAATGAATCGCCCATTCCACAGCAGTTTCGTCGCCACCGCAAATGACGATGGTACGCTGATTGAATTGCTCGGGCTCTTCTACGTGATAGAAAAGTTGCTTGTTCTCAAATGCAGCAATGCCATCGAGTCCTAACTTACGGGCTTGAAACGCCCCCACGCCAGCCGCAATAAAAATGGTTTTGCTGATAAACGATTGGTTTGCTGTGGTGCGAATAAAAAAACGCGAATCGTCTTCTTGCCGTAACTCCATCACCGCTTGATTCAGGTGCATCAGCGGATTAAAGGGGGCAATTTGCTGCAAGAGACTATTGACTAGCTCACGCCCGGTGCAAACCGGTATGCCTGGAATATCGTAAATGGGTTTATTGGGGTAGAGTGCCATACACTGGCCGCCGGCTTGCGGCAATGCATCAATGATGTGCGCCTGAATTTCGAGTAAACCCAATTCAAATGCTTGAAACAAACCGATTGGGCCGGCGCCGATAATGACAGCATCGGTTTCAATTGCCTGCACAGTAGCTCCGCTTGGATTGAATGCAATCCATTACATCCGCTTTACTTGGCGAGTTGGTCTAGTTTGGCGGTAATGTCTTTCCATTCGTCTGCATCGGGAAGGGCGCCTTTGGATTTAGTAATCGATGGCCAGCCCTGAGCCAGATCTAAATTCATTTTGATGAATGCTTGCTGATCACCGGGCACATCGTCCTCTGCATAAATCGCATTGACTGGGCACTCTGGAACACAGACAGCGCAATCGATGCATTCATCGGGATCAATCACTAAAAAGTTAGGCCCTTCGCGGAAGCAATCAACCGGACAAACATCAACACAGTCGGTATATTTGCAGCGAATACAGGCTTCAGTAACAACGTAGGTCATGGTATTGAACGAGGTGGATAGCTAAAAGGACTAGAAGCGAGCAGCCAACAGGGGGCGGCATAGCAACCAGCGTACTCACTCATTTTAGCCGAATTGCCTCTTTTTCCAAGAAAGACCCATTTGGCTTGGTGTAAAGTGCCAAGGATGAATACCACCTCAAAACCCAAAATCCTTGTCTCCAGAGCCATTTTCCCTGAAGCACTGGCTGAGCTAGAACAATCCTTTGATGTCATCTCCAATCAGGCAGATGTCGTTATGACCCCCGAAGCGCTTGCCTCGCAGCTGGCTGGGGTTTGTGCTGCATTGGTAACGGGCAGTGAGCGCATTGATGCCAAAGCGCTGGCGCACGCCAAAGGCCTGAAGATTGTTGCCAATATTTCGGTGGGGTATAACAATTTTGATGTGCCTGCGATGACGGCTGCTGGGGTGATGGCAACGAATAC
>JBIIGG010000140.1:0-3839 GCA_044236575.1 Polynucleobacter sp. | reverse complement strand
GCTGAAACGGAGTCTGAGGTTGCCTCCGTTATGGGTCACGAAATCGGCCACGTACTGCAGCGGCATATTGCACGCTCGATGGACAAGCAGGCCATGAATACCATGATTGCCATCGCCGGTATGGTATTGGGTGCTTTAGCTGCTTCCAGTAATCCGTCGGCAGCAGTCGGTTTAATGCGCGGTGGTCAGGCTCTATCGGTTCAGAATCAATTGGCTTACTCACGGGATGCCGAGCGTGAAGCAGATCGCATTGGCTTTTTGATTTTGGAAGGCAGTGGTTACGACGTCAACGGCATGCCTGCTTTTTTTCAGCGTTTACAAAAAGCTACCAGCATTATGGACAGTGGCGTGCCAGCTTACGTGCGAACCCATCCCCTCACCATTGATCGTATCGCCGATATGCAAGATCGGGTACGCATGGTGAACGTCAAGACTGTACCGAGTTCATTGGAGTTTTATTTAATCAAAGCACGCGCTCGCCTCGATCAACAAAAGGGCTCTAGCGGCTTGTTTGATGCCCGTAATATTTTTGAGAGTTTTAGTAAGCAAGCCTCTCCCATAAAACAGATGGAAGGATTTTATGGACTCGCTTTAGTTGCGCAGCGCCAAGGAAAAGTGGATATCGCTGAAGGCTATTTACAAAAGACCCGGCAGATGATGCAGGCCGCGGCAGCGCCCGGCTCACCTTTACTGCGCCAGAGTGTCTCGCTGGATACCACTGCATCCGAATTGGCTTTGGCCAAAGGTAAATCCCAAGAAGCGCTGCAGATTGCGCACGCGACATTGCGCGCCTACCCAGAATCCTTTGCGGCAGCAGTGGCGATGATTCAGGCGGAGCTCAAGCTGGGCAAAACCACTGAAGCGATTGCTTGGCTTCGAAGCCGCACCAAACAGCAGCCTAATGAAACCATTTGGTGGACTTTGCTAGCGGATGCGTATAACCAGAGTAATAACATCGCCTTACGGCATTACGCCATGGGGGAAAAATTTGCACTCACCGGTGCTTGGCCTTCAGCAATTGAGCAGTTGCGGATTGCTCGGGCAGCAGGGGGCAACAATTATTACCAAGGCTCAACGATTGATGCGCGCCTACGGGAGTTTCAGAAAATGTACCAAGAAGAGCAGCGCGAGGACGCCAAAAGCAGAGGCGGCTAAGCCCGCATCAATTGCTTAAGGCTGTGGGCGGGCTTGAAACTGGAATCGATTTTCCAGTTCAGCAGTGGTAATGGGTTCCAGTTTTAAATTCTGGTCACGCCACCGCCAAATTCCTTCCAGTGCGCATGCGGTATTACCCAGAGTAGTAAGTCCAGAGAACAGTTCGATGTCATGGTCATGCAGTAAAGCAATGCTGAGGCGTTCTATTTCAGTGAATTGATTTGGGGCGGCTCCAGTACAAATGGTTTGGGTGAGCTTTCCTTCAATCAAAATATGCCCCGCTTTATCCATGAAGGCAGCAGTGGGCGTAAGTAGGCTGTCGCACTGCGTCTGAAATTGCCAAGGATGTTCTATATTGCCGGTAGGCATCATGCGCACCACCCAGGGCGTCGCATCGAGATTAACGTAAACGCGCTGCGGCCCATTCTGAAAAAAATACCGCCCATCAGCATCACTGGCGTAATTGCGGGCAATGAAGGCATTAAGTGCTGCGTGCTTAATAACATCGCCTGGTAATCCATGGGCCTGAGCGTAGTCGTCGCGCATACGCCAAGCGCCGCGCCGATCGAGCGCAAGCCAGCCAAAACAGTGCGGCACACTGGGCCACTTAACTAAAGACTGGGCAATACTTTCATCCATCGCGTTTAATGTAAGCCGTGCTGTGTAATGGGCGCACTTGAGCTGACATCAGTGGAATGGCTGGCATGCATGTGAGCAATACGCCATCCTTGACTGTCTTGCAATACAACCAAGGTGATATTGAGAAAGAAAGCCGACTCCACTTGATCGGCGCGTAAATGAACGGCCTCGGTAGTGTCGTAGATTGCTGTACCTAAGGTCGAATGCGAGATGCATGCAATCGGCTCTAGAAACAGAGCTTGATTAGCGAGCAAGCGTTCTAAGCCGCCTCGAATCTCGGCATGACCACTCAGACGTTGGCCTTCGGGCAGGACACAGGTAATGGAGTCATCGTCTAGCCATAGTGCTAGAGCAGTTGTAACATCGCGCCGCTTAAGTGCTTCTCGCCAGGCATCCACCACTTCATCGGCATTATGAAAGAGTCTGGCAAGGTTGGGCATGACTAAATTCCTTTGCGATTAAGTAGTAAAGCAGTGCGATAAGGCTTACTGAAGTGCAGCAAAAACGCGTTCGGGACTAATCTGATTTAAACAGTTTAAATGGCCGAGCGGACACTCGCGTTGATGGCAAGGGCTGCATGGCAAATGCAAGGAGATGATGGTGGCTTTTGCAGAATTGGGTGGGGTATGGTTTGGGTCACTTGAACCAAATATTGCCACTTGGGGAACCTGCAGTGCGGCAGCGATGTGCATCAGGCCAGAATCATTACTGACAACATTACTGCTCATGCTAATAATTGCGATGGCCTCATCCAGCGATGTGGCTCCGCACCAGTTAAATATGTGATCCTGAGAAGCTGCCGAAGAAATAATTGCATCGCCAATTGCACGGTCCGATGGGCTGCCTAATAAAACTACCGAAGCAGTGGGCTTTGCGTTCAAAATCGATTGTGCAAGCCCTGCAAAATGGGCAGCAGGCCAGCGTTTGCTGGGACCGTATTCTGCGCCGGGGCAGAGCACAACGAGTGCATCCGTTTGAATGCCGGCCGCCTGTAATCGACTGCGCCCCGCCTCCAGTGCGGATGCAGTTGGGTTTAATTTCGGTAGGCGTATTGCCGCATCTGAATTGTCGGATGGCGCGCACAAATTGGCGTAATGCTCCACCATTGGGATGCGCTGCGTTTTCGGTGAATTGGCTTTGGTCTCGGTGAGCAAGAAACGACGTAGCTCACCTTGATAGCCAATGCGGACTGGAATATTTGCCAGCCAAGGAATGAGGGCTGACTTGAGGCTATTCGGTAGAACATAGCAGCTAGCGTAGCTGCGCTTTTCAATCTGAGTAGCGAGTGCGCGCCGCATACCCCACTGCAATTGCCCATGCCGAAGGTCAGCCTCAATTAATTCAGCTACTTCGCTGCAGGCCCGGTATACCGGCGCCACCCAAGGTGTGGCTAAAACATCAATTACTGCATGAGGATAGGAAGCTTTGATGGCCGCTAGCAGCGGCTGTGACATCACGGCATCGCCGATCCAGTTCGGGGCGATGACAAGAATGCGATCCATTTGCAAGCCCCCGCCTCGGTTGATGGATGCGGGGATGGGGTGATTAATGGCCGTGGGGTTCCGTGCCGGGAATCAAGTGGTACTCGGTGCCGCAGTACGGACACTTTGCTTGGCCGGTGTGGATGATGTCTAAAAAAACACGGGGGTGTAAATTCCAGCTAGGCGTATCACTCGTTGGGCAATGCAAAGGCAAATCAGCGCCATTCACCATGACGGAGGTCTGTGCTGCGGTGTGTGCTTGACTCATGACGGATCCTTTCGTGTGCTGTCTTACTTGACTGGGGTGAGCCAATCACTGTAACGGTCATTCTTGCCGTACACCGTATCAAAAAATACATCTTGAATTTGCTTGGTAATGGGACCTTTTTTGCCATCGCCAATCATGCGGTCATCGAGTTCGCGAATCGGCGTTACTTCAGCTGCGGTGCCGGTGAAGAAGGCTTCATCCGCGGTATAGACTTCATCGCGCGTTAAGCGTTTCTCACGCACCTCAAATCCCAAGTCCTTGGCAATTTGAATAATCGAGTCACGGGTAATGCCATC
>JBIIGG010000139.1:0-3868 GCA_044236575.1 Polynucleobacter sp. | reverse complement strand
CCTTCAACGTAATTAAAACTAATGTTGAGGTTGTGTGCCACGCGTTGATCCATATCACCATTGACATAGACCTCTTCGATATCCTGCAGGCCACTTAAGAGACGATCGCGCAAGGCACGAATGCGCTTATTCTCTTCAATCATATCGAGGCGGGCAAATTTAAACGCTTCGCCCATGCCGACAATTTGATGCACTGGTAATGTTCCCGAGCGCATACCCCGCTCATGACCACCACCATGAATTTGCGCTTCAATGCGGATGCGGGGCTTGCGGCGCACAAATAAAGCGCCGATCCCTTTCGGTCCATAGGATTTGTGTGCAGAAAAACTCATCAAATCCACTTTGATTTTTTCCAAGTCAATTTCAATCTTGCCCGTTGCTTGCGCTGCATCAACGTGCAGGATGATGCCCTTCGAGCGGGTGAGCTCGCCAATGCGAGGAATATCTTGAATTACGCCAATCTCGTTATTGACGTACATTACTGAGACCAAAATCGTATCGGGGCGGATGGCTGCCTGCAACTGGTCAAAATCAATCAGTCCATTGGGCAATACGTCCAGGTAGGTTACTTCAAACCCTTCCCGCTCGAGTTCACGGCAGGTATCTAGGGTTGCCTTGTGCTCGGTTTTAATGGTGATGAGGTGCTTGCCCTTTTCTTGATAAAAGTGCGCCGCGCCCTTTACCGCCAAATTAATACTTTCAGTTGCGCCGCTGGTCCAGACAATTTCGCGGGGATCGGCATGCACCAACTTCGCCACCTCATTGCGCGCCTCCTCAACTGCCTCTTCTGCAGCCCAGCCAAAGGCATGGCTGCGTGATGCCGCATTACCGAACTGCTCGCGCAAATACGGAATCATCTTGTCGACCACCCGCGGGTCAATCGGCGTGGTGGCAGAGTAGTCCATATAGACTGGAAAATGCTTAGGGCTAAACAGCGATACTGGCTGGATGGCTTTGGTTTCAGGTGCGTTCATAAATAAAGTCTTTGGTGGTGAATCGAATAATGAAACTTAACTTTGCCGAGCAAGGTTAAAAACGGAATTAACTAAGTGGGGCTTGACTGCTGCGCTAGTCTCTTTTTTAGCAAGCGCCACTGGGGCCGCTTTCATTAATTTTATCGGCTCAGCCTTGACTTTTCGCTCGCGTAAATCGTGAATGACTTGACCTCGACCAGCTTGCTGGGCCACTAGATCACGCAATGATACCGATGCAAGGTATTCCACCATGCGGGTGTTGAGATTGGCCCACAAATCGTGCGTCATGCAGCGACCATGTTGCTCATCATCGCCGTGGCAATTGCCTTTACCGCCACACTGGGTTGCATCCAAGGGCTCGTCCACCGCAACAATAATATCGGCCACGCTAACCTCTTCGGGCTTGCGCGCTAGGGTATAACCGCCGCCTGGGCCGCGCGTACTCTCAACGATGTTAAAGCGGCGTAACTTACCGAACAGCTGCTCAAGGTAAGAGAGTGAAATGTGTTGCCGTTGGCTAATTCCGGCTAGGGTTACGGGGCCATGGGCTTCCCGTAGTGCCAAATCAATCATGGCGGTTACTGCAAAACGACCTTTTGTTGTAAGTCTCATATGGCACCTTGGTAATGGATTGTTATGGACAGCGCACAGTCGGGCGGGTAATACCCAACCGTTATAGTCAAGAATAACAGATACCCGACTAATTTGCTCGGGTACTAACCACGTTAGCTATAGGGCATCCTGAGATAAGGCTCCAAAGGCCATTTCTTTGACCTTAGTGAGGCGATCGCGGGTCGCGGCTGCCTTTTCAAACTCCAAATTCTTGGCCTCGGCGTTCATTTGCTTCTCTAGACGCTTGATTTCTGCCGAGAGCGCCCGCTCACTTAGCCCAGCATAGTGCGCCTGCTCTTCTGCGGCCACAAACTCGGAGCGCTTCTCTTTAACGTCGTAAACCCCATCAATGATATCTTTAATGCGCTTAGTTACCCCGCGTGGCTCAATACCGTGCTCTGTATTAAAGGTAATTTGCTTGGTGCGACGGCGTTCGGTCTCGTCAATGGCGCGGCGCATCGAATCGGTAATGCGATCGGCGTACAAGATTGCCTTGCCATTCATATTGCGCGCCGCCCTACCAATCGTTTGAATCAGGCTGCGTTCCGAGCGCAAAAAGCCTTCCTTATCGGCATCCAAAATAGCAACCAACGACACCTCGGGAATATCGAGACCCTCTCGCAGCAAGTTAATCCCAACCAGGACATCAAATGCGCCCAGCCGTAAGTCGCGGATGATTTCAACGCGCTCTACCGTATCAATATCCGAATGCACGTAGCGCACCTTAACGCCGTTGTCGGATAAAAAGTCCGTGAGTTGTTCGGCCATGCGTTTGGTTAATACGGTAACCAAGACGCGCTCATGCACCTTCACACGCTCATGAATTTGGTTGAGCAAATCATCCACTTGCGAACTCGCGGGCAATACCTGAATTTGCGGGTCAACGAGGCCCGTTGGCCTCGCTACTTGCTCAACCACCTGGCCTGTTTTACTGGCTTCATAGTCAGCTGGCGTAGCCGAAACAAAAATGGCTTGCCGCATTTTGGTTTCAAACTCCGGAAACTTCAGCGGCCGGTTATCGAGTGCCGATGGCAGACGAAAGCCAAAGTCGACTAAGGTCTGTTTGCGCGATCGATCGCCGTTGTACATGGCATTTAGCTGCCCAATCATCACGTGACTCTCATCCAAGAACATCAAGGCATCTTGAGGTAGATAGTCGACTAAGGTCGGAGGCGACTCGCCCGGCTTTGCGCCCGATAGGTGGCGTGAATAGTTTTCTATGCCTTTGCAAAAGCCCAATTCATTCAGCATTTCGAGATCAAAGCGCGTCCGCTGCTCTAAGCGCTGGGCTTCTACTAGCTTGCCGTCCTTCACAAACTCAGCTAAGCGATCGCGTAATTCAGTTTTGATAGTCTCAATGGCATTGAGTACAGTTTCGCGTGGGGTGACGTAATGCGAACTGGGGTAAACCGTAAAGCGTGGGATCTTTTGTTTAATGCGGCCCGTTAAGGGATCAAAAAATTGCAGGCTTTCAATCACATCATCAAATAGCTCAACCCGAACCGCGAGCTCATTGTGTTCCGCAGGAAAAATATCGATGGTGTCACCGCGCACGCGAAATACGCCCCGCTGAAAATCCATTTCATTGCGGTCATACTGCATCGCAATTAAGCGCGTCACAATCTCGCGCTGGCTCATCTTGTCGCCAGGTCGCAGAGTCATCACCATGCTGTGGTAATCGCCTGGATTACCGATACCGTAAATCGCCGAGACCGACGCCACAATCACAACGTCACGGCGCTCCAATAAACTCTTCGTAGCCGACAAACGCATCTGTTCGATGTGCTCGTTGATGGCCGAATCCTTTTCAATAAAGAGATCGCGATGCGGCACGTAGGCTTCTGGCTGGTAATAGTCGTAATAGCTCACGAAGTACTCCACTGCATTGCGCGGAAAAAACTCCCGGAATTCGCTGTACAACTGCGCAGCCAAGGTTTTATTCGGCGCAAAGACGATGGCAGGCCGACCCATGCGCGCAATTACATTGGCCATGGTGTAGGTTTTGCCCGATCCTGTAACACCCAATAGGGTTTGAAAGGACAGGCCATCCTCAATTCCCGCGACCAAGAGATCAATGGCTTGCGGCTGATCCCCTGCGGGAGGAAAAGGCTGGTAGAGCTCAAAAGGCGAGTCTGGAAAGCGCACAAACTTGGCGGGATCCAGGCCCTCAGGCAGGCTGGTCTGCAAGTGCTCTAGCTCGGGGCTCGCGGGCATGGCTTTGGGGCTTGATTTTGGCGACTTTGGGGGCATCTCGGCTATCATTTCATCTGCAAACAATTTCA
>JBIIGG010000138.1:0-3901 GCA_044236575.1 Polynucleobacter sp. | reverse complement strand
AGGGCATTCACCATCTCTCGAGAAGGTCTGTACTGAGGATCACTCGACGGTGGCCTTGGAACATCAACCCAAGCGGGATTTAATGTTTGTAGCTGAGTAAACGCCGCCTCACAGGCTGCCAAGTCATACTCGCAGTTAAATGAATAATTCAAAGATCCATCGTTATTAAAGCGTGAGGGATACAGGGGTCTTCCCATAATTATTACACTGCTTATTTTTGACTTAATGGCTGGGCTGTAATTTACAAATGAGGAGAATGTACCTATGACCAATACACTAACGTTGGCGCAAGAGCTAGTGGCATTCACCACATCCTGAACGTAGTTTGGATTTTCAGGAGCCTCTGTTACAGGCTCAGGTAATAGATCATTAATGCGATTCATTGCATTGCGATAATATGGAATCCAGGGCCATTCGCTGATCTCGCGATGGCCGCCGACAGAGTTACTTGCCCCCACAATAATAGGAATATCTCTCTGCCCGGCTTGCGGAATTTGCTGACGCAATGCAGATGCTGACATCGTTGGAAACGTATATCCCTCCGAAGTAATAATGCCAGCAACGTATTTATTGCCGATCACTAAGGGAATAGCCATCATGTCATCAATATCGTAGTCTGTATCTATTAAGACACAGGCTGACTGTATGGGTGTAGTTGATGATGATGTACTTCCCCCGCCACCGCAAGAAACAAGAATAAATACAGAGAAAATAAGAGCAAGAAATTTCATGGTAGTAGCAATATAAGGAATTAAAAGAAGATAAGATTTAACTTTGACGCTTTTCTTGGAATTTAATATAAAAATTCTATTTGATGCCAAGCAAAAAAGATACTTTATAATGTTATTAAAGTCATCTTACTTCGAATGTTATCTTTTGTGAACTGACCTAATTTCTAGAACAAGCGGCAATCAGGATTGCAGCGCAAATAATAGAGAAGGATTGATGCAAGCGGTTTAGTTTCATATTAACAATACTAGCAATAGACTTCATGGCACTATCACTTTACGCTTCTTTATAACGAAAAGCGAATGACATCGCATTGTAGGCACTTTCGATAACGCAATCTTCATGCTAGTGAGATTGCATCAAATGCAGGGCCCTTTCGAATGCAACTGGCGAGATTTTATGCTCACCAACAAAAGGTAGGTCTAAGATCATCACCACCGCAAAAAGCCAAGACAATACTGTCAACTGCAGTGATAATGCTACAGCCCGCTTTTTTGAAGCGTCAGTTAACTGAAAAGCGGAAACCAGAATGACGCCCAACAAGGTCAAGAAACTGAGTGCCCAAAAAAGATCAGGTAACTTACTTTGAGAGCTGAGTATGCGTAAATTGCGGTACTCGATGATTTTATTTTGAGTCTGGATAATTTCAGAGAATATGGCCTGCTGCCGATCATTGCTGATCTGGATTGCGTTAATCTGATTAAAAAGCGCATTTGCTAATGCTCGCGTTTCTGGACGATAGACGCCATCAACCAATCGATCCCAATCGGCATTTACAATCGATGCGGTATAAGCATGAAGGGATTGGCGGGCACTTTTTGCTGTTGCCGAGCCTTCCATGAGCAGCAGTCGATCAAGACTCTCAATATAGCTTGCCTCTTTTGTATTATTGGCATCGATATCGTTTGCCGTTGACATTACGAGCACCAATACAAATCCTAAAACAACATAGGCGCCTGACATGGTATTTTGGATGGTGGTGTTGACGGCCTCTGCATCAAATTCAAAAAAACGGCTGCGCTTTGCTGCCAAGCGCAAGGCAGCTGTAAAGGCGAACATTAAAGCCAAAGATGCTGCCGGGAAGAGAATAAAAATAAGCCAGTTTGGCCAATTTTCAAGTAAGGTTACATTCATCTTTTTTTCAGCTCAAAAAAGCCAGCATGGAACCATGTCCGCATATTTGTCTTAGCGATTCACCAGAGCCTGGCCGTTGCGAATCACTTCGTAATGCAGATGCGGTCCAGTAGATCTACCCGTCGAGCCGACGGTGGCAATCACTTGGGATTGCTGCACCACATCCCCCACCTTCACGAACAGTGCTTGAGCATGGGCATAGCGCGTGATGATATTGTTCGCGTGCTTAATGTCCACCACATTGCCATACTCCGTATCCCACCCAGCACGCACGACCACACCGTCGCCTGTCGCTTTAATCGGAGTGCCGTAAGCAGCTGGGTAATCAGTTCCCTCATGCCATGCCAGTTGGCCGGATATCGGATCAATGCGATAGCCTAAGCCACTTGATGGCTTAATAAAGGACGGCAAAGGCAAGCCGGTTGGCAGGCCACTGCCTTCCCAGGTATGGGTTAATGCCGCTTGCATGGCATTGACGCGGGCACTCAAAGCGATCGAGTCGTGTACGGTGCGATCTAAGCGGGCGCCGTACTGCTCACCTTGATTGCCTAAATTAATCGTAGCGGTCGAAGGATGAATGGGTCCACCCTGAGCATGGCCAAACTGGGTTTGATTGCCTAAATCCACTACGCCACCACCTTGGGTGCGCAGAAGTTGGTTACGCAAATCATCCAGCTGGCTGAGGTTGCGCTGCGCCTCATCCATGCGGAGCTGTAATTCCATTAATTTGGTTTCGTAATCACCTTCAGACTGCGCAATAAAGCGGGTTTCTAAAAAGGCATTGCGTTCCATCGAAAACAGGGCATTACGAGTCTGGTTAGTGAATCCGCTTATCGACCAAGTTATAAAAAAGAGCAATCCAAGAAAGGCTAGCCCGCCCAGAATAAGCTGCCCCACTGAAATCTGCAGTGCCCGAACCCGGCTATGCGGGCCCATCATGATTAATATTTGCATTTTTACCTCACCCCTGAATTCATTTCCAGAATTGGTTGCATCACCGCCATCACAATACCTAAAACCATGAGACCCATGATCAAAATCAGCATGGGCTCCAATAAACTCGTCACGATCTTCGTTTTTTGCTCCGACTCAAATTCGGCATTTTCGGCACCATACTTGAGCATTTCACCCAGCTTACCCGATGCTTCACCCGACCGAATCAAATGAATCAAAATCGGCGAAAAAACCCCTTGGCTACCTAAGGCGCGGGCTAAGCTCGTACCCTCACGCAAGCGTACCTCAGTGGAATCGATCGCTGCGCGCAGTACGGCATTGCCTAAGGTATCCCGTGCACTATGCAGTGCCGCCAAAATTGGTACATTGGCAGAAACCAGCATCGCCATGGTATTGGCAAAGCGGGCAGTCTCAAAACCCAATAGTAAGGGGCCTACTAAGGGTAAATTGAGTAGCACCTGATCGGCCCTGAGCCGAACCTCTTCTTTCGCCAAGGCACGGCGACCCAGCCAGATTGCAATCGCAATGGCGATGGCGAGCAACCAACCCCAGGTCACTACAAAATGCGATAAACCCAGAACAAATTGAGTGGAGAAGGGCAAATCCTGTTTGGTGTTCTGAAACACCCGTGCAATTTGCGGCACCACATACAACATCAAAAACAGGACGATCAAAAAGGCCACGCCAGTTAACATTGCCGGGTAGGCTAAGGCGCCCATGGCTTTTTGTTTTAAGGCTTGGCGCTTTTCTAAAAACTCAGCCAGCTGCGTTAAGACTTGGCCCATTTTTCCGGACTGCTCGGCTGCACCCACCACCCCTTGATACAGAGGGTCAAATGATTCAGTTTGGGTCGCAATTGCCCGAGAGAGCGGTAAACCGGCGCGCAGCTCTGCCACCACTGACTGCAGTACGGCTTTGATGTGTGCTTGACTGCTTTCATCGGCAAGCACCGACAAGGCCTCCTCAATCGGCACGCCCGAGCGCACCAAGATCGCCACTTGCTTGGTGAGCATCGCCAGCTCAGCACGGGTGATGGGCTTGCTTTTAGAAAACCAGCGACTCCAAAAATACTGCTTACCCCATT
>JBIIGG010000137.1:0-3904 GCA_044236575.1 Polynucleobacter sp. | reverse complement strand
CGATACTCTGCATGCGAACGAACCAACTCCAATTGATTATCAAATATAGCCTTGACGATCTTGTAGGCTTCGGCATCCGACATGGCTGCACTGACAACCAAAACGTTGGCAACAGCAGCAACGTTATTGTCTTTTGCCATGCCGCTATAGGTTTGCTTTGAGATGGTCGATGGGAAATACAAGTTACCGTATTTCTTGTTCATTGCAGGCACTTCTGCAGAAGTGTCTACCATGACAATTTTCATGCCAGGGCTGTTGGCTAAATCGGTGACCGCTGCAGTTGGTAAACCACCAACCCAAAAGAACGCATCAATCTTACGATCTTTAACGGCATTGACAGACTCAGCAACGCTCAAACGCTCGCGTTTCACATCTTTGTTTGGATCTAAGCCAGCTGCCTCTAAGAGACGGAAGGCCATCACTTCGGTAGCGCTGCCGGGCGAGCCAGTGCTAACGCGCTTGCCTTTGAGGTCTTGCATGGTTTTAATGCCAGTGGATTCCACGGTTGCAACGTGCATCTGGTTTGGATACAAAATCAATAGGGTGCGCAGATCAATTGGCTTACCCTTAAATTTGTCTTCACCTGAAATGGCGTCTTTTGCAGCATCGGCCATCGAGAAGCCAACATAGGGTTTACCTGTACCAATTAGCTTCAGGTTGTCAACTGAGCCACCGGTTACTTCGGCAGTAGCCGACATACCAGAAACGTGCTTTGACAATACTGCCGCCAAACCGCCGCCCATGGGGTAATACACGCCGCCTGTACCGCCGGTAGCAATTGAAATATTTTGCGCTTGAACGCTGATGCAGCCTAGGCTGAGCGTCAGTGCAAGGATCTTAAACAGTTTCATTTTTTTGTTATCTCCTAGTACGTTTTGTTAAAGGGTGTGGCTAGTAAACATTATATTTTGCAAAAATCCAACTGATTCCTTAAAGACCTGGCATGGAGAAGTGAATTTGCTCCAATTCGGTGATTAATTTCTTTTGCTGATCGGCACTCAGGGGCACCAAAGGTGGGCGTATCCGCAACCAGTCCGCATCTTTGCTGAAGTGGGCCACTGCTGTTTTAAGGGCAGCAATCATCTGATACTTTTGGAAAATGGCACGTACTTGATCCAATTCAGCTTGATGCTGGTCTGCGCCAGCGGCTTGCCAGTTGGCAGCCAAAGTGGCAATGGCCTTGGGATTGACGTTTGCGGTTGCTGAGATGCAGCCGACGCCGCCAGCACGCATCGTGCGCATTAAAAATACTTCACTGCCGGCGTAGACTCGGAAACCTTCTGGAGCCAATACCTTAATCACTGACTCGGTATAAGCCCAATCTCCTGAGCTGTCTTTCATGCCAATAACGGTATTAGGATAGGTTTTAACGAGGCGCTCTAGCAATGCAAGACTTAAGGAAATCTTGGTCACCGGTGGAATGTTGTAGATGTAAATCTGTAGCTTGGAATCGCCGACTTTTTCAATCACCTCTGCAAAATAGGCAAATAAGCCATCATCGCAAATGTCCTTGTAATAGAAGGGCGGCAGCATCAATACACCGCCGCATTTGGCGTCCACGGCCGCCTTGGTCATTTGCACAGCCGCATCAATCGAGCAAGCGCCGGTACCAGGCATCATGTGCGCGGGATCGAGCCCGCCGCGAATGAGTTCATCGAGTGCATGCAGCTTTTGTAAGGTCGAGATTGAGTTTGCCTCGGAGTTGGTGCCAAACACAGCATGGCCAACACCATTCGCCTCAAGCCACTTGCATTGCTTTAGTAGCTTAGGAATATTCGGACTGCCATCGGCATTAAATGGCGTGATGACAGGTGAAAGCACTGCGGATAGTGAGGAAGGTTTGGGGGTCAACATGGGATCTCCGGTTTCTAGTGGATCGGTGTTAATAAAGGACGGTGGTTAAAAAATGCTTCTAAGTTATCAATTGCCAAACGGGTCATGGCTTGGCGTGTTTCACGCGTAGCGCTGCCGATGTGGGGGCTCAGCACCACATTATGAAGCGGGATGAAGGCAGAATTCAACTGGGGTTCGCTCTCAAACACATCGAGTGCCGCCCCGGCGATGCGATTTTGCTGCAATGCAAAAATTAGTGCCGATTCGTCGATGACGCTACCGCGGGCAATATTGATTAAATACCCATTTGGCCCAAGGGCATTTAAGACCGCTGCATCGATCATGCCTTCGGTCTCAGGACCGCCTGGGCAAGTCAACATCATTACATCGGCTGCCTCAGCCAGCGCAACCGCGCTGCTATAGAAGGTGTAAGCAGATTTTTTAGCGCTAGGGCCTGTATAGGCAATTGTTACCCCAAATGCCTCGAGTCGCCTTGCTAGGTCAAGGCCAATTCGCCCTAATCCCACAATGCCAACCGTTTTGCCGGCTAAGGTCGTCGTAATGGGGAAGGCTTGTTCTTGCCATTCCCCAGAGCGAACGAAGCGATCCGCTGTAGGCAGGCGACGCAGTAAAGCAAAGAGGAGGCCGATACCCAGCTCACACACGGCATCGTTCAGTACGCCGGGGGTAGTGCTTGCCCGAATGCCGTGGGCTTTAAGGTAATCCAAAGGGAGATTATCGTAGCCAACGCCGCAGCATGCGATGACCTTCAGGTTTGGAATCTGGCGGAGCAGGCTTTCCGGTATCAGGGTGTTGGAGCGCGTCAGGATCGCCTCATAGGAACCGGCAGGAGCTGGCTCATGGGGATTGATTAAATGCACTGTTTTCAGGCTTCGGTTGATTTCCGCTTGCATAATTTCCGGAAACGAACCGACCTGCAACACCGAATTGACGGGGATCATGTCTCACTACTATTTTTATTGAAATAATGCGCTATTGTAAGTTGATTTAACAAATTCACCACTTTCTCGGACCAACACCTATAGGAAGCCCCCTTGAGCAATTCAGCGAACTCCAATGACAACCCCAGCGGCATACGTAAGGGCTTAACCCGCTACGGCGATGCTGAATTTTCATTATTCATGCGCAAAGCATTTATTAAAGCCATGGGCTTTAGCGATAGTGCGCTTGACCGACCCATTATTGGCATTACGAATACCTATAGCGATTTCAATCCTTGTCATGGCAATGTCCCGCAAATGATTGAAGCCGCCAAACGCGGCGTGATGCAAGCCGGAGGCATGCCCATGGTTTTTCCAACCATATCGGTGCATGAGTCCTTTGCTTTTCCAACCAGTATGTATTTGCGTAATTTGATGGCGCTCGACACCGAAGAGATGATGCGCGCTCAACCCGTCGATGCCGTCATTTTGATTGGCGGTTGCGATAAGACCATACCGGCGCAACTGATGGGCGCGGCCAGTGTGGATGTGCCCGTGATCTCGATTCCAACCGGGCCGATGTTGACCACTACCTATCAAGGCGATCGTTTGGGCGCCTGCACCGACTGCCGTCGCTATTGGGCCAAGTTCCGTGCCAAGGAAATCGATCAAACGGAGATCGATGCAGTCAATGAAAAGCTGGCCCCCACTACCGGCACCTGCATGGTGATGGGTACCGCCAGTACCATCGCCTGCATGGTTGAGGCAGCTGGCATGAGTCTGCCGGGAACAGCAGCAGTACCGGCGGTGATGGCCGAACGCTTTCGCTTGGCGGAGTTAACGGGGCGCCGGGCAGTGGAATTGGCACAGATGTCATCGGAGCAAGCGTTAACCCCAGCACGCATCCTGACCTTAGAGTCACTGACAAATGCCTTGACGGTACTGCATGCCATTGGCGGATCAACCAATGCCTTAATTCATTTCACAGCGATTGCTGCCCGCTTGGGCGTCAAAATTGACCTTGAGGCATTTGATCGTTTAGGTCGTAATGTGCCAGTGCTGGTGGATTTAAAACCCAGCGGCATGCATTACATGGAACACCTCAATGAAGATGGTGGACTGATGGCGGT
>JBIIGG010000136.1:0-3918 GCA_044236575.1 Polynucleobacter sp. | reverse complement strand
CTTGGTTATAAAACCAAATCTTTTTACTGACATTGAGTACTGTTTATTTACATCTGTCCCGAAGGACTGGATGCGTTCACTCAGTACCCACAATTATCGATTGACTATTTTTTAAAGAGGGCCAAAAACGCTTTAAATAAAATGTTCCGGCGAAGAGGTGAGACTATGCCATGAATGTAGGGGGCTGTCAACACCTTTCGTAGTCTTTTTCCTATTATTTGCCTGTTTTTTTGCAGGTTTATTGAAATATACATACAAATCAATAGGTTAAGAAAAAGGCATTTTTTGCTGAATTTTTTAAAATCTTCTGTTTTTATATTCCAAGCAAATAGACTAGGGAAAACCCTGATTATTTCACCTGGTTCTGCTAGAGTGGGGTAATGACAAAGTCCGTATCCAGTACCCTGGTCGCTGTGGGGCCCAGCACCAACCCTAGCCCCCCCTCAAGTGCGCGTGCTCGACGATGGGCACCGAGACGCCGTATTGCGCCACCTGGTCGCCTTGGGCCCAGAAGATCGGCACTTGCGCTTTGGGTCACCCACCTCAGATGCAGTCATTGAGCGCTATGTGGCAAATCTGGATTTTGGCCGCGACGGTTTGTTTGGTGTTTTTAATGACGCACTGGATCTTATCGGCATTGCACACCTTGCCTATTTGCCGCCCGCCAAAGATGGTCCACGCTCTGCGGAGTTTGGCGTTTCTGTATTGCACGATAACCGCCATCGCGGTCTTGGCGCAGCACTCTTAGCGCGAGCTGCTGTCCACGCACGCAATACGCACATCGATACTTTATTTGTGCATTGCTTCGCGAACAACAAAGCAATGATGCACCTCGCGCAGAAGCTCGGAATGCGGGTGGAATTTGCCTACGGCGATGCAGATGCGTATTTAATTTTACCGCCAGCGAATGCACAAAGTATTTTGCACGAAGCATCGCAAGAGCAAATGGCGGACCTCGACTACGCACTCAAGGCGAACCTAAAACAATCCAAACAAATTTGGCGATGGTTTTATGGAATGCAAAACCAGCCATAAAAAAATGCCCATGCGTGCATGGGCATTGGGAGCATAAAACAGGTTTGGGTTAATTGTTTACGTTCGTGTTGGGCTGTGATCTATCTGCTTTACCTTCTCGCTCAAGACGCAGTCTTTCCGCATCTGAAATGATGTCAAAGAAGACAAATACTTGTTTTACTCCGTTCGTGTTACTGGCCACTTTTTTTGCACGCTCCGCCTCTTCTTTTGTGAGGATGCCCATGAGATAAACATTGCCCGCCTCGACCACAATATTCATGGAATTGGATGGCAGCTCATTCGTAAAGATCATTTGTGTTTTTATGCGCGACGCAAGATACGTATCGTTCGCGCGCGCAGTAAATGAACTATTCGGTCCAATGATAATTTCATTAAATACAGTGCGAACGTTTTTTAAGCTCTGCACATAGGCTCCTGCACCGCCCTTAATGTCGGCGTCTTTTGCTTCGCCTGTCAGCAAGACTTTTTGATTAAATGATGTGACTGTAATGTGTGCATTATCACCATAGCGCTTGATGAGCTGATTGCCTGCCTCTAACTGAATACCGACATCAATTGCTTGCACGCCAGGCGACCTGCGATCGGCAAGAATGGTGGTGGTTCCGGTTACTGCGCCAACCGCTAAAATTCCGCACCCACTAAGGAGCGTTGCTGCCATGAATCCAAGAGACCACTTCATCAAACGTGTCATGTGATTTCCTTTTTAATCTAACAGTAGATGATCAACGCCATCGCACAAGCCATGCAGCAAAACCAAATGCGTTTCTTGAATGCGCGCGGTGCGAGTAGAGGGGGCGCACAAATGAATGTCGTGCTCTCCTAAAAGTCCTGCTATTTTTCCGCCGCCATTGCCGGTAAGCGCAATGACGTGCATGCCAATTTTTTTTGCGGCTTCAATGGCTGCAACCACATTTTTTGAATTTCCCGATGTCGAGATCGCCAGCAAGATGTCGCCTTTTTTACCAAGGCCGCGCACCTGTTTGCTAAAAATCTCATCGTAGTGATAGTCGTTGGCGATTGCCGTTAGGATAGAACTGTCGGTGGTGAGCGCTATCGCCGCTAACTCGCGACGCTCGCGCTCAAAGCGGCCCACTAATTCTGCTGCAAAATGCTGAGCGTCGGCAGCAGAGCCGCCGTTACCACAAGCCAATATTTTTCCGCCTGACTGTAAGCAATTCACCATGGCTACAACGCCTTTGGCAACATGTTCTGGCAGCAACTTGAGGGCCTCTTGCTTTACCGCAATGCTCTCTACAAAATGTGCGGACGCACGCTCGCTTAGCCGATTCAGTGTTTTTGTATCCATGCCAATATTATGCGCCAAACAATGGTTCTAATATGCTTTATGGCCGCGCAGCGCGCACCATGAATTACTCGTACCGGCTGCCTTTTTTCTGCATAATCAATCCCATGGTTACTTCCAGCATGCCCAATACGTGGTCGACTGATTTTCTAAATCAGCAAGACTTCCCAGCATCTACTTTGTATATGGTCGCAACCCCCATTGGCAACTTAGGTGATATCACTTTGCGTGCACTGCATATACTGAATGCTGTAGATGGAATTGCATGCGAGGATACGCGCCACAGCGCGCCCCTGCTCAATCATTTTGGCATTCATAAAAAGCGCTTGGCACTGCATGCCCATAATGAAGCCGCTGCATCGGACGCCCTGATTGGAAACCTGCAACATGGCGAGCGCTGGGCCTACATATCCGACGCGGGCACGCCAGGTGTATCCGACCCAGGGGCCCGCCTAGCTGCTGCTGTTGGCCTAGCTGGTTTTCGGGTTGTGCCAATACCGGGGTCGAGTGCGGTTGCTTGCGCTATATCGGTAGGGGGCTCGGTACTTCTGCCATCCGATGGGCAATTTCAGTTTCTGGGTTTTTGGCCGCACAAATTACGTGATCAGGAAGAGTCGCTTAGGCAGATAGCCCATTGCAATAAGGCGACGGTCTTTTTTGAGTCTCCGCACCAGATTGCAGCTACTTTATTGAAAGTAGCTGCCTGTCTTGACGATAGCCGAATAGTGATGGTGGGGCGGGAGCTAACTAAAAAGTTTGAGCAAATAGTCCATTTAAAGCCTAGTCAGCTAGCGCACTGGCTGAGCACAACGGAGAGCCTTAAGGGCGAATTCATTGTGGTGATTTCAGCATCTGAGCAAAATACCAAAATGCCAGCCAATCATGCAGAAATGCTGCGTTGGGTGGCGGCACTCAAGCCCTTCCTGGGCAGCAAAGAGCTGGCGAACGTCATCTCCACTATTACTGGAATATCGAAAAAAGAGGCCTATCAGCTGGCGCTGGAGGGCAAATAAAAAAGCCGGCAATGGCGCCGGCCTGTTCATTTGTAGCTGCTTACTTTGCAGCAGCTTCAGCTGGAGCTGCTGTCGGCGCTTTGGGCTCTGGAAATTTACCGCCCGCGGAAGCGGTCAAATAAACCACGGATAGGCCGAGCTCATAGTTGCTGATATCGGCAGGATTTGCGCCGCCACGTGCTGGCATCGCGCCCTTGCCTTTAATCACCGAAGTTAAAAGCGCATCGTAGCCTTTGCCGAGCCTGCCGGACCAATCCCCAGCATTGTTATAACGAGGGGCGCCAGCAGCTCCATTGGCGTGGCATGAGGCGCACGCTGCTTTATAAACTGCAGCGCCTGTCTTCATTTCCCGGGGCGCGTTTGCGTCGCGAAAATCCAGCTGGGCCACCGGCTTAATCAACTGACTGGCCGATTTAGCGGCCTCTTCGGCATCTCCGCCAGTTCGTTTGCTGTTATCAACATAAACCATTAATAACAAAATCACTATTAATGGTACAAAAAAGCTGACAAACACCATGATGATGAGTTGTTTGGGCGATTTAATCAGACTGCCGTGGTCGTTGCTCA
>JBIIGG010000021.1:0-14376 GCA_044236575.1 Polynucleobacter sp. | reverse complement strand
TGATAGTCTTCTGGCAATACAGCGATGTCGATATCGCCTTGCATTAAGTCGGCGATTAATCGCTCTGCTGATAACTCGCGTAAATCGATTCTTAAATCCGGGTAAGTTTGTAAGAGTCGCAGACTCGCTGGCAATGTAATCGCCTTTGAATAGGTATGCGTCGCTCCAATGCGTAGAGCGCCCACGACCTGCTTATCGTCATGCATGCTTTGCAGCAATGCTTCATCCACCTGCCCCATCAGCGGCTCGAGTTTCGTTAACAGGTCTCTGCCAAATTCACTCAAGACGGATCTACGGCCTTTTCGTTCAAATAAAGCCGAATTGAAATGGCTTGCCAGCTCCTTCATTTGTTGAGACAAGGCCGATTGCGTAATATTCAATGCCTCTGCCGCCCGAACAAAGTTTTCAATACGGGCAACGACTAAAAAGCTTCTGAGTAAGCGGTAGTCAATGCGATGAATATTCATAAGTAAAGCTAATGTATTAGTTAATTAAATATTAATTTACATTATATGTTTAATGGATTAGCGTGTCCTTTTCGTACTAAAGAGGCCTCTCCCATGAACTTCTTACCGTCCCGCTCCCTTCCACTACTGTTTGCCCTTCTGGGCGCACTGCTGTTGCCAGGGCTTAGCTCGGCACAAAGCTATCCATCCAAGCCCATTCGGCTCGTCGTTCCCTTCCCGGCGGGCGGTCCAACGGATATCGTCGCAAGGCCGTTGGCCATTCTCCTGGGTGAAAACCTCAAACAACAAATCGTGATTGATAACCGCGGCGGCGCTGGCGGATCGATTGGCGCAGACTTAGTCGCCAAATCCGCTCCGGATGGCTATACCTTATTGATGGGTACGGTAGGTACCAATGCCATTAACGGCAGTCTCTACAAGCAACTCGCGTACGACACGATTAAAGATTTCACGCCGATAGCGCTGGTTGCCAGTGCCCCGGTTGTCATCGTGGTCAACCCAGCTACCAACATCAATACCCTGGCAGACTTGGTACGCGAAGCGAAAGCAAAACCCGATTTCATCGGCTTTGGTAGTGCTGGTAATGGCACGCCTGGCCACCTCACCGGCGCTTTGTTTGAAACCACCGCAAAAATTAAGCTCAAGCACATTCCCTATAAGGGTAGTGCTCCGGCAATGACCGACTTAATCGGCGGCCAAATCCCCGTGATGTTTGATCCCATTCAATCGGCTATTACCCACATCAACTCTGGCCGGGTCCGTCCTCTCGCTGTAACGAGCAAAAACCGCTCGCCCCTGTTGCCAAACGTACCTACCGTTGCTGAGTTAGGTTATCCCCAGTTTGAATCAACCGCTTGGTGGGCTGTCTTTGGACCCGCTAAGTTGCCTGCCGCCATCACCGACAAATTACGCGCTGAAACTCAAAAAGTGGCCGCCTCGGCAGCCTTTAAAGAGCGTCTTGGAAACTTAGGCGTCTTACCCAACACCGACTTCAAAGAAAGTTTGGCTGATTTTCAGACAAAAGAAATTGCCAAGTGGGCTCGAGCTGTCCGTGACTCTGGTGCAACCGTTGATTAACTTATAAAGAAAAATAAAACAAATGGAATTGAATGCAGAAGAAAAAGCCATGCTCGCCGGGGAATTAGGTCCCGTTCGAAAAATGGCGATTGAACATCAAATCAAAGTAGGTGATTTTTTTGGTGCTAAAGACTTTGTTGAGGTATCACAAGCCCACATCATGGCTGATACCGAGAGCTTGGGCGAGACCGGCGTTGAATGGCTTGAAGCATTAGCCAAAAATGCAGCGAAAGACCGCGTAGTACGAATCCCAACCATTACGGATCCGCGTGGTACTGATTTCAGTAAGGCAAAGCAATTGGGTCAAACGGATAAGATGGTGTCATTAGAGCACCGGGCCATTGCTGCCTTTGTCAAAATGGGTGTATCCATGACGGATACCTGCATCAATTACCAAACCATCATGGCGCCGGTATTTGGTGAGCATTTGGCTTTTGGTGATACAGGTGTTGTGATTTACTCCAATAGCATCTGTGGGGCCCGTTCCAATTTTGAAGGCGGCCCTTCCGCCCTCTCTGCTGGCCTTACCGGCCGCACCCCGCGCTATGGCTACCACTTAGACGAGCATCGCAAGCCCACCCATCGGTACCGGGTTACGTGGACGCCGCAGTCACTCAATGAATGGGGCGCCCTTGGCGGCCTCATTGGCAGAAAGTCTGGAAACTACTGGTCGGTGCCTGTCATTGAAGGGATTGAAGGTCGTCCTGGCTCAGACTCCTTAAAGCATTTTGGCGCTGCAATGGCCAGCTTTGGTTCCTCTGCTTTATTTCATATTCTGGGCGTTACTCCCGAAGCGATTCATGGGCGTGACCTTCACTTTCAACACTTACCTGAGATCAGCATTGCAAAAGATGAGGTAATGGCACTGCAGAGTTCCTACCGCATTACTGATGAAATTGATGTTGTCGTATTCTCGGCGCCGCAATTGAGCTTGATTGAAATGCAGAGCGTTGCAGCCCTGTGCCAAGGCAAGAAATTCAAGAAACCCCTTTTGGCGGTTACAAGCCCACAAGTCAAACCTGACTCCGATCGCATGGGATATACCGCCATGATTGAGGAGGCTGGTGGCACTGTTTTTGCTGGAATGTGCTTCTATCAATCCTACGCACGGGAAATTGCTGAAGCGAATGGATGGAAAAAGTTGGCCACGAATAGCGCCAAAATGGTCAATATTTTAGGGGGTTACGGATACACCCCCATCCTTGCATCGATGGAAGATTGCGTTAATGCCGCAGAAACAGGGAGACTCGCATGAGCCAAAAACTATTTACAGCAAGGCATGCGCAAGGCGATGTCGTTGAGGGGTACTGCTTAAGCGCCAATGATGGCTTTTCTGCACGCTACGATTTAGATCGCATTAATGGAACATTTTCACGGCCCAGCCATAAACTCTTTGGCGAATCGTACAAGGATAAGATACTGGTTTTGGATACGGCTAAGGGTGGTGTTGCCAGCGCATGGATGCTTTATGAAATGAAGATGCGCAATCTATGCCCGACTGCGATTATTTTCAATACAGTCAACCCCATTTTGGCCCAAGGTGCCGCACACGGCGGCATATCCATGCTGAGTGGTTTTGATGTCGACATCACAGCCGCTATTGCAAGCGGCGCTAAATTGCGGATTGATCCAAAAAACAAGACAGTTGAGGTAATTGCTTGTGATAATTGCGCGTAGTGCAATTGCTGTACCGCCTGCAAAGTAGCACTCGTGCTCTTTTGGAGGCGGGCGATTAAGCGCTTGCAGCACTTTAGCAATCCGCTGATGGTGGGGGCGCTCAAATTTTTGCATGGCGCTCTCCTGGACCTGCATTCAAGGCCTCAATTAATTCTTTCTCCTGCTTGGTCAACAGGTTTTCATCCAGATGGCGCCAATTACGCTCGTAAATACCAAGTGCTTCGGTTGGAGTGAGTTCGTCAGTCCCATGTACCTGCCAAGCCAGTTGTTTGAGTTGCGGGTAATCGGCTAGCTTTATGCGCGCCGGGATCCAGTCATGACGATCATCATCGCGGTCTGCTTCTGTAGCCTCTGGAAGTTCGATGGGAGCTATTCCGAAATGAATTCCTAAGGCCGTCATGGCGTTGAAGTAAGCGCCCATAGTGACAGCGGGCTCGCCCGCTTCAATCCGGTGCAAGGTAATGCGCGACATTCCGGCTGCCTCTGCAAGCGTGGTTGCGCTAATGCTCAGTGCCTTACGATGCGCTCGGATCTGCTGACCAAGTGCAGCAAGTTTCTCTATTGTGGCTGGAGTAATGTGGTTTGGGCGTGCTGGCATGATGTATCTCATTATATACATTTAGATAAAAATGTATATAATGAGATACATACTGAATAAAAAACATTCAACGGGCAAATCCACAAACATTCGCCTGAACTAGATTTTAATTACGCATTCAGGCGGCTTGCAGAGCATTGTTGCTTACAAGACTTCAACCGGCGATGCCGGAAAACAACTCCATTATAAATATGCGTCAGTGGCTGGGCTATAGACCTTCTAACTCAAGCTACTACCTTCTTATATTGCGCCTCTATTGCATCAAAGATTTCTTCTGGCACGGTGGCAGCAAATTTCTTACGCCGGCTAGCCGATAGCATTCCATTTTGTTCCATGCAGGTCAGAATTAAGGTATTAAGATCCTTGCCTCTAATGTCGTATTCGCTATCAATCGCACGGTAAATAAGGTCGTACCGCGCTAAAAACTCAGTTTCTTCTTTTAGGTCTTTTTCTAATGCCTGCTGCGCCATCTCCAAACCAAACTCAACACATGCAGTTGCATTCCAGTAGCGGTATATAGAGTAATCCGATTTGAATTGCATGCGATAGTCATCGCCATCAATCCAAGTCACCTCCCAGCGCTTGCGAGCAGGCTCAGAAAAACTCTTTAGCGCGGCAAGGTAGGCATCTTCATTGCGCTTCATTGCTATCGATACTGGCAATAGCAAACCATTCTTTAAAGAGCCAGATTGGCACAGCGCATGATGAAATAAGAATCGTGACAAACGCCCATTGCCATCCATAAATGGATGAATGAAAACAAATCCAAAGGAAACAATAGCAGCTGCAACCAGTGGGTCTATTTGTTTTGGCGCGGCATTAGCAAAATCAAGCAGGCACCGCATTAATTCATTAACGATCTCAGGTGGTGGCGGAATATAGGTTACGCCAGCGGCGCCACGCAAAGGGCTGCTTAACCAGTTTTGTTCATGCCGGTAATGCACCGCCCTATCCAAGGGGTTTGTAATGGCGGTATTTTGTAATCCAGCCAAATACGCTTCATCCAATTGCGTTGTCAGGTGTGCTTTTTTAAGTAGCTCTACAAATGCTTCTGCTTTAGTAGCGCTTGGCGTTTCATGCTCAATCTCAAAAGAGCTTTTAGTCTCGCTTAAATAAGCCCAAGACATAGCCCTGTCGGATGCAGTTGCGCCCAGTTCCGATAAAAATGCATTTGCCTTTTGCAAAATATTAGATTCAAGCAAGCCATTAATGCGTGCGGTTCGCTCAACCGTTACGCAGTAATCGAGCGAACCCAAGCCATTGAAGTTAACTCGCCACTTCGAATTGCGCATGCTGGGGCCGGTAATGTATTTCTTAGGGTCAAATAAATTAACCATTTGCCCCGTAATCGCTGGCGCGCCCTTTAGCTCTTGCTGATTAAAGGCTTCCCACAAATAACACGCCGTACGAATGTAAGCACCGGTTGGTGATTCGCTAATGGCAGCCAGCATCTCGTTTGCTGGGATTTTTCTTAGGGCCTGCGATAGCAATTGGAGATTAACGCCCTCATGCTTAAGTGCAAATAACAGATGGCTTAATGGGCGATCATCTTTAGGGGCTACTTTTGCTGGTATCAATAATGCCCCTGGGGTGGGCGTTACACTGGTTACTGAGGCAAGGCGTGCGGGTACTAGCGGCTCAAAGGCGCTGAGATCAAGCTGACTCTTTATTTGTGAATAGCCTATGTCGCTCATATCTCCTCCAACCCCACTTTTTTGTTCGAATAGCTATTTTCTCACACTTTTTTCTACTTCTACACACTTTTTCTTATATTTACATAGTTTCAAATACTTTTTCCTACATAAACTAACAAATTCCTACTTTTTCAAACATATTCAAACTTTTTCTTACGTAATGGCTATTTGGGCTATTTTTTTACAAAAAGGTGCTCTTTAAGCATTAAAAGGCGATATCAGCGATTTGGCGCCACAAGAAAAACTTTTGTCATATACCCTTTTTAAATAGATAACCTACCCATTATTTTGCAAAAATAATGTTCGTAACATATTGTTTAATATAGATATAAAAGCATTAATTTATATACAAAAATATGCTATCCATGTCGTATATTTGTATAAAATAAAGCGTAAATTGATAGATAAGAATCCAAAATGACACGAGCAACCACCAAAGACCGTATTTTGGCAAGCCTACGTAACTCCAAGGCCAAGGTCTTTTTGCGCGATGATTTCAATCGATTTGGTAACTATCGCCAGGTCTGCCGCGTAATGAAAGAATTATTGGAAGAAGGCAAGCTAATACGCCTTGGCTATGGCACCTATGTCAAAGCAAGGCCCTCTTCTATTTCTGGCAAGCCAGTGCCAGACGAGAGCCTAATTAATATTGGTCTTGAGGCAATGAAAAAATTGGGTGTGAAAGCCGATGTTGGCAAAGACCTAAGAGCCCTCTTTCAGGGGGATAGTACGCAAGTTCCCATGTTGACCGTTGTCAATATTGGCAAGGCCAGGGTTAGCAGAAAAATTAGCTTAGGCAATAGAGCGCTGGTCTATGAAAAAAATTAGCGAGCGTCAAAGACAGCTCGTAACCGATCTGATTATCTAAAACGTTTACTGCAACCACCTCGCCGCTGCATCGAGTATCCCGCTTCGAACCTGCAATTGCCGCGCAGGATCGGTATCGCCGCAGGCAAGGCGGCATTTCCAGTCCGTTGGTGCCTCAAAGTCACAATGGGACGCGCCTGCAATCAGGTCATCACGCCACAGGGATTTGAGTTCTGTGCCCCATGGCGCAGCTACCGCATTTGCATTGCAGCGTGATGCGGGGGCTCTTAAAAGGAGAGCTTCGGTAGTGAGTTTGCGGGATGCGGCAATACCGGCGCGCTCTGACTCATTGGGTAAGACCCGATCGAATGGATCTAGCCCGACAAATCCAACTACGCCAGGCGTATCTGCTGCCAGTAAGCTGGAGAGCCCTCCAGCTGAAAATCCAACCAGCATGACGCGCTGGTTACTGCCACCAAAAGTGGTTGTGTTGCGGAGCAATGAAACCATTTCAGCAATGGCGCTGGCATTACAGCGAAAGTCAAAGGTACAGGGCATATCGGGTGTTATAGCTAGAATGCCTCTAGCTGCCAAGGCCTGTGCATGCTCTCCCATCGTAGTTCGGCTTCGGGTAAAGCCATGGGTCAAAATGGCAGCTCCCTTCTGCGGTCCTATGGGCTTATACACATCTACCTCAACAGTTTGTCCGTTGATATTTAACATCTGTGTTTGCGGGATTACTTTTGCTGTGGGCTCAGCCGCATGACTGCTACCCAATACCGCCAAAAGAATAAGGCAGGCTTGCAAGAATCTAGAGGGTGTTATTTTGGGCATTATTTTGATCATAATCCCAAGCTAAAAATCTGGCCTAAGCTCACGTAGTGACCTACCCCCTCATTAGGATGAAGGTGTAAGTACCTTATTCACTTTCTTGATACGGAGTCACCATGAAATACCTCATTGCCATCGTACTCATTACCCAAGCTGCTTTATTTGCACGCTCTGCTATAGCCCAAGTTGTGCCCTTTAGCGCTTCGGCTTACAACTTTGAAAACAGCCCTAATAACTTTAACAATAGCCCTTACAACTTCAATAACAGCCCGTATAACTTCAACAATAGTCCAAATAACTTTAATGCCACTAATGGGGTCTATGACAACAAAGGTAATCGCTTGGCGTATGAAGTAACTGCCCCTACTGGTGTTACCAATTACTTTGATAACAATGGCAATCGCATAGGCTATACGCCGAGCAGACGCTAACGTAAGGCGTGATGGTGATTGATGCCGAAGAATTTACTTCGGTATCAATGGATTACAGCCTCAGCCACTTCTGGCTTTCCTTCGGGATCTTTTTTTTGATTCAATACCAAGTAATCCTTGGTTTCCATGGCTACGATTAAATACGCATCGATGGCTGCTCGGAAATCTTCTGCCTTATCTTCCCTACAGTAAATATAGGGCAAGCTGTACATTAGGTTATCGGCATCTTCACCATGTACTGTAACGGTATTTGATTCTTCAGAATCAACGATCCGTAGACCGCGTACAAATTCTGGCTTTGTATCCTCAACCCAGCTAGGGTCAAGGCGATCAATGTCGAATCTCAGGCTACGAAACAGATTGACGACGGCAAAACGGGTGCCGTTAATAAAAGAGTAATTGCGCATTTAGCCTCCGATAATGAAATTAGTACGAATTCATTATGCGGACTGACTAGCTCATAGGGCGATCCAGTAAGGGTTAGGCTGTAATTTTTCTCAATTAAAGAATGAGCTCCACCATCATTTAGGTGGAGCTGTACTACTCTTCTTACTGCGCTTCTTTAATATTGTTTTCGATCACGAACTTGCCCCACAGCGCAATTTGCTTACCAATAAAGTCACGCAGCATTTCTGGGTCGCCAGCAACAATCTGAATGCCCTGTGTTTTTAACTTATCTGCAACTGCGGGTGTTTTTAAAGCCTTGGTAACAGCCTGATTCATGGCATTCACAATCGCAGGTGGTGTTTTGCCGGGTGCGATCACTGCCCACCAGGCTGGGGCATTAAAACCAGGGAAGCCACTCTCTGCAATAGTTGGTACTTGGGGTAATGCTGGTGAGCGCTTAGACGTTGTAATAACCAAGGGAATCACGCCGCCGTTATCAACGTGGGGCTTGACTAAAAACTCCGAACCCACCGCCAATTGCACTTGGCCACCCAGGGCATCTTGCATTAAAGGGCCGCCGCCACGATACGGAACGTGATTCCAATCAAAGCCAGCTTGCTTAGCTAGCCTGGCCATCGATAAGTGACCAAGACTGCCAATACCGATGGAGCCATAACTAAATGGTTTACCTGCCTTTGATTGCTCTGCCAATTGCTTAAAGCTAGTGATTCCGGAATTTTTACTGGCAACCAAGACCATGGGCGAGGTGCCGATTAACGTCACTGGCGCAATGTCCTTGATGGTGTCGTAGGGCATTTTGTCTTTGAGGATGGGATTAACGCCATGCGTATCAAATACCACCGCAAAGGTATAGCCATCAGGATCAGAACGAGCCATCGCCGCGGTTCCAATTACGCCAGACGCGCCGCCAATGTTTTCCACAATCACGTTTTGCTTTAATTGCGTTTGCAGCTCCTGAGCTAAGATGCGCGCCACCTGATCAACCGAGCCGCCCGGCGGAAACACCGCAATCAAGCGAATGGGCTTTTGGCTTGGCCAATTACCAAGACCAGCGGTTTGAGCGTGCGCGCCAGCACTAACGCCTAGTAATAACAGGCCCGATAAGCCCGCTTTGATGATTAAAGCCCAAATTTTATTAATCACGTAACTCTCCCTAACTCTCTCAAGCGATGGCTGATAGATTACCATCCATCGACCATACTGGCTTGATTGGCTCATATTGCAGCCCACGCCTTAGATCAGATTAGTGCAGCCACAGGGCATCCGTTGGGCATCCATGCGTCGCCCTCTTTTAAAGCGCTAGCGGTGGTCAATAGTAAAATCAAGCCAAACCTCTTTATCTACGCTTTATCTACGCTTCATCCACGCTTGATCACTACTACTTAATACTCAATATGTCCTCATTAGCCAATATCGTCATTCTGGGCGATTACGAACGCGCCTTGCGCCGCTTCTCCAATTGGGAAAGCCTGGATCAACGCGCCAAGATCACCATTCACCAGGATCCTATTGGGGGCGATGCCCTCTATGAAGCCGTAAAAGACGCCGATGTGATCGTCATCGTGCGCGATCGTGCTCCCTTTAATGCAGCGCTGATTGATCGCCTCCCCAAACTGAAAATGCTGATGTTTACTGGCGAGCGCAATGGCACACTTGATGCAGCAGCCCTGCTCTCCCGCAATATTCCGATTGCATGCACCTACGGTGGCCCCTCTAAAGAAACCACTGCGGAACTCACCTGGACATTAATACTGGGGGCTGCAAAGCGTTTAGTAGAGCAACGTGCCTTACTTGCTAGCGGCGGTTGGCGTGATTCCCATTCGGTTTTACCGATGCTCTCTGGGCAACGCCTTGGCATTATGGGTTTAGGTGCGATTGGTAGCCGAGTTGCGCGGGTGGGTCAGGCTTTCGGTATGGAAGTAGTTTGTTGGAGCCCAAACATGACGCCGGAGCGCGCTGCCGCTGAAAATGCCAAGTCAGTTACGCTAGATGAGTTGCTTTCCACCTCAAAAGTAGTGAGCCTGCATTTGGTAGCCGGACCAGGCACTAAAGGAATTATCGGTGCTGATCAGTTGGCTTTGATGCGCCCTGATTCGATTTTGGTCAATACCTCGCGCTCCGCTTTAATCGCGATGCCCGACCTAGCAAACGCGCTTAAGAAAGGCAGTCCCGGGCAAGCGGCAATTGATGTATTTGATATAGAGCCACTGCCGACAGATGATCTGCTGCGCAACACGCCCAACCTTTTAGTTACTCCGCATTTAGGCTTTATTGCTGAACCTATTTTTGCTGCGTTTGCTAAAGGCATTACGGAAACCCTAGAAGCCTGGCTTGATCAAAAACCACTTCCTCGGCCTTATAAGCCTTAGGAAGTTTTTTTAAGCCTTTGGTAGTTTGCGCTACCAATTGGAACTTCCCGGCACTCCTTTGAATGGGCCAACCAGCTCGGGTGTAATCCAGCCACCATAAAATCCGCCAGGCTGAGGCCTTACTTGCTCACCGCCAACCGTGCATTGCAATGCAGTAGCGTACAGCGCAACACAATCTTGAATAATCTCTGCCCCAGATAAGGGATTTGGGTAACTCCATGCGACCTTATTTAAGGTGCGCGAACCATCTACCAACGACCAATACTGAGCAGGCCCTTTCCATTCGCAAAAGGAGCCGCCACCAGCCGACTGAAATAGACGTTGGTCTACATCGGACCAAGGTAAATAGAAGGTAGGTGGATGCGCAGTCTCGAGAGCCATGACAGCACGTTTGGTTCGGGCAACTTCTTTGTCGCCCCAACGAACAATCACCTCACGCTGATCTAAAACGAGCTGTGGCGGCCGTGGAAAATCCCATACCGATACTTGGCCTGGGCCGGGTGCTTCAGCAAAATCAGGCCTATTGGTACCGCGCCACTCCCATGCATCGCGCGCAGCACTAAGCCATGTCGGAATTTCAGGCAAAGGTCAAATCTCTAAACATCTTCATATGACTGAATGTAGTGCTTCCTATTGGATACCTTACTGAGGTATTGCATTACAGGCTTGCACTGCAGTTTGCTTTACGCAAACCCATCGCTATCAAAATCACCACCAAAGTCGCTGTCGTAGTCAGCAACGTTGTTGTCGTAGTTTTGAGCTACTTGCTGCCCTGAATCTGCAGGAGTATTGGAATGGCCCAATCCATTGCCAGTATCCGGCGTACTGTTTTGACCCATCATGCTCTGAATGCCTTGATAGAGCATGGAGCCAGCTACTACTCCGATCGCAGTCGTTGCGATTGCGCCGAGCATGCCCGAGCCCCACGCGCTTGGCTGTGCTGCGCCCGCTGCTGGACGTGTAGCCATTGCATTTGCTGGTGTGGCTTGAGTTGGCGCTGCCCTACCCCAGGAGTTAATGCCACTCAAAAAGCCTGAGCTGGGTTTGTTTGCCGGATTGGCTTGGTCGATTTTTGCCTGCATCTCTGCCATTTGTTTTTGCGCGACTTGCAAGGCCATTTCTAAACCCATGGCGCGCTGGACTAATAGATAGGATGCGTCGGGCTGCCGTTTAATTGATTCCGCAATTAAGGAATCAGCATCGCTGTCTTTTGCTCCTGCTTGGGTGCTATTGAGCTGTTGTAAAAACTGCTCGAGTTGGGCTTTTTCTTGGGGGTTCATATTCAATGCTCCTGCAGTAGTAAACGAACTTCATCATAGTTGAAATACACCATTTGGTACTTTGGAAAATTGCAATGAACTATCGCTGCGAGACTGGGGTTCACATATGCGGTTTTTTTAGTAAAAAGGCACTATCGCAGCGGCTTTAATCCCCAAAATTGGTGGGGGCACTTTAAGACAATGCCTAGTGCTTGTGCACTGAATTAATGATCTTATCGGTATAAGCAATGGCAATGGCAGAAATAACAAACGTAATGTGAATTACCGTCTGCCAGAGCAGTGTTTTTTCATCATAGGAAGACGCATTAATAAAGGTCTTGAGTAAATGAATCGATGAAATCCCGATGATGGCGGTTGCCAACTTTACTTTTAGTACCCCGGCATTGACATGGGATAGCCACTCGGGCTGATCCGGATGATCTTGCAGATCCAGGCGAGACACAAAGGTCTCCCACCCACCCACGATGACCATCACTAATAAGTTTGAAATCATCACCACATCAATCAAGCCCAAGACAATTAACATCAATGCCGTCTCGGTCATGTTGTTGTCGGCCATCATGCTCAAAAGATGGATCAGCTCCAGCCAAAACTGCCATACATAAACCCCCTGCGCCACTATCAGGCCAATATAGAGAGGCGCTTGCAACCAACGGGACATAAAGATCCAGCGTGGCAATGGGCGAAGTTTTTTAGAGTTTGAGGGCTGATTATCCGAATTCATGTGGGGATTTTAACGACTTTTATGACAGGGTCATTACAGGCGCATGTAGGCGCATATGGGCCGGCTGCAAGCTCACCTAATGAGCCATAAGCCATTTAATCTGCTTTAATTGCTAATAGTTCTATTTATTAAGGAAATGCCATGAGTGATATGGAGCGACTGCACCGCATCAAGTACATGATTCAGGCACGCAAAAGTGTGCCGAAACAGGCCTTTTTAGATGAACTTGAGATTTCTGAGGCTACCTTTAAGCGGGATCTGGAATACCTCCGGAGCCGCATGAATGCCTCCATCGTGTATGACCGCTACGCAGGCGGCTATCAATTTGAGCATCCGCAAGATGCCGAGAAAACCGAATTGCCTGGCTTGTGGTTTACCGAAAAAGAAGCTACTGCACTCGTATTGATGCAGCACTTACTGTCATCGCTGGATCAAGGCGGTTTAATTGGTCCGCACATTGAACCCCTCACGGCCATCATCGATGGCATCTTGGGTCAATCCGAAACCACCGCCAAAGAATTGCGCAAACGCATCAAGGTATTGGGCATGGGCAGTCGCAAGAACAGCATCGAGAACTTTGCGGAGATTGGCGCCGCCCTGCTCAAGCGCAATCGCTTGGATGTCTCCTACTATTCAAAAGGCAAAGATGAATTAACCCAGCGCATTATTTCTCCGCAGCGCCTCATCTTTTACCGTGAAAACTGGTACCTCGATGCCTACTGCCACCTGCGTAAAGAATTACGTAGCTTTGCCGTGGATGGCATTCGTAAAGCGGTACTCACCAATCTCAAAGCCGATGAGATTTCTGAAAAGCAAGCCCAAGAGCATTTTGCAGAAAGCTATGGCATCTTTTCGGGTAAGGCCACGCAACGCGCTAAATTACGCTTTACTCCCGAGCATGCGCGCTGGGTTGCGACTGAAAAGTGGCATGGCCAACAGGTAGGTAGCTTTGATAAAGAAGGCTTTTATATCTTGGAGTTTGATTACAACCAAGATCCCGAACTCATCATGGATATTTTGAAGCACGGCTCGGGGGTTGAAGTGATGGGGCCGGCTGGGCTAAAGAGCAAAGTAAAAGCGGAGTTAGATAAAGCGCTTCATTTGTACACTAGTTAAAAAACGGCAGCGTATCAATTTTACTTGTTAGATTCTCTATCTTCTAAGGCCTTGTCTTTGTCTTTGGCATCGGCATCGGATTCTTTCATCACCTTCTGAATCACAATTGCAGCGATTGCAAGCAATAGCACTGCAGCGCTCTCGTAAATCAAATCGATCGTACTAATGCCTTTGCCTTGCAAAATAATGAGGCGGCACAGGGCCGTAATGGCAATAAAGATCGGAATGGTAATGGGAATCTTGTTGTATTTGTAAAAGGCCGCCACCATGCCGAGGACCTCGGCATAGATGAACATCAGTAACAGATCCGTTAAGGAAATCTTGCCGTTGATGATCACGGTATACATCTCAATACCAACACTAACAATCGTAAAAATGGCGATCAAAATTAAGATTGCCTTTTCGGCAAGGGTGATTAAGTCATACATCTTCATCGCAGATAGTCGCCTTCGGTTTATTTTTGCTCGGGGTTATCGTATTCGCTGGCAAAGGCATGGTTCGCATCGCGGTGCCCTGCCTCATCTTCGCGCACTACCAGTACGACATCGCGCAGGGTTGCATTGGCTGGTAGATTCCAGTAGTCAATCGCAATTTGGGGCGCTGGAATATTGGGTGTTCTGCCCTCATCTATCTCTTTTAAATACTCGGTGTAGGAATACACCGCTTCCTCTTCAAAGTACCCCACAATGCGATGCGCAGTGCGTGGAAAAAAGACATAGATAACAAAAAAGACATTCCAAAAAACGGCCTGGGCAAATAAAACCAAATAACGCTCGAACCAATTGGGTTTAGCAATCTCGATGAATGTCATCAAATGCATGCGCTCGTTTTCGGCTTCCGCTAAGAGGGTCCGAATTTTGGGGCCATAGCCATGGCGCATTTGCCGCAGACTCGTGA
>JBIIGG010000135.1:0-3954 GCA_044236575.1 Polynucleobacter sp. | reverse complement strand
CCGAATATTTTGGCTGGCGAGTTCGTCGTGCCTGAACTACTGCAAGACGATGCCACGCCAGAAAAATTAGCCAATGCTGTTTTGCACTGGCTGGATAAGCCGCTTGAGGTCGCTCGCCTAAAAGAACACTTTTCTGTTCTGCACGATACCTTACGCAAGCCAACAGGCTTGCTCGTAGCACAAGCGATCACTCAAACTATCACGGAGTCGCGCCAAGGGCGCCAGCTAAGCTGATGAGCGAGGTCGTTTGGATCTGCGGTGTGGATGAAGCTGGGCGAGGTCCCTTGGTTGGCGCAGTGGTTGCGGGCGCAGTAGTACTGGATCCGCTCAAGCCGATTTTAGGACTCAAAGACTCGAAGCGCTTAACGCCTGCGCGGCGCGAAGCCTTGTATGCAGAAATCGTCCTCAAAGCAAAGGCTTGGGGAGTGGGCGAAGCTAGTCCACTCGAAATTGATCAGATCAATATTTTGCAGGCCACCATGCTGGCAATGCAAAGGGCAGTGGATGATTTGCGCGTGCGCCTCGGGCGCTGGCCCGATAAGGCCCTCGTCGATGGCAATCGCTGCCCGAGCTTACCCATTCCTGCAGAGGCGATTGTCAAAGGTGACAGTAAAGAGCCAGCGATTTCTGCAGCATCGATCGTGGCTAAAGTCACGCGAGACCGTCAAATGACTGGCTTGCACGCGCGCTACCCAAACTATGGGTTTTTGCAACACATGGGCTACCCCACACCCGTTCATCTGGCTGCATTGCGTCAATTTGGCGCATGCCCCGAGCACCGCCGTAGCTTTTCTCCGGTTCGTGCAGTACTGGACCAGACTACTGTATGAGCGACTTTATTTCCTCTCGCGATAATCCCTTATTTAAAGAATTAAGGGCGCTTCAAGCAACGGGATCCAAAGGACAAAAGGCGCGCCTCAGTTCAGGACGGGTTTTATTGGAGGGTATTCACATCGTGCAGGCTTGGGTATCTGATCCTGCTCTTGGTGTATTGATCACCTCGGATATTGGGATTGCCAATCCAGAAATTGATGCCTTGGTTCGCCAGCATTGCGCTGCCTGTCCCGATACGCGCGTCATTCATCTGGATGCCGGGTTATGGGGCGAGCTCAGCGAGCTTGTTAATGCCCCTCAGATTGCAGGTCTGCTTTCCTTACCAGAGTCCCTCATGCCGATCAATTCCGCAAATCAGGATGTGATCGCTGGGGATGTGCTGGTGCTGGATCGCATTCAGGATGCGGGCAATGTGGGGGCTATGCTGAGAACCGCTGCCGCCGCTGGCTTTGTCGACGTGGTCGCGATGAGTGGCTGTGCCCACCTCTGGTCAAGCAAAGTATTGCGGGCAGGCATGGGCGCACATCGCACCTTACGCTTGCATGAGGGCTGGTCGACGGAGCAGGCGATTGAGCGTATTACAGCACCATTCTTTTTAGCCAGTGCGCATGGTGAAACTTCCTTATACGCACTGGATCGGCAGCTATGTCAGCCGGTTGCTTGGGTTTTTGGTAGCGAGGGGCAGGGCATCAGCCATGGGTTTTTAATGCATGGAAAGGCCGTATCGATCCCGATGCATTCCGAAGTAGAGTCGCTAAATGTAGCCACTGCAGCAGCGGTGTGTTTGTTTGAAACTATCCGCGTTCGCAGCGGTAGCGGAACAATCAAGAGCAACTGAAAAGAACAGCTGAAACTAACCTAAGATGGTTTTATCCGAGCGGATGGTTTGCAGCACCGTAGTAGCGATTTCTTCGATGGATTTGCTGGTGGTTAAGACCCACGGTATCGATTGGCGGCGCATCATGGCGGTTGCTTCATTGATTTCATAACGGCAATTTTCTAACTTAGCGTAATTGCTACCGGGTCGACGTTCATTGCGAATTTCGGAGAGCCGCTCAGGATCTATCATCAGGCCAAAAATCTTGGATCGGTGGGCAATTAAATCCTTAGGTAATTGACCACGCTCGAAATCTTCTGGAATTAAGGGGTAGTTGGCCGCCTTCAGTCCGTACTGCATGGCAAGGTAGAGGCTGGTCGGTGTTTTACCCACACGCGATACCCCGACCAAAATGACATCGGCGTCGGCCAAGTTCTGGTTGGACTGGCCATCATCGTGCGCTAACGAATAGTTAATGGCTTCAATGCGGTTTTTATAGGCTGCTGTATCGGCATTGTGGTGCAAGCGATTCATGGCATGGGTCGACTTGAGGCCTAGCGCCTGCTCTAAGGGAGCAACGAAAGTCTGAAACATATCCAGAACCAAGCCTTGGGCTTTGGAGACAATCCCATTGAGCTCGGTATTGACTAGGGTGGTGAAGACAATCGGCTGCACTTGATCGCGCTGAAATGCCTCATTAATTGTTTGTACCGCCACAAGTGCCTTCTCTACGCTATCGGTAAATGGAATGCGGATCAGCTTAAATGTAAGCTCAAATTGAGCCAAAATCGACTGGCTGAAGTTCTCGGCGGTGATTCCGGTGCCGTCAGACACAATAAACACAATGCGGGTGATGTTGGACATGGTTTTTTGAGGGGAAATGGAGGGGCTAGCACTACAATAGTCTTATATAAGTATGCCGTATTTAGTCGGCTGCAGCACCGGTTTCCTTATCTTTAGAGAGTATTTATGTCCAACCCAAAACACCAAGACGCTTACGTTTTACCTTTTGAAGAACTCCGCATGACCGATGTTGAATCGGTTGGTGGCAAAAACGCCTCCCTCGGCGAAATGATTTCCCAGCTTGCCTCCTCTGGAGTACGCGTACCAACCGGTTTTGCTACGACTTCACTGGCATTTCGGGACTTTTTAGCCCACAACACCCTCACCGAGCGCATCCAGCAGCGTTTAGTCAATTTAAACATTGATGATGTGCGGGCCTTAGCAGAGGCTGGAGCAGAGATTCGTGGCTGGATTGAAACGGCCCCACTGCAACCCCGCCTAGAACAAGAAATTCGTACTGCGTTTGCTAAGTTGGATGATTCGGGTAAAGGTTCATTTGCCGTGCGTTCTTCTGCAACCGCAGAGGATTTGCCCGACGCCTCGTTTGCCGGTCAACAAGAGACTTTCCTGAATGTGGAAGGCATTAACGATGTGCTCAAAACCATTCGTGAAGTCTTTGCCTCGCTGTACAACGATCGGGCAATTTCCTATCGGGTGCACAAAGGGTTTGCTCATGCAGAAGTTGCACTTTCTGCGGGTATTCAGCGCATGGTGCGTTCCGATTTGGGCGCAGCTGGCGTTATGTTTACCCTCGATACCGAATCGGGTTTTGAGGATGTAGTTTTCATCACGTCGAGTTACGGGCTGGGTGAGACAGTGGTGCAGGGTGCCGTCAATCCAGACGAGTTTTATGTCTTTAAAACGACTCTGGCTCAAGGTAAAAAAGCCATCATTCGCCGCTCATTGGGCTCAAAGTTAATCCAGATGCAATTTGCGCCTGTAGGTTCTGCAGAGCGCGTGGTTACGGTGGATGTTGCCCCAGAAATGCGCAATCGCTTTTCCTTGGAAGATGCAGACATTACTGAATTAGCCAAGTTTGCTGTGATTATCGAAAAACACTACGGTCGTCCAATGGACATCGAGTGGGGTAAAGACGGCAAGGATGGCCGCATCTATATTCTGCAGGCCCGCCCTGAAACCGTAAAGAGTCAAGCAGCCGGGCAGGTGGAGATGCGCTACAAGCTCAAAGGCAACTCTACCGTTTTGGTGAAGGGTCGTGCGATTGGTCAAAAGATTGGCGCCGGTCCGGTGCGCATCATTCGTGACCCGAGCGAGATGGACAGGGTGCAGCCAGGAGACGTATTGGTAGCAGACATGACCGATCCGAATTGGGAGCCGGTAATGAAGCGGGCCGCAGCCATTGTGACCAATCGCGGTGGCCGTACTTGCCACGCCGCCATCATTGCGCGCGAACTTGGGGTTCCTGCTGTGGTTGGTTGCGGCGATGCGACCGACAAATT
>JBIIGG010000134.1:0-3965 GCA_044236575.1 Polynucleobacter sp. | reverse complement strand
CCCGCTAGCCTCGAGAAATAATTAGAAAGGAAGCACCATGCGTCACGGAAACGGCTTACGCAAACTCAACAGAACTTCATCGCATCGTTTGGCGATGTTGCGCAATATGTCCAATTCGCTTTTAGAGCATGAAGTGATTAAAACCACTTTGCCAAAAGCAAAAGAATTGCGCATGGTTGTTGAGCCTTTAATTACTTTAGGCAAGAAAGACAATTTGGCAAATCGCCGCTTGGCTTTTAACCGCACACGCGATCGCGATATCGTTGCCAAGCTCTTTACCGAACTTGGCCCACGCTACGCAACACGTCCAGGCGGTTACTTGCGCATTTTGAAGTTTGGCTTTCGTCATGGCGACAATGCGCCAATGGCTTTGGTTGAGCTGATGGATCGCCCAGAAGTCGAAGAGACTGCAGTCAAAGCTGACGCAGCCTAAGTCTTTGGGTTATATTCAAAAGCCAGGCTTCGGTCTGGCTTTTTGCTTTCTTAATTCACCCAGTTTATGAATCACGCTGTGAACTATGGACCTACCCAATGACTGAATTGCTCTTGGTGATGACAAGCCTTCCAGACATAGAGGTTGCTAAAGCGTTGGCAAGGCGATTGATCGATGCCAATTTGGCAGCCTGTGTGCAACTACAGCCTGGCGCGCAATCCATTTACCGTTGGGAGGGGCGTATCTGCGAGGAGCAAGAGGTGGTATTAGTAGCAAAAACCACTTATGGCCGGTGGACTGCAATTTCAGACTACATCAAGCAAAATCACCCCTACGATGTTCCTGAAATTATTGCTCAGCCAATTACCCATAGCGATCCAGACTATGCTCAGTGGGTTGTTGCAGAGACAACGGTTGCACCTAATTAAATGATGCTATTTCAAGCCCATTCCCGAATCAATGCATGGTTATTGTCTGCAATTGCGATAGCAGCTAGCTTTCTATTAATGTTGCCGGCCAGCGCCCAGAAAGCATTTTTACATCCCGATAAAGCCTTTCCAGTCACCGTCAGCTGGCTTGAAAACAAGACGCAAGTGCAAGTCAATTTTTTAACTGCAAAGGGATACTACCTCTACAAAGAGGCCTTTCAGTTTCGCTTGATGCAAGGTAATGGTGCTAGTCAAATCTTGACGGCAATATTGCCCAAGGCCGAAGTGAAGTTTGACGAGACCTTTCAGAAAGACATGCCAATTTATCGGTACCCAATCGACGTTGTTTTGACTCTGCCGGGCGGGACTGCATTGGCAGAAAAAGGCCAGGGGATTCAGATTGAGGTTGATTTGCAAGGCTGTGCCGATGGCGGAATTTGCTACCCACCCACTACCTTGAAATTCAATATCGCTGCGCCGGGCGTGCAGGTTATGCCCATGCCAGACGAGACAGCCCCAGGCGTCAGTAATTCTGCAAGCGACCAACAGGCAAGTGTTACGGATCGTTTTATGGGCTTGTGGCAGCAGCGTGATGATGTAAATGCGATCGGCCAGTTTTTAAAAGAAACACCCACCACTTATTTATTCATTGCTTTCTTTGTGCTTGGCCTGGCATTAGCATTTACGCCCTGCGTATTGCCCATGCTACCCATTTTGTCGAGCATTGTTTTTGGGACACAAGGCAGTAAACCCATTAAAAAGTCGCGCGCAGCCGTGCTTGCAGCAGCCTATATTTTAGGGATGGCGCTTATGTATGCGCTGGCTGGAGTATTGATGGCCGCCTTAGGCAGTGGCGCGCAGCAAGCTTTACAAAATCCAATTGTATTAATTGCTTTTGCGATATTACTTTTAGTACTTGCCGGAAGTCTGTTTGGTTTTTACGGGCTGAGCCTCCCCCAGTCTTGGCATAGGCATATTGATCGGATTGCTGGCCGTCAAAAGGGCGGAAGTATCACAGGTGCTTTTATTTTGGGTGGCGTATCCACCTTGGTAGCTAGTCCATGTATCACTGCGCCACTAGCCGGCGTGCTGGGTTTTATAGCGCATACCGGATCCATGAGTTTAGGCGGTGGATTGCTATTTGTGATGGCACTGGGCATGGGGCTACCACTCTTTTTCATCGCAGTAGAAGCGCGCATGCTGATACCAACTACAGGCAAATGGATGATTGGCCTGCAGCGCGTATTGGGCACCATGCTGATCGTGCTGGCCGCATGGATTGTGTCACCGATTCTGCTTGGCAATACCAATTCATCAAGTAGTAATAGTGGTGGATTAGCACGCTCAGAAAAGCAACTTGGCGACTTGAAGTTTAAGGTGATTGGTACGATTGAAGCATTGCAACCCTTCTTCGAAGAGGCTAAGCGCACAGGCAAGCCATTGCTGCTCGACTTTTATGCCGACTGGTGTATTAGCTGCAAAGAAATGGAAATCAAGACCTTTGCCAATCTAGCCGTAGCAAAAAAAATGCAGGAATACATTTTGGTCCAAGCCGATGTCACCCGCAATACTGCCGAGCACCAGGCCTTGTTAAAGCGCTATGGCTTATTTGGTCCGCCTGGCATTCTGTTATTTAATCCTGCGGGCGAGGAGCAGACCAATCAGCGCGTAGTGGGATTCATGCCGCCGGATCGCTTCTTGCTGCGTTTGAACGCAGCGGCACCCTAAGCAAGTAAGACTGCTTAGGGATTTGCTTCGAGAAGGCGCGCAGCTTCAAGCGCAAAGTACGTTAATACCCCATCAGCACCGGCGCGCTTAAATGCCATCAGCGATTCCATCATCACGGCATCGTGATCAAGCCAGCCGTTCTGCGCTGCCGCCTTTAGCATGGCATATTCGCCACTCACTTGATAAGCAAAGGTGGGGTAAGCAAACGTATCTTTGGCCCTACGAACAATATCTAGGTAGGGCATACCGGGCTTGACCATCACCATATCGGCACCTTCGCTGATATCCAGTGCCAGTTCACGCAACGCTTCGTCGCTATTGGCAATATCCATTTGATAGGTTTTTTTATCGGCTTTGCCAAGGTTTTGGGCTGAACCTACTGCATCCCGAAATGGACCATAAAACGCCGATGCATATTTGGCCGAGTAGGCCATGATGCGGGTGTGAATCAAGTGCTGCTTTTCAAGTGCAGCACGAATCGCGCCAATGCGACCATCCATCATGTCTGAGGGCGCCACAATATCAACGCCAGCAGCAGCATGCATCACAGCCTGCTTGACAAGGATGGCGGTAGTTTCATCATTCAGAATCCGGCTGGCATCATCTAAGACACCATCTTGACCGTGGCTGGTATAAGGATCAAGTGCGATATCGGTCATGATGCCCAGAGAAGGGAAGTGTTTCTTTAGCTCGCGCACGGCAGTCGGAACGAGCCCATTGGGGTTAAACGCTTCTTGTCCATCCGGCGTTTTAAGTTGGCTACTGATGACGGGAAACAGAGCAAGTACTGGGATACCCAAAGTGACACATTCTTGGGCTATCGGAAGGAGTAAATCCAGCGACATACGACTCACGCCGGGCATCGACTTGACCGCTTCCGTTTGATTTTTGCCTTCTAGCAAAAATACCGGGTAGATCAAGTCACTGCTCGATAAGATGTTTTCTTGAATCAGGCGGCGCGACCAATCATCGCGACGCATCCGGCGGGGTCTATGGGCGGGAAACTGGAATAGTGAGCTCATGGGGTATATCGGTAGTTAAAGGTGCAGTAATGGATTCAGGTTCAGGAAACAGCCAACTTAGAATCAGTTTATCGGCTTCTTCCAGCCCTATCCGCTTTGTACTAGAAAATAGCTGCGCTGTTAATCGGGAAGATGCCTTAGCGCCATCACCCAAGTCGGGATCGTACTGCTGTAATTGCTTGGTAACTGCCTCAAGGGCATGACGGCACTCACTTTTGTTCAATTTATCGCACTTACTCAGCAAGATATGAATTGGTTTGCCGGTGGGCACAAACCACTGAATCATTTGCTCATCCAGGTCGGTAATGCCCCGCCTAGCGTCAACAATCTGGATCAGGCCAACCAAGGGGTTAC
>JBIIGG010000020.1:0-14505 GCA_044236575.1 Polynucleobacter sp. | reverse complement strand
CATTCCTAGCTGGTAAGCAATCTCCGGTGTTCTTTGGCTCCGCTATTAATAACTTTGGCGTACGTGAAATTCTCAATACCTTAGTTGAACTTGCACCGCCACCCGGTTCTCGCAAAGCCATTCAGCGTGAAGTGCTACCGTCTGAGGGTAAATTTTCTGCAGTAGTTTTTAAGATTCAAGCCAATATGGATCCTGCGCACCGGGATCGCGTCGCCTTCTTGCGGATTTGCTCGGGGCACTTTCAGCGCGGCATGCGTCTGAAGATTTGCCGCAACGGCAAAGAAATACGAACCAACAATGCACTGTCTTTTTTATCGCAACGCCGGGATATTCTGGATGAGGCTTTCCCTGGGGACATCATTGGCTTACCGAATCATGGCTTGCTTCGCTTAGGCGATACGCTAACGGAAGGTGAGCAACTTCAATTTACTGGCCTGCCTTTTTTTGCACCAGAGATTTTTAAATTAGTGGAGTCTGCTGATCCGCTGCGATCCAAGCAATTGCGCACGGGCCTAATGCAGCTTGGCGAAGAAGGGGCGATTCAAGTCTTTAGGCCAATGGCTGGCGGCATCATGCTACTAGGCGCATTTGGTCAGCTGCAGTTTGAAGTGGTCGCCCATCGCCTCAAGAGTGAATATGGCGCGGAAGTGCGCCTATTGCCGGCCCGCTATAGCTTAGCGCGCTGGGTTAGCTCGAGCGATCCTGTTGCCCTTAAAAAATTTACGCAAGAAAACATTCACCGCATGGCAGAAGACGTTGTTGGTGCCGCCGTATTTTTAGCAACGCATAAATCAGAACTTGATGTCGCGCAGCAGCGCTGGGAAAGCATTGAATTTCATGCCTTACGTGAGCATGCTGGTTTGATCTATCAATCCGAGCTCGCCGGATAGTTACGGTCTGCAGTCAAAAACGGTTACCACACCACCATCCGTCTCTCGGTACACTGCTTTTTTTCCGTACTGCATGCAGTAAGCCTGTGCCTTGCTTTGCAAATCTGCACGCGACTCATTGGTGGAGTTTAGAAACGTCACCTTGTTGGAATCTGATGCATCGGTATAGATGGTTGCGCATGCCGATAATTGAAGACCAATCAGCAGCGCCATTCCGAGATTCAGAAAACGCCGCACCGTGCTCATGCCAATCAGCGTGATTCGCACAAGGTGCGGTACTTGCACTTTATGTCAGCGCTTCTTTTTCCGCAGAGATTTCTTTGCGGCGCTCTTTGCATGCGGTGGCAATGTCTTGCAGGGCTTTGCGCGCACGTGCAGCAGATGCTTTAACTCCCTTTACTTTGAACTTTTCATTTTCAGCCAGATAGGTTTCATACGCAGCGATAATGGTTTCGTGTGATGACATGATCTTCCTTTGCTTTACGTTGTTCTAGACTAAATGCGGGTGATGCACTGCTACTACTTTGTTAATACTACAAATATTTATAGCAGATTTCACAAAATATACTTTTTTTCAGCAAAAAAATGCTGTTATTCTGAATCGAATCACTATTTTGTGCCCTAATTGGGGGGTTAACTGGGCGAAATGACTTCCCCCCTTGCGCCATTGAATCTTTATAAGGATTACCTATGGCCGCAGGTCAAAATCAGCGCAATCGCAAGAATGATCCGATGCTCACCAAAACAGGCAAAGCTCGCCTGGGGCCACTCAATGTGGCTCAACTGACGAAGTTAATGGAATCGGCAACCAAGCCCAAACTCAAAGATAAAGTGCGGCGAGAGCTAAGCAAGCGTGCGCCAGTTGTTGCGCCCGCATAATCCAGGCTTTTGAGACTAAGCTAGTAAAGCAGTCCCGTTTTCTGGAAATAGAAAGCCGCCATGGTATTTGGCGGCTTTTTCACATAGACGTTAATGCTATTTAGCGCAGCAACTCTTGCGCAGCCAAAACGCCGCTGCCCTTCAGCGGAATGCCAAATGCAGTCATGCCCATTTCGCAGCCACTCAATGCAGCCAGGAGGCTGAGTTCATTACAGTCGCCCAAGTGGCCAATCCGAAACGCTCGGCCCTTTAGCTTGCCAAGGCCAGTTCCTAAGGATAAGTTATAGCGCTCCTGAATGAGCTTACGCAATGCGTCCGCATCAAAGCCCTCGGGCAGCATGACACCCGTCAAGACAGGCGAATACACCTCTGGCTCTTGGCACAGAATTTCTAATCCCCAAGCAGTCACTGCGGCTCGGCAAGCTTTAGCTAACCGCTGGTGGCGGGCAAATACCGCATCCATGCCCTCTGACTCAATCATTGAAATGGCTTCATGCAAGCCATAGAGCAAGTTGGTCGACGGTGTGGTTGGCCAGTACCCGGTTTTATTGGAAACCAGAATCTCATCCCAAGCCCAAAAGGCCTTTGGCAGTGTTGCTGTTTTATTGGCCTCTAGCGCTTTGGGTGACAAGGCATTAAAGCCCAAGCCAGGCGGCAGCATTAAGCCTTTTTGCGATCCACTGACTGTCACGTCAACACCCCAGGCATCGTGGCAATAGTCTGCTGATGCTAAACCGGAAATGGTATCTACCATGAGCAATGCGGGATGCTTGGCATCGTCCATTGCTTTGCGCACAGCAGCAATATTCGAGGTAACGCCAGTGGAGGTTTCGTTGTGCACCACACAGACCGCTTTAATTTTGTGCTCAGTATCTTTTTTGAGGCGCTCTTCAATTAGCTTGGCATCAACCCCTCTGCGCCAACCTTCAAGCCCGGGCTTGCCCAAGAACTCAGCATGAATGCCAAGTTTGTCGGCCATGTTTTTCCACAGGGTTGCAAACTGACCGGTTTCATACATCAATACGTGATCGCCGGCTGAGAGGGTATTTACTAAAGCCGCTTCCCATGCTCCCGTGCCAGACGAGGAATAAATAATCACAGGGTGTTTGGTTTTAAAAATGCGCTTAATATCCTCGAGCAGCTTTAGTCCCAGCTGGCCAAACTCGGGACCACGGTGATCGATGGTTTGATAGCTGATGGCGCGCAGAACACGGGAAGGGACTGGGCTTGGGCCAGGAATATGTAAAAAATGGCGTCCTGAGGCGTGTGCATCTAATTTCAACATTGTGTGTCTCTCTTTTTATAGGTTTAGCCAGAGATTATCCAATAAAAATGGTAAATCTACCTCAGATTAATGGCCCCTGAAAATAGCCGCCTACAGCGGCGGTGTTGGCTCGGGCGCCTTAATGAGCATGCGTTTGCCTACCATGACGGTGGAAACAACCAGCGTAGCAAACACCAAATTCAGCAAGGTCAGGGGCTCGCCCAATAGGATGCTGGATGCCAGCAGGGTGCAAAAAGGCTGAAGTAGCTGAACTTGGCTGACACGCGCAATACCACCAATCCGCAGGCCCTCGTACCAAAAAAAGAAGCCCACAAACATGGAAAAAATACCCAGATAGGCAAAGCTGAGCCAAATATCAAGGCCTGCATAAATGTAGTCTGTCTGGTAGCTTAGGGCGCTAAAAAGTAAGCTGATAGGCAGTGAAAAAACCAGCGCCCATGAAATGACGATTTTCGGTTTCATGATGGCGGATAACTTGGCGCCCTCGACATAGGCCACAGCAGCACAAACGCAAGCAACTATCAGCAGGCCATCGAAAAAAGAAAACTGTCCGGCGCCTTGCATCAACGCGTAGAGCAAGACTAAGCCCGTGCCAACCAGTGAGCTCAGCCAAAACCCGATTGACGGACGTTCTTTAAAGCGCAGGGCGCCCAGCACGGTAGTGATCAAAGGCAAGATACCCAAAATTACTGCGCCATTGGACGAAGGGCCATGCGTCATCGCAATCGTAATGAATAAAGGAAACCCAAAAACAGCTCCCAAAGCAATCAAACTAAAGCCGGGCAGGGTGGCGCGCGCCGGCAATGGCGCTCGGATAATGATGAGGTATAACAAGGCAATTAGCCCGGCCAAGACGGCTCTGCCAAACACGATGAAGTAAGGGTCGAGGACTTGAACTGCTATTTTGCTCACCGGCAAGGTCAAGCTAAAGATGGCTATGCCACCAAACCCGATCAACATGCCCCTGGTATCACTCTTCACTGGATTCCCTTGTGTGTATTCAGTACTATACCTATTCCACTTTCATGCAGAGCAATACTAGAACGGGAGCAATTTAATGGCAGTGCACGTCCTTGGCTTAATCGAACTACAGGACCTATCGGCGTTTGAAGAATACCGTAAGCAGGTTGGTGCTACGGTCGAACAATATGGCGGGCGCATCACACAACGCGGGGTACGTGGCGATGTTTTTTGGAATGAACTTGAATGCAAGTCATTCTCTGCTTACGTACAAATCGAGTTTCCCGCTGCAATTTATGCCCAGCGCTGGGCCGCCAGTCCGGAATACCTGGCCTTGGTGCCGATTCGCAATCAGGCTATGCAGTTAACCTTGTTTAGCATGCTACCCAGCACCTGATCCCCAAGGGTAACTACGCTTTGCCCATAACGATATTCAGGACTAGACTAGACTCCATACAATGCTGTTATTGAGTGTTGAATTAACAAGGATTATTCATGCCCGTCATTACCAATATTGAAGACTTGCGCGTACTACATCAGAAACGCACCCCCAAGATGTTTTATGACTATGCGGATTCGGGTTCGTGGACTGAATCAACTTATCGCGCCAATGAATCGGATTTTCAGAAAATTAAATTGCGGCAGCGCGTTGCTGTCAACATGATAAATCGCACCACAAAAACGACCATGATCGGCGAAGAAGTAGCCATGCCCGTTGCCCTTGCCCCAACCGGACTAACCGGTATGCAGTGTGCCGATGGTGAAATACTGGCAGCCAAAGCAGCTGAAAAATTTGGCGTGCCTTTCTGCTTATCGACCATGAGCATTTGCTCAATTGAGGATGTTGCCGAACACACTACAAAACCATTTTGGTTTCAGCTCTATGTCATGAAAGACCGCGGCTTCATTGAGCGTTTAATTGAGCGTGCTCGCGCTGCTAAATGCTCCGCCCTAGTTCTTACCTTGGATTTACAAATTCTGGGGCAGCGCCACAAAGATCTAAAAAATGGTTTGAGTGCTCCTCCTAAACTAACCATTCCCAACATTATTAATATGATGACCAAGCCCCGTTGGTGTCTTGGGATGGCCATGACGCAGCGCAGAACCTTTCGCAATATTGTGGGTCACGCTACCGGCGTAGGCAATATGTCGTCTTTGTCCTCGTGGACTGCCGAGCAGTTTGATCCTGGCCTAAATTGGGGTGATGTCGAATGGATAAAAAAACGCTGGGGTGGAAAACTCATCATCAAGGGAATATTGGATGTGGGCGATGCGCGCCTCGCTGCAGACTCCGGCGCGGATGCGCTCATCGTCTCTAACCATGGCGGCCGTCAACTGGATGGAGCAATTTCAAGCATTCAGGCCTTACCCGGCATCGTCAATGCGGTTGGCAAGGATATTGAAGTGTGGATGGATGGTGGCATTCGCTCTGGACAAGATGTTTTAAAAGCCTGGGCATTGGGCGCGCGCGGCACCTTAATCGGCCGCCCATTCTTATATGGACTGGGCGCCATGGGCGAGGCCGGCGTAACCAAATGCCTCGAGATTATTCATAAAGAACTCGATATCACGATGGCCTTTACGGGTCACCGCGATATTCAAAATGTGACCAAAGATATTTTGTATCCTGGTACGTTCTAGCCTGCCGCTTTAGCATCCTCTGCAAAGACCTCGCGCGCAATCCGAAACGCATCGACTACAGCGGGCGCGCCGCAGTAAGCACCGCAGTGCAAAAAGACTTCGCGTAGCTCTTCCCTTGTGACGCTATTGTTGAGTGCGCCACGTATGTGCAACTTTAGTTCATGTGGTCGGTTCATGGCTATGATGGCAGATACTGTAATTAAGCTACGCTGCTTGAGCGTTAAGCCATCTCGAACCCATACCGTACCCCAGGCATTTTCAGTCACAAAATCCTGCAGCGGCATTGAAAAATCATCTGCCTTCTGCATTGCTTGGTCGACATAGGCATCTCCCAATACCTTCCGGCGCACTACGAGGCCTTTTTCAAATCGATCGCTTTTTGCCATGGTTTTTCCTTTTTTGTTGATTTAGCTTGTTTACTCGCTTGTACTGCAGGCAGTTATAACGGATTGGCCTTAGAATGAATTTACATCATGTGCCGCATGACATCAAAAGGATCTATTCATGAAGCGCAGAACATTAGTTGCACTCCTCATAATGACGCCGCTTTTAAGCGCTTTGGTAGCCTGTAGTAGCGGACCCAAAATTATGTCTACAGCTGCCATGCCAGAGTCTGGTTTTTTACCCAGCTATCGCTTACTGCAGCCTGTTGCGAACGCTCCTGACGGAACACGCATTTGGCGCTATCGCAAGGCGGGCGTTAATCCCAATGCTTACACTGCCGTTATTTTGGACCCCATTTATCTGAATCAATCGCAATTCACGAGTGAGATTACTCCTCAAGTGGTTGCGCAAGCAAAGCGCGCCCTAGAAATGTCGATGCGCGAGGCGGTAGAAGATCGCCGTGGTTTACGCATCGTTACGCAGCCCGGACCTGGGGTGGCGCGCATATCGGTTGGTATTACGGGCGCTGAAGTTTCTGCAGACGGTCTAAAGCCATGGAACTTCACTCCCATAGGTCTGGCAGCCAATGCCGCGGCTTATGCCTCCGGCGTCAACTCTAAAACGCCCGCATTAGTTATTGAAAGCAAAATTACCGATAGTCAGTCCAAAGACTTTATTGGTGGTGGTGTGATCACTCTGGAGGGTGAAACTTTCAGAACCGGCTCGGGCTCCATCGCCTCATTTGAGGAAATGGCCAAGCGTGCAGTAAAGCTAGCCATGGAAGTCTCTGCCAACCCAACGCCAACCGCCATGAAATAAGCTGCAACGCAAAGAAAAGGCCACCCCTAAGGGTGGCCAAAGAATGCTTATGGAGGGTAAAAAATAAATAAATCGACTGCATTTACATATTAATACCCCAAAGCCAGTCGGTTTCTTAAAATAGCACCAATTGGGTGCGCATTAATTACTTCCGAACGTGGGCATGGCGAGCAGCATCTTGTGACATGCCTTCGCCTTTTTTACCCTCTAGCATTTCTTTTTCTGCCGTAATTTCTTTCCGACGCTCTTTGCATGACCCAGCAATTTCTTGAAGTGCTTTGCGTGCGCGTGCAGCAGACGCTTTCACGCCCTTTTCCTGAAACTTGGTGTTCTCTTCTTTATAAGCCTCAAACGCAGCAATGAGTTTTTCGTGGTGGGTCATATCAGTCCTTTTGTTAATAGATCAATCACTATACCAAGCCAATAAGGCCTCGCGTCAAAAACGTGCTACCGCAGCAGTTGCGCTGCAAATGAATACAGAGGTATGCCGATAATGATGTTAAAGGGGAAGGTGATGCCCAAGGACATTCCCATATAGAGGGCTGGATTGACTTCGGGCAGAGCATGGCGCAATACGGCCGGCACTGCAATATACGATGCGCTCGCGGCAAGTACCATTAATAGAATCGTGTCTCCCAAGGGCAATCGCAATAGAGTGGACAGCAGCAAAGCAATGCCCGCGTGTACTAAAGGCGCAACCAGCGCATAAATCACCACGATCAGCGGCTTGCCTTTAATGCCGCTGAAATTTTTTGCTGCCATTAAACCCATATCTAAGAGGAAGAAGGCCAGCATTCCCTTAAACAAATCAATTGAGAATGGCGCCATGATGCGCTGGCCATCTTCGCCGCTCAGCATGCCAACCGCCATTGAGCCGAGCAATAAAAGCTGCGCGCCGTCGGTAAATGATTCATGTAATACCTTGGACAAACCCATGGATTGAGCCTTGCTAGTACTGCTGACGCGGGCTTTGTTGGCCAATACAATAGCCAAAATAATGGCAGGCGATTCCATTAGCGCCATCGCTGCCGCCATATGACCGCCGTAGGGAATATCTTGATTGCTCAAAAATTGGCTTGCTGTAATAAAGGTAACTGCGCTGACCGAGCCATAGGTTGCTGCGATAGCGGCGGAATCATAATTGTTTAGCCGGGTTCGCAGCACTGCATAGGCAATGATTGGAATAATGATGGCCAAAAAGATGGCGAGGCCCAGCGCCAAACCAATCTCTTGAGTGAAGCCAGATTTCTGGAGCGCAAAGCCGCCTTTTAGCCCTAAGGCCATTAACAAATACAGCGACAAAAATCGTGCAATGGGTTGCGGAATCTCTAAATTAGACTTAATCAGACCAGCAAAGGCGCCAAAAACAAAAAAGAGGATGGCGGGATCAAGAAAGTTATTCACAGTTATATGATAACGGCTTGCCATGTGGCGTTGCCACCTTATAATTTCAGGGATCTTGTGGGTTCATTATTCGCCCCGCTTAAGCGCATAACCTCTTCGCCCAGCCTGCTGACCGCCAAACGATGCTACACCCCCTTCGAAGCCAACTGATTTGCCTCATCGCGGTATGGGGAACATGGATTGCGAGTGCGCACGCACAAGGTGCAGATGCCCTCAATTCATTTTTAAAAAAACGAGCAGATGCCTTTATGGTGATTACTGGCTATTCTTTAACCCCAGATGTCACTACCGGATCCCTATCCATTACCGATCGCAGTGGCAACAATCCCAACTTGCAAATGATTTCTTTGGGTGGCGGCGATCGCCTGAGTAGAAACGTGCCACTTTATCTTGAAGGCACTCTCGCGGTTAATCGGTATAACCCGAGCTTTATAGGCAACGTCGGCAATACCAGCGTTGATGTTCCCGTTCATTGGAACAGCATCACCGGTACTGGCGGTGTTGGCTGGGATTTTCCACTCACTAACGAACTGCGTATCAGGCCGATTGCCAACGTCATGCTGGGCCATCTAGAAAGCGATCTATCGATTGCGTCTCGCGTGATTGAAAATCAAACGGGCGCTGATCTGCAGTTTTTAAAGAATGGGCGCATGAATACCTACGGTCTTGGGGGTTCGTTAATGCTGGACTACGAACATTACAAGCCAGAGCGTGAAATTGATATTGAGTTACGCTATACCAATATTGAAATGAATACCTTTGATACCTCTAAGGCAGTTCAGGGCTCTGCCAACTCCCAAAGCCTCAGCTTGTGGGCTCGCAATCGAGTGCCAACGCCATTAAGTTTTTTTTCAATGCCGATTCGCGCCGTTATGGAAGCAGCGCACACCGAGTTTTTAGGTGATCTGCGCGGTGCGCTGGGTTTTAATTCCTTGTCATCGCTAGGTGGTGGCATTGAGTTTGATCGCAGCCAATCCGAGCCGCTCTTTAGTCGCGTACGAATTGTGTTTCGCTATCAATTTGGGCAAAACGTGCGCGGCACCTCGATTGGCTTAGCCGCCAGCTTCTAGTCTAGTCAAGCTTGCCAAACTGGCCGCTATTGAAGTCGTCAATTGCCTGAGCGATTTCAGCTTTGGTATTCATGACAAAAGGGCCATAGCCCACTATTGGCTCCCGAATTGGCTCACCACTCAAAAAGAGGGCATGCGTATCTTGACTAGCGCTTAGCTCTATACCAGTCCCCGCGTGACTATAGGCTATCAGACTCCCATCTCCTGCAAGCCCCTCGTCAGTCTCGACTTGACCCTGCAATATGGCTAGCGCAGCACTCCAATCATTAGGCGCAGGCAAAAAAATCACCGCTCCTTTTTTAATCTGCAGGTCCCATACTTGCATGGCTGTGTGGGTTTTGGCGGGCCCGGAAAGTCCAGCATGATTGCCTGCAATCAGCCGAGCTGTACCTTGATCATTTTCAAATTGAATGCTTGGAATCTGCACAGCCTCGATTGCCTGGTAGCCAGGCGGCGTCATCTTTTGGTTTGCGGGTAAGTTAACCCAGAGCTGCGCCATACTCAACATACCGCCTTGCTGCGTGAACCGCGCCGAGTGCATTTCTTCGTGCAAAATGCCAGCGCCAGCCGTCATCCACTGCACGTCGCCCGGGCCAATTGTGCCGCTATTACCGGCCGAGTCTTTGTGCGCAAGTTCCCCTTCGTAGACAATCGTGACCGTCTCAAACCCACGGTGCGGATGCGGACCCACGCCCTTTGCTTTAGCGCTTGGGGGAAACGCAGCCGGACTCGCATAATCCAACATTAAAAATGGGCTCAATTGTTCGCCCATCGACTGATATGAAAACAAAGTCTTCACCGGGAATCCATCCCCTACCCAGTGCGCCTGATTATTACTATGTATTGCGATTACGCTTTTCATTTTTTCCACCACAAAAAATAGTTTGATTACTTAGCGCACTTGTTGAAGCTTTTGTATCACCTCATTACTCAAGCGATTGGCTAATTCTTCCTCTGCAGTAAATGACTTACCCCAACCCTCTTTTTCATAGATTGCAATGGCGTCGCCATCTTCTGCACGAATAAAAATTGCAATATTTGGATTGAGCGCCCTGGCCGTCTCGACCATCTTGCCAATGTCCATTGCATCTTTAGTTGCAATCACCAAGATTGCTGCTTGGGCAATATGTGCCTGAATCAACACAAAGGGGTCGGCTGCATCGCCGACAACGGCAGGGATATTTTGTGTGCGTAATTCTTGCACTAAGGCGCGATCCACCTCAGCCACTACACAGGCAATATTCTTTGCCCGCAGTTTTTGAAAAAGGCTTTTTCCAACTCGGCCATGGCCCACAATCACAACCTGACCGCTCAAGAAGGATTGATTAACCGTGTCTGGTAATAATGCCAGCGGGTCAATCCGCTGATCCAGTTTACGGGCGAGGGCCGAGCGCTTGCGCGCCCACTCGATTGCGGGAGCAATACCACTAAATAAAAAGGAATTCATCGCAATCGAAATAATCGCACCAGCCAAAATGAGGCTGTATGCATCATTTGGTATTAAGTCCATCGCTAAACCCATGCCAGCCAAGATGAAGGAGAATTCCCCAATTTGAGCCAAACTAATGCCAACGGTCATTGCTGTGTTGAGCGGGTATTTAAAGGCCAAAACGAAAGCCACTGCAGCCAGTGTTTTGCCAACTGTAATGATCAAAATCACAATCAATAACTTGAGCGGCTCGCTCCACAGAATTTCCGGGTTAAAGAGCATGCCAACGGAAACGAAAAAGAGAACCGCAAAGGCATCACGCAAAGGCAATGACTCATCTGCAGCACGTTTACTTAGTTCAGACTCGCCCAGCATCATTCCGGCAAAGAAAGCACCCAAGGCAAATGAAACATCAAATAGTGAGGCTGCTAAGAATGCAATTCCGATGGCGGCTGCGATGACGGCGAGCGTAAAGAGCTCGCGTGATCCATTTTTTGCAACCAGCCATAGAATTTTGGGCAGGAGGCGCTTACCCACCACGAGCATCAAAACAATAAATGCCGTTACTTTAGCTAAGGTGATGCCAACGGCTTGCAGTATATCCATGCCATTTTTGTCGGTGCCGCCTATTGCTTGAGCATGAAAAATGTCTGCCATAACCGGCAAGAGCACTAAAGCCAGCACCATCACCAGATCTTCCACAACAAGCCAGCCGACGGCAATTTTGCCGTTTGGGGTTTCCAGCAAGCCTTTTGCTTCGAGCGCACGCAGCAACACTACCGTGCTGGCAACGGAGAGGCTTAGGCCAAACACAAGTGAGCCCAAAAATGACCAGCCCCACCAGCTGCCCACAAAAAATCCCAAGGCAGTGGCTACCGTCATTTGAAATAGTGCGCCGGGTATCGCAATTTTCTTGACCGACAAGAGGTCATTAATTGAAAAGTGCAGTCCAACCCCGAACATCAATAGCATCACCCCAATTTCAGCCAGCTGGGTTGATAAGCTAAGGTCTCCCACAAAACCGGGCGTTGCTGGGCCAATCATGACGCCCGCCAATAAGTACCCAACTAAGGGTGGCATTTTTAGGTACGAGACGGCCATCCCTAGAACAAGGGCAAGGCCGAAGCCGATGGCAAGAATAGCAATTAAGCCGACATCATGCGGCATGGGTTTAAATACTTTCTAGTGGGTGAAGGCAATATCAGTTGGTAATTGATATTACCAGCACGGACACGACTTTGAAGTGCCCCGATTATTTAGGGCTTACTAAAACGCCCTACTTGATCACAGCATCTATTTTGCAGCGTTAATTTCGTCGCGCAATTTTTGCACCAATGCCGCTGTCGACATGCTCCGAACCTGTGCATATGCTGTTCCTGCCCAAAGACTCTGGTACTCGGCATTGTGCTGTGCGCTAGCCCATTGGCGCAAAGGTCCCGTCAGCGTGTTTTGGATGGGAAACGGCAATGTAGTGTGGGTTTGCATAGTACGTGTGAAGGTATTTTCTAGGCCACGCGCAAGCCTTCCAGAAAAAGCCTTCGTCAGCGTCGTTGGCCTGTCTTGTTTGTGCAATAAATAGTGGCGGTAACTGGGCGGGGTCCCTGACTCATCGCAACATAAAAATGCCGTTCCCATTTGGGCTGCCTGCGCACCGTTAGCAAGTGCTGCATGTATATCGGCGCCATTCATGATACCGCCCGCTGCAACAATTGGAATATGGCAATGCTTAGCTAACTGAGTCGTAAGCGCTAAGGTGGTCAGGGCCTCATCTTTGACTTGTATATCAAACTGCCCTCGATGCCCGCCGGCTTCGATTCCCTGGGCAACAATAAAATCGGCATGAGCGGACTCGATGGCTAAGGCTTCTGCTAGGCTGGTCGCGCTGATGCCTACTGTAATTCCCAGCGCATGGGCTTTTTCAATAACACCCTCCGGCGGCAGACCAAAATGAAAACTGAGGATTGCTGGTCGAGCATTCCAAATGGGTTCTAGCTGCTCCACCAGATTGGGATAGAAGGGTTCTGCTGGCATGGTGAGCGACTGAACTCCGTCTACGTCTAGGGAACGCAAAGCCTGCATGGCATTTTTTTGCATCTGATGGCTTGGTAAGCAAACTGGACTAAATATAAAAAAGTTGGCGTTAATGGGTCCGCCGGTCATTGACTGCGCCATTACCAAATCGGCATGAATCTTTTCTGGCGTACTGTAGGCAAAACCAAAGCTGCCAACGCCGCCATGATTTGCTACCGAAGCAACCAATTGGGGCGTTGTAATTCCACCAGCCATTGGAGCCTGAATCAGGGGCAGCGCTAATTGATTAAAGTTAAACATGTCTAGTTAGTGATGGTAGAGAAAACGGTTTGTCTCTAAGACTCGTCCTTAACGCCTCGCACTAACAGGCAATGCTGGGTTATTGTTTAGATTGCCTGTCATGCTGGGCCCATTGATCTTGCCCTTAAAAACGTAGTTTGTATTTTGATAAGCAAAGGCAAACTCCAGATCTGATCCTCGAATACGACCATCTTCAAAGTGCGCTATTCGCTTGCTACCCCGATACAGCGTTCCGTCAACGAATTGCTTCTTCTGACGTAGTACGAGTCGAAGATTGCCTAGTCCTGATGGGCCATTCCATAGCCAGCTACCATCGATATCAGCTGGGACAATCCAAAGATAGGCCATTTCTCCATTGGAAATACCTACTTCCTGATCTGGTATCCACCCCTCCATCCGAAATGTGTTGGAGACCACCCGCGTACCGGCTTGCATTTTTAAAATGGTGGGCATCAGCTTGGTATTGAGGTTTTCGCCGAGATATAAAGTCAGTACAGTGGCTTTTGAAAAATCCTCCACAAAAATATCGCCCTGCTTAAACGTGACAAGACTTTCGACTTTAGCCCGCTCTGCATTGCGCTGGGATAGCTTGACTAAATCGGGGTTGTACTCAATCCCGACTGCGCGCACCTGGTATTTTTTTGCTGCCTCAATTGGAATAACGCCATCGCCTGATCCTAAGTCATACACCAGATCCCCTTTGCGTACGTGTGCGAGCGAAAGCATTTGATCGGCCATCTCGACTTTGGTTGGCACCCACATGACGTCTTTGCCCGAGCTCGCCATACTGAGATTAAATTGATTATCACCATAGTTGGTGGTGGCACACCCGTATAAAAGTGGGAGTGCGATACAGCACGCTAAGGCCAGGTAATAACGCTTCGTTTGCATCTGTTTTCCTATCACCAGAGCTGCAACAGCAACCAGGCGAGATTGAATACGACCAACATAATTAAAGTCGTGATCGTGAATTTCATGCCGATGACGCGATTGCTAAAGTGCGGTGGTGGCTGATTAATTCCTTTGGCATGAATCACTCGGCCAGCCACTAAGGCAATACCAAGAATGGCGATCAGCCATAGCGGCGCGCCATTGAGCTCAAGGCAAGCCATGAGTATTAATGCGATTGGGACGTATTCAGCAAAGTTCGCTTGGGCACGAATGGCGCGCTCCAAATCGTCAACGCCACCACTGCCCAGGCCCACCTTATGTTGTCGTCGCAGACGAATAACGCCAAATGATAAGCGAATAAAGAGTACTGCCAAAATGCAAGCGATCAGCGTTGTGACGATAAGCATGCTTTGCCCTAAGGGATAATGAATTGCTATAGTACATCGCCATGAAAAAACCACCCGTAGGTGGTTTGCAATCTATCTTCTGGTTTGCTGCCCTGCTTAGCCTCTTGTCTGCTCT
>JBIIGG010000019.1:0-14773 GCA_044236575.1 Polynucleobacter sp. | reverse complement strand
AGTACGCCATGGTCACCGGTATTTACGATCACCGCCGCCCAAGATGCGATTTATGAAGTGAGCGAAGCGCTCACCATGAACTTGGTATTAGGCGCTGGTGAGACGGATGCCACTTTAGGTACCGCAGTAGCGACCGGCACAATCTTAGACCCCTTCCTTGATGCTAATGAAACTTTCACTACCCTTGAAGTTACGCCAATTAGCGGTAACGTGATTGATGCTGGATTAAGCTCTCCGAGCCGGATTATTACCCTAACTACCTTCCAGGTGGCTGGTGATAGCACGACTTATAACGCAGGGCAGAGCGCCACTATTGCTGGTGTTGGCAGCATTACGATTGCTGCAAATGGTACTTACACCTTCATACCTGCAACTAACTTCAATGGTGTAGTACCCACAGTCACTTATAGCTTGACTGATGATGCTGGCGCCACAGTAGGCGATACCAGTACGCTCACCATTACCGTGACACCAGTCAACGATCCTCCAGTCGATCCGAATGATACCAACACCGTCATTAAAGATGCGACCTTAACAGTAGCTGCTAACGCAGGTCTTTTGGTGGGCGCTACTGATGTTGAAGGCGATACACTTACCATTACGGGCTACACCGTTGCGGGTGTGCCTGGTACCCCAACGATTGGTAGTCCTTTTGCGATCCCAGGAGTAGGTGCGCTCACCATTAATGCCGATGGTAGCTATAGCTTTACACCTGAAATAGACTATACCGGCCTGATCCCCGTTGCTACTTACACTATTAGCGATGGCAATGGCGGAACAGATACATCTACGCTGACGCTCACGATGAGTGAAGTCAATGATGTGGACGTAGTTTCCATAGTATCGCGCCACATCCCAACTGCGCCGAACATGCAGAAGCCTTATGAACATCCACCATTAAAGATGGGTTATTACGAATTTAATACAGTGGTCTTGGATTTCAATGGAGCCTATGGCGGCATTAACCAATTTAGCTTACCGCATGGTGAAACTACGCTCAGGCGCGGTGCATTGCAGTACTCTAACCACACTCCTTATGTTGAGTTCGACAGAGTAGGTGACGAGTTGCAAAATGCCCAGCGCACGATTGACACCAATGCAATTCTCTCTCCGCCCAGCAATGAAATGTTGCCTAATTCAGCCCTGCCGCCAGATGAGCAGTTGGATTCCAGCGATACGGAGATCTCCATTCCGCCTCCAAGCGCTCTTGTTGGTGGCAAAGGGGATATCAAATTCACTGCCTATACCAAGAATGGCAAGCCTTTACCAGACTGGGTTAAGTTCAACCGAGTTAATGGCAATTTTGAGATCTTCTCATCAGACGAAGCAATGGAGCCAGTAGAGATTCAGGTAATTGGTACGGATACTAAGGGCAATCAAGCTGAGACTAAACCCAACAATAAGCCGCCAGTGAAGCCTGTTCCAAAGACAGCTTTTGTCGGCAAGGAATCGCTCACCAGTCAAATTAAATCTGCCCTGACCTTTGGAAAAGGTTAATTAATGAGCAATTCAGTAGAGGTTCCGGCGCAGATTCCGACCCCGATGATTTTGATCAATCTGGCTCAACAGGCCAGAAAGGCGGAGTCCGATAAAGTGCTGCAGTTCTTGCTAGTGAACCATACGCATCAACTGGTCCCTTATCAGATTGGCGCATTGTGGATAGAAGATGAAGGGATAGTGATTCAGTCAGGCGTTTCCTTTGTTGAGAGAAATTCACCCTATATTTCTTGGTTAAACAATGTCTGTGAACTCCTCATTAAACAAGAAGCATGTGAAGTAACGCCCGTAATGCTTAATGATGCGCTCACAGAAGAGTGGGGCACATATCTACCTGTTCATGCGTATTGGCTGCCAATTTCTGGCGGAAAACGCAAAGCTGGTTTATTGCTCGCAAAAGAAGCTGAATTTACCGAGAATGAAGTTCCTTATCTCAAAGAATGGGTCGATATTTGGTCCTACTCCTGGAACAGAATGGACGCGCCAACAGTCTATGGGGAGCTCACACGGTTATGGATGCGAATTCTGGATTATGTTCCAGCATGGGGTGAGACTAAAACCGATGCCTCTCATGTACTTCAGGGAGCAAAGGTTACTTATGTGAAATACACCAATAACCCACTGCAGATTTTTGTACTGGCTTGGCGGATCTTTAAAGCTGGCATTACGTGGATAAAGAACGCGTTGAGTTGGTTGATTGCAAAAGGGATTGAAGGAACAGCTGAGGCGGTGGTTGCAGAAGTTAAAGCCATTTGGCGTGATAAAAAACGCCGTTGGACTTGGCTGATCTGGATATTTTTGTTATTTCCAGTACGTTTAACCGTGTTAGTGCCTGGTGAGTTAGTGCCAGCAAACCCAGCGATTATTCGTGTGCCGATTGAAGGTATTGTTGACAAGTTTTATGTCGCCCCAAATCAAGAGGTTGTAAAAGGTCAGCCCTTGTTTAACTTGGACCTCACTACTTTGCTCAGCCGCCTGCAAGTAGCCGAACAAGAAACGCAAATCGCTACGCAAGAATATCGCCAAAGCTCCTTGCAGGGCCTAACGGATTCTAAAAGTCGCGGCCTACTCGTTCCTCAAGAGGGAAAAGCAGCTGAGAAAAAAATTGAGGCTGACTACGTTAAAGAGCTGCTAAATAAAGCCAAAATTGTGGCACCACGAGATGGAATTGTCATTTTTGATGATCCTTCGGAGTGGATTGGTAAGCCAGTGCAGGCTGGCGAGAAAGTGATGGTAGTCGCCACTAGCAGTGATGTCGAGATTGAGGGTTGGATTCCCGTAGGAGAAGCGATTGAGTTACCTAAAGACTCAAAGGTCACCCTTTATCTGAATGCTATGCCATTCTCACCAGTAACGGGGTATTTGAGATATGCAGGTCATGAGCCGATTCTAAGGCCGGATGGTGGATATGCCTATCGCGTGAGGGCAAGCTTGAGTCCTGGAGAAAAAGGGCCACGAGTTGGTTTAAAAGGTACTGCTAAGGTACATGGACAATACGTACCCCTTTCCTATTGGGTACTACGGCGCCCACTAGCTACTTTGCGCCAATTTTTAGGCATTTAAGCGCAATGGAAGTACAGCAAAAACCTTGGCCTAAGCTACGTGAGGATTTAACTTTATATCCCGGTCCAGCCGATAGAAATGGCGCCCCCACATGGACCTTACACGACCCCGCTCGAAATCAATACTTTCAGATTGATTGGGTCGCCTTTGAAATCATTTCTCGTTTGGATTTAGGGAATGCGGATGCAATTTGCCAAGATATCAATGAGAGAAGCACTTTATTCATAAGTGCAGAGGATGTGGATGCGACAGCAAAATTCCTATCTGATAACGAATTGGTATACCAAAATTCACCGCAAGATGCCAATTATCTGTATCGTAAAAATCAAAGTCGCAGCAAAAGCTGGTTTGACTCCATTTTGCATGGCTATTTATTTTTTCGCATCCCGATATTGCGACCCGATAAGACTTTAGATAAGCTGCTACCAAAACTCAATTTTCTCTTTAATAAACATTTTTATCAGTTAACACTTCTAATCTTTGTTATTGGATTGTGGGGGGTATTTAGGCAATGGGATGCCTTTAGCACAACCTTGGTCGATACATTTAGTATTGAAGGAATCCTGGGCTATGCTGGCGCTATTGTGGTTGTAAAGCTGTTGCATGAGGTGGGTCACGCTATTGCGGCTAAAAAGTGTGGCTGCCGTGTTCCCACGATGGGGATCGCGTTTTTAGTGATGTGGCCGATGGCCTACACCGATGTCACAGAATCCTGGAAGTTGGATTCCCATAAAAAAAGATGGATGATCGCTAGCGCGGGCATCGCTACCGAGCTGGTGATTGCTGCTTGGTCTATTTTCATGTGGAGTGTCTTGCCGGACGGGGCATTTAAAAGTTTATTTTTTTTCCTGGGCACCACATCTATAGCTGGAACCCTAGCAATCAATGCTAGCCCCTTTCTGCGCTTTGATGGCTATTTCTTGCTGTGCGACACCATTGGGATGTCCAATCTGCACAATCGCACAGGTGCTTATGCCCGCTGGTGGTTAAGGGAGAAGTTATTTGGTTTGGGGGATCCTGCACCAGAAGAACTCAGTGCTGAGATGCAAAAATTCTTTATCGTATTTGCTTTTGCTACCTGGCTCTATCGCCTGATCGTTTTCTTCGGTATTGCGGTATTGGTGTATTACTATTTCTTTAAGGCCTTGGGTATTGCCCTGTTTATAGTTGAGATCTGGTTCTTCATTGCTAGGCCTGTATTTCAAGAATTTCAATATTGGTATAAGCGCTGGCAGGATATTGGCCCAGTAGTTCGGCACAGACCGGCTTATTACATTGCCCTAGGCACGATTGCTTTTTTACTGATTCCATTTGATTTAACAGTGAATACCCAGGGGATGTTGAGGCCTGAAAAAAGCTTCAATGTACTCGCAACACGGGCGGCACAGGTAACAAAATTACCACCTAGCATTGGCAGCCAAGTAAAAGAGGGCGATCAAATCATCGGCCTTGACACTCCAGAATTGGAGAAGAAAATACGCCAACTGCAAACGAAGGTGGACGTTCTCAATCGTCAGTTCGGCTCATCCGGGTTTGATTTAAAAACAATTAATCAACAGCCTATCTTTAAAGAGCAGCTTATTTCCGCAAAAAATGAGTTGGATGGACTGCTCAAAGAATATGAAAATCTCAATCGGAAAGCTCCTTTTTCTGGTGTTATTGCCGATGTTGATCCAGACCTATTTCTCGGCGAGTGGGTGCCCAAATCCTTTTCATTGGTGACGCTCATCAATGATAAAGATTGGATAGTGGAGTGCTATGTCGAGGAGGACGATCTACGCCGCCTCGATATTGGCAATTGGGCACGCTTTATTCCGGATGCTCCGGGTGTTCAGGGCGTGGGCTTAAGTGTTATCAGCATTGAAAAAGATGCCACCCGCATTCTCACAGAAGGCGCTCTATCTTCGGTGGCCGGCGGGGAAATACTGGTTAGACCCCAAAATAACAAGTTGATACCTGAACGTGCAATCTATCGAGTACGCTTAAGGGTTGATGGACACCATTCCAAAATATCAACCGGCTATATCCGGGGACGAGTAGTCATTTTTGCATGGCCTAAGTCCATTCTTGGCGATGTTATTCGAAATGGCCTCGCAGTTCTTATTAAAGAGGCTAGCTTCTAAGTGGCCAGTTTAGGTAAAAAACTCACATACATAGTATATGTTTGAGCCATTACCTGCTCAAATTAAAATAATGCTACTTACGTGGATAAAAAATCTCCTAAAGTGACTTCTAAATTGCAAAGCTTACTAAAAAACGTCTTCGTAGTGATAGCATGTCTACTGGTTTTGTTGATCCTGCTTTATGCTACTTTTAAAGTTTGGGACCATATTGACGCTGCTGAACAAAAATCCAAGATCGCAAAATTAGCAAAAGCCAGAGATACAAGCTTAACAAGCGAGCAAAAGCAAAAACAAAAGTATGATGTTTTGAGTAAGGACCTAACTATGTCTTTACCATTGTTCGTTGGCACCCCTTCGCTAGAGTTTGTTAAAGGCGGTAATAAAGAATTTATATTTTCATACTTGTTAGGGGAAGACTATCCGGCCTTTCAGGAAGCCCTAGGGGATAGTCAAAACATCGTATTTGCGGGACATCAAATTTTTGGTTCAGGCTGCAAAAAGCAGGCATGCTCTGAATTAAAGGCTGCATTTCTGGTGGATTCGAATACAAGCGAATTTCTTGCGGTTATTTTGGATAATGGCAAGCCAATTTATTACGGGTTATCGGAGGGGGTGCCTGTACCGGGTGCATTTGAAAAATGGATGGGTGCTCAAACTGTGGGAAGAGCCAAGTGATCGGCGCTACTATGATGTTTAAGTTGAGGCTGTGCTTTTTTGCAGTCTTTGCCTTGCATTTCTTTGGCATGATCGCCGACGTCCATGCTAAATCAGAACAGTATGGCACCTATGCTAAGTCCAATAGCAAAAAGACCGGTGGCAAATCGTCGAATGAAAAAGATATTCTCATAAGTAAAAATTCACAGGCAACACTTTACTTACTCTCTGGATGGAGAAGGGCGAATGAGCCATTTGCTTGGTATACCGTTTCTGCCTATTTCAATGGTGATCAGTTAGCGCCGAATGGCCAGGCTTTTAATTTATATGGCATCAGCGGCGCTCAAGATTGCACAGATAATAATTTCTTTTATTACCAAGTCTCTTATATGCTATTTGATGCAAAGACTAAAAAATTGACTGAAGTGTATTTGCAGAAGAATAAGACTAATTTAATGGAAATTGAGCCTAACAGCATTGAGGCAGACGTTAATAAAATTATTTGTCACTAAACAATAAAATTATTTACCTATATTTTGTTGAATGGTTTTGAGCGTAATGTGTTAATGCAGTTAAATACACAGCCAAGCCTGCCTTTATGCTTATGAATCCTATTGTAAAAAAATCTAAGACTCCTCTTTTAAGGATATTTTCCTCAAGGTAATATGGATCTAGGAACTTGTTGTAGACCTGTGGAGCCTCCTAGATCGGTTTAAAATTTTCTCAATTAAAAACGTAATTTAAATTTAATTTTTTTAAACTAAACTGTGGCAGACTATTTTTGAAATGATGAGTTATTTGATTTCTGGTCTCATAATCCTTGATCCTTGGTTCAAGTCCTGTTGGGCCCACCAGAAAAGCAAAGGTCCGTACCGGATATATGGTTTACATCCGGTACCGATCACATGGTTTACACATTCTCAGTGCTTTCACATCACGGTTTAGAATAGCTTTTCTTGACATAAAGCTGTATATTTATACAGTAAAATACATATTAATTCATATAAATCTAGGATTTATATACACATTACTGCTAACATGTATAAAAATATCGTTTTTCTATATATATTAAAAAAACGTGCATATGACCAAATTACAATCACTTAAAGGTTTGAGTAGTTCAAGATTCGATACGCCAGCAATCTTGAAAAAACTGGCAGAGAGTAGCAGAATGCTTGCCGAGTTAAAGGGGGTGGCAGCATCCATCCCAAATCAAGGTATTTTGATAAATACGCTTGGCTTACAAGAGGCTAAAGACAGTTCTGAAATTGAAAATATCGTCACCACTCATGACGAACTCTTTAAAGATGATTTGCTGCCAGAGTCAGTTGGTGATTCGGCTACCAAAGAAGTGTTGCGTTATAAGCAAGCACTTAGAGTAGGCTTTGAGCAGGTACGAGAGACAGGTCTTTTGACTAGTAATCATATTTTGCTGATTCAGGCAGAGCTTGAGCGTAATAATGCAGGTTACAGAAAACTGCCTGGAACTAGCTTAAAAAGTTCTCAAGGGGATGTGGTGTATACGCCCCCACAAGATCCCGAAGAAATTAGTAAGCTAATGGGTGAGCTTGAGAATTTCATCAATGATTCCGAGGCATATCCGGTCGATCCATTAATAAAAATGGCCTTGATACATCATCAATTTGAGAGTATTCACCCTTTCTACGATGGCAATGGACGTACCGGTCGGATTATTAATGTCTTGTATCTCGTAAAAGAGCATCTGCTCAACATACCCGTTCTTTATTTGAGCAACTATATAGTCCGTAATAAGTCACAGTACTATCGACTTCTTCAGGCGGTGCGCGATGATGATGCTTGGGAGGATTGGGTTCTATACATGCTGGAGGCTGTCCGGGCAACGTCAGAGCAGACAATTCAGAAGATTAATGAGATCAAAGCCGCCCTCTTTGACTACAAACACAGAATCAGAGAAAAACATAAATTTTATAGTCAAGATTTAATTAATAATTTATTTACGCATCCATATACAAAAATCGAATTTGTTATGCGCGACTTAAATATTTCTAGATTGACCGCTACAAAATACCTTGATGTCTTAGCTGGTGAGGGGTTTTTGGAGAAGAGAAAAATTGGACGCATCAATTACTATATTAATAGAGCGTTGAATGGAATTCTGATCAATTAGTTACAATTCACCATTATCTAAAGCGTTACTTAGGGTAGCGCCCATCAATCCTTAAAAGTACCTTGGAACAGCGAAGTCTCAGAAAGTTGCTCCAAAAATCGTTTGGTCCTAGGTTCTAGTCCTTATGAGCCCTAATCAGTTTGTCTCAGTCCGACCAAAATTAGAGAGCTCAGGATTAAGGGTAAATAAAGCCATGGAGCTCTATTTTTACCTAACTAGCTCATGCAGCAAAAATGAATTTGTTTAATTTAACCTGACAGTGGGCATTCGTACGAGCATATTATGGACATCAAAGTTGACTGATATCAATTGCCTTCAGAGTTTTTATGTCTACCATTGGACTATGAAAATGTTAATATTGCGTTTAATTTGGGTGCTCATTGGCTCATCCGTAGCCATTGGTTTGGCTCTTTGGGCAACAAAGGCAAACTCCGCACTTTTATTAGCATCACTGGGTGGTACTACCTTATTTTTATTTGCGCTTACAACAGCACCTGCTGCGCAACCGCGGGCTGTATTTGGGGCTCACCTCATCAGTAGTTTGATCGGAATAGTAGCCTATCAGTTATTCGGCGATGCATTTTGGGTCTATGTTTTTGCGCTTGTTCTTACGATCGTTGTTTTGCTACTGCTACGGTGCGTTCATCCTCCCGCTGGCGCTAATCCGATCATCATGATTCAAGCACATGCGGGTTTTATCCATCTTGGAATAACAGTGATGCTAGGCGTCACGATTATTTTTATTGTTGCTTATGTCTGGAGTCGTTTGGGAATCGGTAATAGAAAGTATCCAATATCGTGGACTCAGCCTTCGCCAGCAACCTTAAACTGGAGTATTTGGGAAAAGCAGTGAAGTATTTTGTTTATTACTTAAACTAAAAACCAAAATGACTTAGGCTCGGGTGATCATCTGGGCGTCTTCCCAGTTTCCAGAAAAATTGCCGCTCCGACTCTGTAATGGGTAAATCATTAATGCTGGCATAACGGGGCATCAATTGAGGCCATAAAATACAATATTTACATAGCTTTCTAGCGTTCACCTAGTTTTATCAAGCACGTGTATAGACTTGCTATAGTGCTATTTACACACAGATATTTACTATTGGAATTTTTTGGAAAATACTGAGCTACCATTAATTGATGATATTCGCCTATTAGGCAAAATTTTGGGTGATATCGTTCGCGAGCAGGAGGGCGATACTGTCTATGCCTTGGTAGAGCAGATCAGAAAATTATCCGTGGCTTTTCATCGCGACGCAAATCAGAAGGCCAATCACGAACTGAGCAAACTTCTAAAAGGGCTTACCAGCGAGAGCGCAGTGAAAGTCCTTCGCGCCTTTACTTACTTTAGTCACTTAGCCAATTTAGCCGAGGATAGGCATCACATTCGCCGCCGCGTAGCGTATGAGCGCAATGGCAGCCATCAAGATGGCAGTATTTTTATGGCCATGAAAAAACTGCATGCTGCAGGCGTAAGCAATCAGCTGATCTCCAAGACACTGGCAGCAAGTTTGATCTCCCCCGTACTTACAGCGCATCCCACGGAAGTACAAAGAACGAGTATTTTGGAGGCTGAGCGGGATATCGCCAATTTATTGGCAGCGCGAGATCAGATGAAAGAATCATCTAAAGCAAATAATCCACAAAAAGATGTCCTGCTCAATAAAGATCTGAAAGCCAATGAGGAGCAAATTCGGGCTCGTGTATTGCAGCTCTGGCATACCCGCTTATTACGATTTACAAAGCTTACAGTTGCTGACGAGATTGAGAATGCCCTGACGTACTATGAAACTACTTTTCTGAGGGAAATTCCCAAGATTTACGCTGAATTAGAGGATTCGCTTGCCGGAAACCCCGTCGCAAGCTTTCTAAAGATGGGCCAATGGATTGGCGGTGATCGCGATGGCAACCCGAATGTCAGCGCAAAGACCTTGGAGTACGCCGTTTCTAGGCAAGCTGAAATGGTATTGCGCCACTATTTAACAGAAGTGCATTACTTAGGTAGAGAGCTATCTGTATCCGCGCTGCTCCTTAAATTCCCGAAAAAGATGCAAGCGCTTGCAGCCAGCTCGCCAGATACCAACGAGCATCGTCAGGATGAGCCCTATCGCAGGGCGCTCACCGGTATGTATTCCAGACTTGCAGCCACTTTAAAGCGCTTGACTGGAACAGATGCTGCTCGCCACGCTGTGGCGCCGCAAAACCCCTACCTCAGCCCAGACGATTTTTTATCTGATCTCAAGACAATCGAAGCCTCACTCGTGTCGCAAGGTGCAAAAGCGCTGGCAGATCGTCGCTTGCATGGCTTGATTAGATCGGTTGAGGTCTTTGGTTTTCATTTGGCTACGGTGGATTTGCGTCAAAGCTCAGATATGCATGAAGCTGTTTTGGCAGAACTCCTAAAAGCGGCGTCGATTCAGGCAGATTATTCAAGTCTTTCCGAGCCGCAAAAACGGGAACTCGTACTATCGCTATTGAAAGACCCAAGACCACTTCGTGTGGTGGGGCATCAATACTCTGAGTTTGCCATTTCAGAAATTGCTATTTTTGAAATGGCCAAGAAAACCCGCCAACTGTTTGGTAATGACGCTATTCGCCACTACATTATTAGCCATACTGAGACTGTCAGTGATCTACTAGAAGTTTTATTGCTACAAAAAGAAGTAGGCTTAATGCATGAAACTCTAGGCAAGAAGTCTACAGCCGAACTCATTGTTGTTCCCTTATTTGAGACAATTGAGGATTTGCGTAATGCCGCCCCGATCATGCATGAATTCTATGCCTTGCCAGGCATCTTGGATTTGGTAAAGCGCTCCGGTGCTGAACAAGACATTATGTTGGGCTATTCTGACTCGAATAAAGATGGCGGGATTGTTACAAGCAATTGGGAGTTGTATTGTGCTGAGCTGGCCTTAGTTACGGTATTTGAGCCGCTGGAAGAAAGGCATGGTCTAAAACTCCGCTTGTTTCACGGCAGGGGTGGTACCGTCGGTCGTGGCGGTGGCCCCAGTTACGAGGCAATCCTTGCTCAGCCTCCCGGCACGGTGCGCGGACAAATTCGATTAACCGAGCAGGGCGAAGTGATTGGATCTAAGTACGCCAATCCAGAGATTGGCAGGCGCAATCTGGAAACCTTGGTCGCCGCAACGCTAGAGGCCACTTTGTTAAAGCCAACCAAGCAAGCCAGTAAGGCCTTCTTAGAGGCTGCAGCGACAATCTCACAAGCAAGTATGAATGCGTATCGAGGCCTCGTATATGAAACGCCAGGATTTGCAGAGTATTTCTTTGATGCGACTCCCATTCGCGAAATTGCTAAGCTTAATATTGGTTCTCGGCCAGCGAGTCGTAAGGCTAGTCAGCAAATTGAAGACTTAAGGGCAATTCCATGGGGATTTAGCTGGGGTCAGTGCCGTTTGACCCTTCCGGGTTGGTTTGGTTTTGGTTCTGCCGTAGGTGAGTTCTTAAATCACCCCAAGGCGGCAGACAAGAAAGCCGCTCTCGCTCTTTTGCAAAAGATGTATAAAGATTGGCCATTCTTTAGGACCTTGTTATCGAATATGGATATGGCTCTAGCCAAGAGCGATTTAGCATTGGCCTCCCGTTACAGCGAGCTAGTCCCCGATGTGAAACTGCGCAAGCGGATATTTACTGCTATCGAAGCGGAGTGGAATAAGACGGTAGATGCATTGACTTTGGTTACTGGAGAAAAAGTACGTTTGGCTAATAATCCATCCCTAGCAAGATCGATACGCAATCGCTTCCCCTATATTGATCCACTTCACCATCTGCAGGTCGAATTAGTAAGACGCTATCGATCAGGTAGTCACGACGATAGGGTACAAAGAGGTATTCATATTGCCATCAATGGAATTGCGGCTGGACTTAGAAATACTGGCTAGATTGCCTGAGATCCTTGAAATCATTTTTTGAGAACAGTACGACTATGGAGCCTTTAGCAAATCTCAAAGTAATCGAAATGGGCCAGCTCATTGCTGGTCCTTTTGCGGCAAAGACATTGGGTGATTTTGGCGCGGATGTCATTAAGATCGAGGCGCCCATCGTTGGAGATGCCCTGCGCAAATGGCGCTTGCTAAAAGATGGTACATCGGTTTGGTGGCAGGTACAGTCGCGCAATAAGCGCTCGCTTTCATTAGACTTGAAGCTCTTCGAGGCGCAAGAGATTGTCAGGAGCCTAGTAAAGGAGGCGGATATCCTAATTGAAAATTTTCGTCCAGGTACCTTGGAGTCTTGGGGTCTTGATCCGCAGGATTTGCTGCAGATCAACCCCAAATTAATCGTGCTGCGCATTAGCGGTTATGGGCAAACTGGTCCTTACCGCGATAAGCCTGGATTTGGTGTAGTAGCGGAAGCGATGGGTGGTTTGCGGCACTTAACCGCCGAGCCTGGGCGAACCCCAGTACGAGTCGGCATCAGCATTGGAGATACGCTCGCCGCACTGCATGGCGTTATTGGAATACTGCTTGCATTACAGGAGCGGCATACCAGCGGTAAAGGACAGGTCATTGATATTGCACTGTATGAGGCAGTATTTAATTGCATGGAGAGTTTATTGCCAGAGTACAGTGCGTTTGGTGAGGTTCGTGAAGCAGCTGGTAGCGCATTGCTCGGCATTGCGCCATCCAATGCATACCAGTGCCAAGATGGAAGGTATGTTTTGATTGCAGGCAATGGCGATAGTATTTTTAAGCGCCTCATGCAAGTCATAGGACGAGAGGATCTAGCTAAAGACGCCGAACTCGGCAGCAATGATGGGCGAGTGAAGCGGGTTAGCGAATTGGATCAGGCCATTGGCATTTGGGCTAGTCAAATGACTGCAGAACAGGTTCTAGAAGCGCTGGATCAAGCCAGCGTTCCTGCTGGCAAAATATTTACGGTTGAAGATATTGCGAGAGATCCACATTATCATGCCCGCGGAATAATCGAAACAATCAAAATGAAGGATGGGAGTGCCTTGCAGGTTCCGGGGATTGTTCCTAAATTATCGCGAACACCAGGCTCGATCAAATCTCTGGCACCGGAGGTAGGCGAGCAAACCGATCAAATCTTGAGCGAGATTGGGCTCACTAGCCAGCAGATTACTGCGTTAAAAGAGAAGGGCATTGCATTTACACACTGAGATGACTATGAACCGAATTTACTTTAATGAAGTTGCTACGCGGGATGGCTTTCAGATTGAGCCAAACTTTATTCCGACCGATTTAAAAGTCGAATTGATCGACGCCTTAAGCCAATGCGGTTATGCAAAGATAGAGGCCACCTCTTTTACATCGCCAAAAGCAATTCCGATGTTAAAAGATGCTGAAGAGGTCATGAGCCGAATTCAGCGTAACCCAAATGTAGAGTATTCGGTGTTGGTACCCAATTTACGGGGCGCACAGCGCGCCTTGGATTCGAAGGCGGATGAACTGAATTTAGTCATGTCGACTTCAGAAACCCATAATCGCAGTAATTTACGGATGGGACGAGAGGAGAGCTTCTCGGCTTTGCGTGAGGTGATTGAATTCATCAACGGCCGAATTCCAGTTAACGTTTCTTTATCCACTGCATTTGGTTGTCCGATGGAGGGGGATGTTCCCCAGGATGTTGTAATAAATTACGTAAGCCGTTTTGATAATTTAGGCGTTCGTGGCGTCACTATTTGCGATACGACTGGCATGGCTCAGCCGGTACAAGTGCAAAAAATGATCGACGCTCTCCACAAGCAATTCAAGCACCTGCAACTCACGATGCATTTTCACAACACAAGGGGCATGGGTTTGGCAAACATACTGGCTTCAGTGCAGTCTGGAATTACGCGTTTTGACGGCTCATTGGGCGGTTTAGGGGGCTGCCCCTATGCTCCTGGAGCGAGCGGAAACGTATGCAGTGAAGATGCCATCCATATGGTGGATGCGATGGGATACGATACAGGTATTAATATAGATGTACTACTGGCGATTGCAAAAGGACTCCCCCAGATTGTCGGGCATGATGTCCCTGGTCAAGTTGCGAAAGCTGGACGCATTCATGATCTGCATCCAGAGCCGCCATGCCAATAGGGAGAGCGACATGATTGATCACTTAGACCACTTAGTTTTGACAACGGCAAAAGAAGCAGCCTGCATTGATTTTTATGTCAGAGTACTGGGTATGCAATTGGAGTCTTTTGTTGGCGGAACGCCGCCAGTGGAACGTAAAGCATTTCGCTTTGGCAATCAAAAAATGAATCTACACATCAAGGGTAAAGAGTTTGAACCCAAGGCGGATATCCCAACACCGGGATCTTTGGATTTATGTTTTATCGCTGATCGACCATTGAGTGAGGTAATTACTAAGTTGACTCAAGCGCAGTGGCCTATTATTGAGGGGCCTGTCATGCGGACAGGCGCCACGCAAAAAATTAATTCCGTTTACGTACGCGATCCCGATCAGAACTTGATTGAGATTTCCGAGCTAATCACTTAAGGACTAAAGCCATGCTCAAAAATTTCAAATTAATTGCAATAAGCCTCATCTGTATTTCTTTTGCATCCGCCGGAGTACAGGCTCAAAGCTGGCCTAATAAACCTATTACTCTGGTTGTGCCAACAGCGCCTGGCGGAACTACCGATTTTTCTGCGCGGCTGGTAGCGGACTCCATGAGTAAGACCTTAGGAGTGCCGGTATTGGTTGACAACAAACCCGGAGGATCGGGCAACATTGGCAATCAATTCGTTGCACGATCGAAGCCGGATGGCTATACCTTGCTCGTGAGTTATAGCGGATACCACGTTGGAAATCCCCATTT
>JBIIGG010000133.1:0-4051 GCA_044236575.1 Polynucleobacter sp. | reverse complement strand
GCGCCAGTCACTAGCGCGATTTGTCCTGTTAGATCCAGATTCATCTTTATTCCTTGTACTTATTGTTGCTTGACTGCCTCTAAGGCTTCATTCAAGCTCACTGCATCAAAAATCGGTAGGCCAATAACGCCCTCATGAATGCGCTTCGTTAAACCTGCCAGCACTTTGCCGGGACCACATTCATATACCTGAGTAACGCCTTGGCCTGCCATCGCATGAATAATTTCTTGCCAGCGCACGGGTTTGGCAGCCTGACGCACCAGAGACTCTTTAATCTCTGCTGGCGTACTAAGGATGGTGACATCCACATTGTTAATCACTGGAATTTCTGGCGTAACGATGACCAGTTTTTCAAAATACGTTTTGAGCTTTTCTGAAGCCGGTTGCAAGAGCGATGAATGAAATGGTGCTGACACCGGCAAAGGTAAGGCGCGCTTCGCGCCCGCCTCTTTCAACAGCTCACAGGCTTTGGTCACCGCGGAATTAGCGCCGGCAATGACCACTTGCCCAGGCGCATTGAAATTCACAGCCTCGACAACCGCACCTGCAGATTGAGTTGCTGCGCGGCAAACCTCAACTACAGTCGCATCATCCAAACCCAAGATGGCTGCCATACCACCCGTACCAACGGGGACTGCACTTTGCATCGCTTCTGCACGAAAGCGCACTAAAGGCACTGCGTCTTTGAATGCCAAGGCATTGGATGCCACCAAGGCAGAGTACTCGCCTAAGCTATGTCCAGCCATTACTGCAGGCTTGGGTCCGCCGGCGGCCAACCAAGCGCGATAAAAAGCGACTCCGGCCGTGAGCATCACGGGTTGTGTATTGGTAGTGAGCGATAGGGCTTCGGCAGGTCCTTCGGCAATTAACTTACCAATGTCCTCACCCAAGGCATCGGATGCCTCTTGAATGGTGGCACGCACTTCAGGGCGATCCGCAATGGTGTTGAGCATTCCTACTGACTGGGAGCCTTGACCCGGAAAAACAAATGCAAATGTCATATGAAAAATTCCAAAGAATCGCTGATTTAATATTTTAAGACGACCGCGCCCCAGGCAAAACCGCCGCCTACACCCTCGAGTAAGAGATATTGACCCCGCTGGATTTGCCCCGATCGCACACCCGCATCGAGCGCGAGTGGAATCGATGCAGCTGATGTATTGCCATGCTCTGAAACCGTCACGATCACCTTATCCATCGACATACCCATCTTGCGGGCTGTGCCCTCCATGATGCGAATATTGGCTTGGTGTGGCACGAGCCAATCAATTTGTTCGGGTTTTAGGTTTGCACGATCAAGTACTTCATGCGCAACTTGCTCGAGTACTTTGACGGCAAGCTTAAATACAGCCTGGCCATCCATAGTCATAAACGGCGATCCTGTAATGCCGCCGCTGACCGCTCGGCCAGGTACGCACAAAATATCGCGCTGGCTGCCATCGGCATGCAGGGCACTGGCCAAGATACCTGGCTCACTGCTGGCCTCCAAAACAACTGCGCCTGCGCCATCACCAAACAAGACACAGGTTGTGCGGTCTTGAAAATCCAAGATGCGGGAAAACACTTCTGCACCAATCACCAATACCTTGCGATAGCTACCGGTTCGAATCATGGCATCAGCAACCGCCATAGCATACATAAATCCAGCGCATACGGCCTGCACATCAAAAGCGGCGCAGCCATGGTGGGCACCCAACTTATCCTGAATTACGCAGGCAGTACTCGGAAATCCCCCCAAATGGTCTGGTGTGGAGGTGGCCAAAATAATCAGATCAAGATCCGCAGCAGTGCAATTGGCGCTTGCCATTGCAGCTTGCGCTGCTTTCATACCAAGGTCGCTGGTCAGCTCATGATCACTTGCAAAGTGACGTGCCTCAATACCGCTGCGCGTCTTAATCCACTCGTCACTGGTATCTAGGCCAGACTTTGCCAGGCGCGCCACTAAATCATCATTACTTAAGCGCAGCGCCGGTAAATAACTACCAGTGCCGGCAATACGGGAATGGATTGTCATGCTGGTGCCCTCAATGCAAATGCCTCGGCAATGCGTTCCACCATATTACCTTTTGCCGCATCGTATGCCCGCTCTAGAGCAAAGCCAAAACTGAAACTATCTGCAGAGCCATGACTTTTAATTACGCATCCGCGCAGACCCAATAAAACGGCGCCGTTGTAACGCCGGTGGTCAACCCGTTTGCGCACGCGCAATAGCGGCAGCATCGCGCACATCGCCATGGCTTTGGTTAACCACGACCGATTGAACTCATGGCGAATCAAGCCACTCATCATTTTTGCCAATCCTTCGCTGGCCTTTAAGACCACATTACCGACAAAACCATCGCACACCACAATGTCCGTTGTGCCTTTAAAAATATCGTTACCCTCAACATTACCGTAAAAGTTGAGATTGCTGGCGCGCAATAATTCGCCAGTGAGTTTGACAACTTCATTGCCTTTAATCACTTCTTCGCCAATATTGAGTAAGCCAATCGTAGGGCTTGGCTTTCCCTCGACGACCCGCACCATCACGTCCGCCATCTGTGCAAATTGCATCAAATGCAGGGGTTCGCAATCGGCATTAGCGCCCAGATCCAAAACGGTTGTAGCTCCACCGAGTTCATTTGGCATGCCCGTTGCAATCGCTGGACGATCAATGCCATCGAGGGTTTTTAAGACGTATCGCGAAATGGCCATCAAGGCGCCCGTATTGCCAGAAGAAATAATGGCATCGGCTTTTTGATCTCTGACTTGTTCAATTGCAACCCGCATCGATGAGTCTTTTTTACGACGCAAGGCGACCTCAATGGAATCGTCCATCAACACCACTTCAGTGGCTGCAATAATTTGAATACGATCACGCGGAACATCTCCGAGTTCGCTTAAGGCTTGCTCGATGGAGTCGACATTACCCACTAAGGTGATCTTGGCATCCGTATGGCTGGCTAAGAAAGCACAACTTGCGGGAACAGTGATCGAGATACCGTGGTCCCCGCCCATGGCATCGACTGCGAGAGTCACACTCTTGGGTTCGGTCATTGCGGCAAATCGAATTTATGAAAAAAGCGGCTTAATTCGATTCAAGCCGCTTCAATCTGGTGATTCGAGGAATTAATCGTTCTTGGTTTTAACGACTTTGCGGCCACGGTAGTAGCCGTTTGGGGAAATGTGGTGACGCAAATGTGCCTCACCAGTAGTCGCCTCAACAGCAGTAGCGGGTGCGGTTAAAAAGTCGTGCGCACGGTGCATGCCACGCTTGGAAGGGGATTTTTTGTTTTGTTGGACGGCCATGTTGAACTCCTAAGCAATGCGAGATTCTAGCATAGAAAGAGCCCAAAACCAGGCTGCCGGAGTGGAATTTAAGCCGATAATAGATCGATCTGGTGCCTCGATCTACCCTTTTTTCTTCATATTTTTCAATATGTTAAATGGATTATCCGGTTTTTTTAGTGTTTCGCCCTGATTCATAGCATCATCTGCCCCAGAACCCAGGGTAGCAGGCTCACATACACCCTCTGGGTGCTTTGGAATCAATGGCAGAGAGAGCAAAATCTCATCCTCGATGGTTCCCAGCAGATCAAATTGCGCGCTCGCTACCAAAGGCTCGAGCGCGTCATTCTCCATTGGAAAGGCGTCCGCTAGCGCTTCATTTGCCAAAAAGACGAACTGCCGCGATTCCTCAATCTGAACCAAGCAGGGCTGCATGCACCGCTGGCAGATGAGGTGCATCTGACCCTTGAGGGTTAAATTCATTTTGAGGCGGGGCTCACCGCCTATGACCCCATCAAAGTAGGTATTGACTACCCACGCAAAGCCGTCGTCTGCGGAAAGGGCAGCAGCCTCTAAAGCGACTCGCGGCAAAGCTTCCAGCGCGAGAAATCCCTGCCCAGAGTAGGTTTGTGACACTAACAGATCAACGGAGCGGAGCGCCTTAGGCTCAGTGGGCAGGGTCAGCGAAGGCAAAACGGGATTACGATTCATGCTCTTAGTCTAAATGAAGGTACGCTTGCTGCATGGGTAACTTACAAACACAGCCGCTCATTTTGGCATCGAG
>JBIIGG010000132.1:0-4104 GCA_044236575.1 Polynucleobacter sp. | reverse complement strand
AAGCCAACGCGCTCACCTGATTCAAGCGTAAAAGCCGTGTTAGCAAGTAAGTCAACGTGGCCAAAAGCCAGTTTTGCATCTGTAAGTACGATTAAAGCCATGCCGCATTATCGTCTGTTCTGAAAACGCAGGCCGATAAATGTCCTGTTTCAAGGGTCTCTTATTGCGGGTGCTCGGCCAAATACTCCAATGCCAGCGCCTCGGCGACTTTGATGCCATCGATTCCGGCGGACATAATGCCACCAGCGTATCCAGCGCCCTCTCCTGCGGGATAAAGACCTTTGATATTCAGACTTTGGTAATTCGCACCGCGCGTGATGCGCAATGGCGATGACGTGCGCGTCTCAACCCCAGTCAAGACGGCATCGTTCATTGAAAAACCCGGTATCTGTTTTTCAAACGCAGGAATTGCTTCTCGAATCGCCTCAATCGCATAGTCCGGCAAGCTCTTAGCCAGATCCGTTAAATGCACACCGGGTTTGTAGGATGGCAATACGCTACCAAAATCGGTGGAGGGCCTTTGCGCTAGAAAATCGCCGACCAATTGACCGGGGGCTTCATAGTTTTTACCGCCGAGCTCAAATGCTTTGGATTCAATGGCTCGCTGAAATTCAATACCAGCCATTGGTCCGCCTGGATAATCTTCTGGGGTAATGCCAACCACAATACCAGCATTCGCGTTGCGTTCATTGCGCGAATACTGGCTCATGCCATTGGTAACCACGCGGTTTGGCTCCGAGGTAGCAGCCACCACAGTACCACCCGGGCACATGCAAAAGCTATAGACCGAGCGCCCATTTTTGGCATGGTGTACTAACTTGTAATCGGCTGCCCCAATCAAGGGGTTACCCGCATGCGGACCCAAGCGCGCCCGATCGATCATCGACTGGGGGTGCTCAATCCGAAATCCAATCGAGAATGGCTTTGCCTCTAAATACACACCGGCATCATGCAAGGCCTGAAAAGTATCGCGCGCACTGTGCCCCAAGGCCAATATGACCTGGTCGGCAACAATATGCTCACCGTTCTCTAGCCGAACACCCCGAATCTGCTGGTCCTCAATATCAAAACCCGTTACTTTTTGGGAGAAGCGAATTTCCCCGCCTAGCGCAATAATCTCTTGGCGCATTTTTTCTACTACGCCTACTAAGCGAAAGGTACCAATGTGAGGCTTGGCAACGTACAAAATTTCTTCAGGGGCGCCGGCCTTAATAAACTCATGCAGCACTTTGCGACCATAAAACTTCGGGTCTTTCACTTGGCTCCACAATTTGCCATCGGAAAATGTGCCTGCACCACCCTCCCCAAATTGCACATTGGATTCTGGGTTCAGTGTGTTTTTGCGCCACAAGCCCCAGGTATCTTGGGTGCGCTCCCGCACGGCTTTGCCGCGCTCGAGGACAATCGGCTTAAAGCCCATTTGTGCCAGGAGCAGTGCTGCAAAAATACCGCAGGGGCCAAAGCCAATCACCACTGGCCGCTGCTGTATTTTTTGAGGTGCTTTCGCTATAAAGTGATAGCGGGTATCGGGCGACGGTCGCACATGAACATTACCAGCAAAATGAGTTAATACCTGCGCTTCATCCTTGACCGATACATCGACGGTATAAATAAAAGCAAGGGCCACATTTTTGCGTGCGTCATAGCTGCGCTTAAATACCTCAAACGAAATCAAGTCCTTTGGCGCAATTTTAAGAAAACGTACGATCGCCAATTCCAATGCCTCAGGAGCATGGTCTATGGCAAGGCGTAGTTCGGTAATTCGGATCATAGGGCTATACGATACACAGTCTTAGGGCAGCAGGCGATCCAGCACTGCAACTGCTGAATTTTGGTTATAGTTGACGCCATGGAATCACAACCCCTATTTCAGTCGCGCATTGGCCTAGGTACGTGGCAAATGGGCGAAGACCCCAGTCAAGCCAAGGCAGAGTGCGCAGCGATTAGACATGCCCTTGAGGTGGGATATCGCCTCATCGATACCGCAGAAATGTATGCCGACGGAGTGGCCGAATCACTCGTCGGCAAGGCGCTAGGCTCCTTCGCTTCCAGTCGCCGTACTGAAGTGACTTTAGTCTCCAAGGTACTGCCGCACAACGCTAATAAGAATGGCACGATCAAAGCCTGCGAAGCCAGTTTGCGGCGCATGCAATGCGACTACCTCGATCACTACCTATTACATTGGCAAGGCAGTCATTCCTATGAGAGCACGATCGAAGGTTTTTTAGCGCTGCAAGAGCGTGGGCTGATTCGCCATTTTGGTGTGAGTAACTTTGATCTAAAGGCGCTGCAGTCCTGGCGCAAAGCAGAAGGGAATGTCGGCTCCCCTTCTCACTGCCAAAGCAATCAGGTGTATTACGCTCTGAATGAACGTGGTATTGAGTTTGATTTACTGCCTGCGATGAATACGCTCAATATCGCGCTCATGGCGTACTCTCCACTGGGCACCGGCAATCTTGCACAGCACGCTGGCTTGTCTCTGCTGGCAAGTGAACATGGCCTTACTCCCGCTCAACTGGCGCTGGCGTGGATTTTGCGCCACCCGCACGCCGTCGCCATTCCGAAATCAACCCATCTCGCCCGCATTGAAGAAAACTGGCAGGCAAGTCAAATTAAATTGAGTGCTGCCACCTTGTCTCAATTGGACGTCCTATTTCCAGCGCCGACGCGCGCTAGCCGATTAGCCATCATTTAAGTCTGCAGAGACATGATTGCAATTGAAACCCGGGCTTGGTTAGAAGCACGCGATGCCGCATATGCGATTCGCTGCGCTGTTTTTGTGAAAGAACAAGGTATTCCCGCCGAATTGGAAATCGATGACTACGATCCGATTGCCGAGCATGCGCTGGCCTTCGTCGATGGCCAGTGCGTTGCCACAGCCAGAGTCTATCTGGATGAGCAGAATCCCAGTAAAGCCAAGATTGGGCGCATGGCAGTGCTGAGGGAATTTCGTGGCCAAGGGATTGGAACGGCCTTGCTCGGCGAAGCAATCCGTGCCGGCATGATGCAAGGTGCAAGCGTATTTGAGCTCCATGCACAGCAAAGTGCAGCTCCTTTCTATGCCAAACTGCAATTTAAACCGGATGGCGCAATCTTTGACGAAGTGGGCATTCCGCATCAGCGCATGCAGCTGGTTCTGGGCACTTCGGTACCGTAATACCCCAAGGGGATTATGATGGTCTGTTTTCTGCGGCCAATCAGGGCCAACGGCGGATTAATCTAGGGACTTTTTCATGGCATTGCGCGCAACCATTCATAAAGCAGAGCTTCACATCTCCGATGGCGATCGCTACTACTATGCTAGTCACCCCTTAACGATTGCAAAGCATCCGTCTGAGACCGATGAGCGCATGATGATTCGCCTCATTGCCTTTGCGCTTAATGCCCAAGAGCATTTGGTTTTTACCAAAGGATTGAGCGATACCGACGAGCCCGATATTTGGGTGAAAGACCTTACCGGGGCAATTAATCTGTGGATTGATATTGGCCAGCCCGACGAGCGGCGCATTCTGAAAGCCTGCGGTCGCTCCGATCAAGTAGCAGTCTATTGTTATGCCGGTAATACCAGCAAACTGTGGTGGGATGGCATCAAAAATAAGCTGGAGCGCGCCCGTAACCTGAGCATTGTCGCCATACCCGAAGAGCAGTCGAAAGCTTTAATTGCACTGGTAGAACGCAGCATGATTATTCACATCAACATTCAAGATGGCGAGATGCTGGTCTCTGCGGATCAAGGTCAAGTCACCGTGATTCCGGAGATCTGGAAAGCGCCTGCTAGCTAAGGTATTGACTCAAAAAGTGAATATTGCTTTAACTGATATGAAACCCCGTCTGATTCTGGATACCAATGTCATTTTGGATCTGCTGGTATTCAAAGACCCCAGTACTAAACCCATTCGGCTACTGCTCGATGCCAAACTGGTGGACGCAGTACGAAGCGAAGCATCAATGCTAGAGCTCATCGATGTGATTCAGAGGCCTAGCTTTAAACTGAGTGAAGAACAGCAACAGGCCATTCTCAAAAGCTGGGAGAGCAGCTCTAGACTGCTGGAAAATACTACGATTAAGCCGGCCCCATTTACTTGCCGCGACCAAGACGATCAA
>JBIIGG010000131.1:0-4119 GCA_044236575.1 Polynucleobacter sp. | reverse complement strand
GCTTCATCCACCAACATCACCGGAATGCCATCCCGAATTGGGTAAGCGAGCTTATCAATGCGGCAGATTAATTCATGCTGCTGCTCATCCAAGTGCAGGCTGCTTTTGCACAAAGGGCAAACCAAAATACTGAGTAAACGTTTATCCATCTTTTTTCCTTCGGGGCTCGCTGTGCATTGCATTCGGATCTGGTCTTCGCAGGATCGATTCAACCCAATCTAGGAATTCATTGGGCAAAGTAAGTTGCATCGGCACGACCCAAATGCGCTGATCGTCAATATGAGCGCATTTTACGGCATCCTTTTCAGTGATCAAAATGCACTTGGCATCCAGTGTATTCAAAAGGGCAGCTTCGATTTGCCCATGATCTGGTAACCCAATACCCTTAAATGGCGCAGCATGGTATGGGAGAAGAGATTGGATCCCATCAAAAAATCGCTGGGGGTTACCAATCGCAGCAATTGCGATGATCGGGGTATAACTATGCCGCGCTAACAGCGATTCAAGCGAAGTGACATGGCTGTGATCGCCTAGGGGATAAGCAAACTCCAGTGTTGGTACCAGTGTAAATGCAGGACGGTCGGCAATGTAATGCAACCCATCGGCCACATCAGTAGTACTCTCAGCGCCTTGACTATTCCCGGTAACTAAGGTGATGTCACGATCGCGATCGGCAGGCTCGCGCAAGGGACCGGCCGGCAACAAAAAGCCATTGCCTTCACCGCGGTGGTCGCGCACGACGATTTCAATATCACGACCCCCTTCGCGCGCTGGCCAGCGGGTAAGGTCTTGGTGTTGTAGTCCATCGTCGCTGATGATGACGTTGACTTCAGGATTGGCGTTTAAGAGTGCACGAATACTTTTACGTCGCTTTGGACATACCCAAATGGGTACTGCATCTTGCGTGCGCTGTGCCATGAGTGCGGGCTCATCGCCAACTACGGTGGGATCTGATTTGCTGCTTACCTCGATTGGATTAGATTGCTTCGAGTGGCTGCGACCGCCATAGCCCCGGCTGATGATGCCCGGATAAAAACCACGGGCACGCAGGCGCTCAGCCAGCGCAATGACGATGGGGGTTTTGCCGGTGCCGCCCACACGCAGATTGCCAACAATAATGATGGGTACTGAAACTGGTTTTCCAGTTCCAATGCCCAGATCGTGCAAGGTATTTTTGCTGGCCACAAACAGACCAAACACTTTGGATGGTGGCCACAACAGCCAACTGATGATGCCGCGCCGCTCCCAAAAAGCGGGCGCCGATCGACCTTGAATTGGCGCTTTACGCACGGTAAGCAGACTGCATTATTTGCTGCCTTGACTACTAAAGACAACGTTGGGCAGATTCGCATCGCGCGCCGCCTCAAGGGCGCGCATCACTGCCTGGTGCGGCGCCTTGGCATCGGCGTCGATGTTCACTTGCGGACTATTTTCTAGGCTCGTTTGTGCCGATGGATTGGCGATTTTGGCAAGGGATGGGGCTAATTGGCTCCGATCGATGACCTTGCCGTTCAGGGCGTAGCGACCATCGCGGCTCACGGTAATGGTGATGGACTGGGGCTTTATCGATGAGTCAGAACCGCTAGCAGTCGGCAATGTAATGGCCAGTTCGTTGTAGCGCGTAAAGGTAGTTGAAACCATGAGGAAAATCAACACCACCAGTAACACATCAATAAATGCAATCAGATTTATTTCTGGCTCCGCGCGTGCAAAGCGATTGGCATTGCGTAGCGAGCCGAGATTGACTCGCTGGCCGCTTAATCGTTGCGCAATCCAGCTCATGTATTTTCGGGGTAAAGTTTTTTAAACAGTTGGCGGGCGAACTCTTCACACTCCCGCTGCCGTTGATCGGCCATGGCGCGTAAGCCACGCCAACCGGCATAGGCTGGTATGGCAATCAGTAATCCAAATGCCGTGTTGTAGAGCGCAATCGAAATCCCGTTCGCCAACTGCTGCGGGTTGCCGCCGCTACCGGTCACTATGCCTTGACTACCAAAAATTTCAATCATGCCAACCACGGTACCAAATAAACCGAGAAGTGGAGCAAGGGTTGCAATCGTGGCTAGGGCTCCGAGGTAGCGTTCCAACTTAACCCAGGAGGTATCTGCAAGCGCAGCAAGCTCTTCAATCGCTTGGTTAGCGGAATGACCCGATTGCTTTTCAGAGAGAATGGAGGCGAGGAGTGTGCCGATCATAGAGCTTTGGCGCAAATCCTGAATTAATCCATTCGGGGCTGCTTTGCCGCTTGCCATTCCCTCGGCTAGGCCAAAAGCAACTTCCAAGTCAGTCTGCGGGGTAATGCGCCCTGGGCGCAGGTACCAACTGCGCTCCATGAGAATGGCTAGGCCAAAAATGGAGAGGGCTAAGAGGGGCCAAATGGGCCAACCGGCAGATAGTAAGATGGTGTACATAAGATCAGTACTTTAGCTGAAATGAAATGGGCTTCCGGATGGACGGGGATTGCTAGAAGCTTGATATTTTTCAAAAAATTTAGCTTTGGCAGGGTTTTGGGTGGGCTGTGGATAACTCTGTGCAAAACTTTTGACCCTATTAGCTGTAAGTCCTTGATTTATGGTGTAACGCACCAAAAAATAGCTGTAAACTGACCCGAATATAAAAAAATTTATTTATATTAATCAATGGTTTATAGTGCTAGTGTCAGGTTTATAGGACGTTATGGGTCAGCAAACACTTACTTCTTAATTGAGCCCCATAATGCCATTCAAGACTGTGGATATGTATTGCTCCTGGCCGGTAAGGCTCATTTAATTCATCAAAATCGACCCCTAGAAAATGCCTGAAATACCGAACACAATTCTCAGTGTTGGCGATCTAAACCGCGCCATTGCAAGCTCTTTACAGGACCAGTTTGATTCCGTCTGGGTTAGCGGTGAGGTATCGAACTTTAAGGCCTATGACAGCGGGCACTGGTACTTCTCCTTAAAAGACGAGGAGGGGCAAATTCGCTGTGTCATGTTCCGTGGCAAAAATGCCCAAGTGGGCTTTATGCCCCAATCGGGGGATTTGGTCGAGGTCGGAGCCAGTCTCGGCTTGTATGTTCCACGAGGAGATGTGCAGTTAACCGTCCAGGTGATGCGCCGTGCGGGTATGGGCGGGCTATTTGAAGCCTTTTTAAAGCTCAAAGCCAAGTTGGCCAAAGAGGGGCTATTCGAAGTAGATCGAAAGCGACCCATACCCACCCACCCGCGCGCGATCGGTATCGTCACCTCGCCTCAGGCGGCAGCATTAAAAGATGTGCTGAGCACCTTAAGTCGAAGAGCGCCACACATTCCGATTGTGATTTACCCCACCTTAGTGCAAGGCCCAGAAGCCCCCCTGAATATCATCGCCGCACTTGAGCATGCCAATCGGGAGGCGGCAGTGGATGTGATTCTGCTTGTGCGGGGCGGCGGCAGCATCGAAGATTTGTGGGCATTCAATCATGAGCAATTGGCGTATGCAATTGCAGAATCAACCTTGCCTATCGTCTGCGGCGTAGGGCACGAGACGGATACGACGATTGCCGATTTTGTCGCCGACTTGCGCGCGCCAACACCGACCGGTGCAGCGGAGATGGCGGCGCCCCGGCGCGATCAATTGCTAGCTGAGTTGGCGAGCCTCAAGCAAGGCATGACACAAACCGTAGAGCGGCGACTCGAGCGCGAGGCGCAGACACTGGATCAATTTGCACTGCGTTTAAATCATGCTTTGCCCAATCCCGAGCGGATGCGCGAGCAGATTCAAAATCTCCGGCAGCGCCTCGGTCAATCGTGGATGGTGCGGACGCAATACTGGCAGCGGCATCAGCAGCACCTCGCAGCGCAATTAGAAGCCTTGAGCCCGCAGCGTACCTTGGAGCGGGGTTATGCCGTGATTTTGCAAGAGGGTGCGGGCGCAGTGCGCAAGCCAGATCAGTTGATAGCTCAGCACGATTACCGCATTCAATTGGCAGAAGGCAGTGCTGAAGTCACGCTAGCCAAAGTGAAACCTCAGTAGCGGATCGGCTCAATCGACAAAGCAACACCAAAGGTGTCTTGCACTTTGTCTTGAATGGTTTTTGCTAGTGCTAATACAGACTCGGCACTGCCGCCGCCGTGATTGACGAGGACTAAGGCTTGG
>JBIIGG010000196.1:0-4130 GCA_044236575.1 Polynucleobacter sp. | reverse complement strand
AGCGCATTCGTGCCTTGCGCGATCGTCTCTTAAGTGGCCTGCAGGATATCGAAGAGGTCTATGTCAATGGTGATATGGATCAACGCGTGGCACACAACCTCAACATTAGTTTTAATTACGTTGAAGGCGAATCGATGCTGATGGCTTTGAAAGACATTGCTATTTCATCCGGATCGGCGTGTACCTCGGCATCCTTAGAGCCGTCCTATGTATTGCGCGCCTTAGGTCGCAATGATGAACTGGCGCACAGCTCCATTCGGTTTACCATTGGCCGCTTTACTACCGAAGAGGAAGTTGACTTTACGGTGCAATTGGTTAAAGAAAAGATCGCCAAACTCCGCGAATTGTCTCCTTTATGGGAGATGTTCAAAGACGGCATTGATTTGAGTACGATTCAGTGGGCTGCCCACTAAGCAGATTAAGACAGCAGGAGAAAGAACCATGGCATATAGCGATAAAGTAATTGATCATTATGAAAACCCCCGTAACGTGGGTTCATTTGCAAAAACCGATGACAACGTCGGCACCGGCATGGTGGGCGCGCCGGCTTGCGGCGACGTGATGAAATTGCAAATTCGGGTGAATGAGCAGGGCATCATTGAGGATGCGAAGTTCAAAACCTACGGATGTGGATCAGCGATTGCATCCTCCTCGCTTGTAACCGAGTGGGTTAAGGGTAAAACATTGGATCAGGCTTTAGAGATTAAAAACTCTTTAATAGCCGAAGAGTTGGCCTTACCACCGGTAAAAATCCATTGCTCCATTTTGGCCGAAGATGCCATTAAGGCAGCGGTTCAAGATTACAAAGAAAAACACCCCGGAAATTAAGTTGATCTGTACTTAGGAATACCTTATGGCAATTACGCTCACTCAAAAAGCAGCTGCACACGTCAATCGCAACCTTCAGAAGCGTGGGAAAGGGTGCGGCTTGCGTCTGGGCGTTCGCACAACTGGCTGTTCTGGCTTAGCCTATCAGTTGGAGTATGTGGACGATGCCGCTCCCGAGGATCAGATGTTTGAATCCAATGGGGTAAAGATTTTTGTTGATCCTAAAAGCTTGGCATACCTTGATGGCACCGAACTCGACTTTGTACGGGAAGGCCTGAATGAGGGTTTTAAGTTCCAGAATCCAAACATGAAGGACGAGTGTGGTTGTGGCGAATCATTCCGCGTCTGAGAATTACTTTCAATTTTTTGGTTTAAGTCCGCAATTCAGTTTGGATCTAGCGCAGCTAGATCTTGCCTACTTGGCAATCCAAAAAGAGGTTCACCCCGATCGCCATACCCAAGGGAGCGAGAGTGAGCAGCGGATTGCAATGCAAATGGCTACCTTAGCCAATACGGCGCACCAAACATTAAAGCACCCGATTAAGCGCGGCTTGTACCTGTGCAAACTGCATGGTGTTGAGGCTAACTTAGAAACCAATACCGCCATGCCAACGGCTTTTCTTTTGCAGCAAATGGCCTGGCGTGATAGCTTGGATGAGAATGCGGATGATTTTGCTGCACTCGATGCATTAGCGCTTGAGGTCGATGCTGCATACAAAGCTGCCTTAGTTGAATTAGCAGAAGCAATGGATCGGACGCATAATTACCAGCGGGCAGCCGAATTGCTACGCGGCCTTTTGTTTATCGATAAATTTTCTACTGAATTAGATGACGCCATTGCGGCACTTGCTTGAGTTATTGATCAATGGCTTTATTACAAATTTCTGAACCCGGTATGTCGCTTGCCCCGCATCAGCGGCGCATTGCAATTGGTATCGATCTCGGCACTACCAACTCCTTGGTTGCGGTGGTGCGTGACGCCCTGCCAAAAGTATTGGCAGATGAGCAAGGACGCGTATTGCTTCCATCGGTTGTGCGCTATTTGCCAGGCGGCAGAACCCAAGCTGGATTTGAGGCGCTCGAGAGCGTAGTCAGCGATCCAAAAAATACGATTGTTTCAGTTAAGCGCTTTATGGGCCGTGGCCTTGGTGATGTAGATCATTTGGAAAACGCCCCATACGACTTTGTCGATCAGCCCGGCATGTTGAAATTGCGTACGGTTGCGGGTGATAAGAGCCCCATCGAAGTGTCCGCTGAAATCTTGGCCCGCCTACGGCAGTTGGCGGAGGATTCGGTCAACGACGACATCGTTGGTGCTGTGATTACGGTTCCGGCCTACTTTGATGATGCGCAGCGGCAGGCCACGAAAGATGCTGCCAAGTTAGCAGGAGTCGAGGTTCTGCGCTTGCTCAATGAACCCACTGCAGCAGCCATCGCCTATGGGCTCGATAACGCATCCGAAGGTCTTTATGCAGTTTATGACCTCGGCGGCGGTACATTCGATATCTCGATTTTGCGGATGAGCAAAGGCGTCTTTGAAGTCTTATCTACCGGCGGCGATTCGGCATTGGGCGGCGATGACTTTGATCATCGCCTTTACTGCTGGGTCATTGAACAGGCGAAATTACCCCCGATATCCATACAAGATCATCGCGCATTATTGATGGCCTGTAAAACAGCAAAAGAACAGCTAAGCCATAATCCGTTGGCTCGGGTACACCAAACACTGAGCGATGGCACGGTTGTAAATGTGGGCGTCAGTCAGGCGCAATTTTTTGAAATGACCCAAAACTTGGTCGCCAAAACATTGGCGGCAGTACGCAAGGCATTGCGTGATTCTGGGCTTAAGGCCGACGAAATCAAAGGCGTCGTGATGGTGGGTGGCGCAACGCGCATGCCGCATGTGCAGCGCGCAGTAGGTGAGCTTTTTGGTACGGCGCCATTAAATAACCTAAATCCCGATCAAGTGGTTGCCATGGGCGCTGCAATGCAGGCTGACTTGCTCGCCGGAAACCAAGGTAAAAATGAAGAGTGGCTGTTACTCGACGTGATTCCACTCTCTCTCGGCATTGAGACCATGGGCGGACTAGTGGAAAAGATTATTCCGCGCAATACACCCATACCCGTTGCTCGGGCACAAGAGTTCACTACCTTCAAAGATGGTCAAACTGCTTTGGCCTTGCACGTGGTCCAAGGTGAACGTGAAACCTCAGCCGATTGTCGATCGTTGGGCAAGTTCGAGTTACGGGGTATACCTGCTATGGTGGCTGGGGCTGCGCGTATTCGGGTGACCTTTCAGGTCGATGCCGATGGCTTGTTATCGGTGCGCGCTACCGAGCAGGGCTCCGGGGTTGAGGCTTCAATCGATATCAAGCCATCCTATGGTTTAAGCGATGCCGAGATTACACGCATGCTGCAAGATGGCTTTGCTTCCGCTCAGATTGACTTAAAGGCTAGGGCGTTGCGCGAAGAGCAGGTCTCGGCCCGCCGCTTATTAGATGCCGTTCAGGCGGCCTTATCGGCGGATGGGGATTTATTGGATGGCGCTGAACGTGCGGCAGTAGATCAGGAGATGAGGGTGTTGCAAGGTATTTTGGAGGCTGAAGAAAATAGCGATGTGTTGCGACGCGCGGTTGATCATGCTGCTAAAGCCACGGATGATTTTGCACAAAAACGAATGAACGCCAGCATACAAAAAGCGCTGACTGGTAAAAGTGTTTCTGAAATTTAATTAAACGATTGAGATTAAGCAATGACCCAAATTGTGATTCTGCCCCACAGCGAATATTGTCCCGAGGGCTCAGTGCTTGAAGTTACTCCTGGCACCAGCATCTGCGAGGCCTTACTGGAAAACGACATTCCGATTGAGCATGCCTGTGACATGGTGTGTGCCTGCACAACCTGCCACGTGATTGTGCGCGAAGGCTTTAATAGCCTGAATGAGCCCGATGAAAATGAGGAAGACTTATTGGATCGTGCTTGGGGTTTAAACCCCTTATCGAGGCTTTCATGTCAGGCGATTGTGGCGAAAGAGGATTTGGTGGTTGAGATCCCCAAATATTCAATCAATCACGCCAAAGAAAACCACTAGCCTTACTCTTGCCCTACCGACTTAGATTTGCTTCTTGATGGCGCTGAGGAATTGATCTTTAATGGCGCTGGTAATGTTTTGCCTGCTATGACGTCTGCGTTCCAATAAGCCGACTTTTCGATATATGGTCTTACCGGGCAGCACCTGAATACGAGCCCGTTGATCCTTCTTCCAGTCTAAATTAGCCAATTGCGGGATGATGGAATAGCCA
>JBIIGG010000130.1:0-4145 GCA_044236575.1 Polynucleobacter sp. | reverse complement strand
ATGCACCGCGTCGCGCACAAGAAAATAAAGCAGGTACCCAGTTACAGTAAAGAGCACTATTTTGGCCAAAGCAAAAACCATTTATGTTTGTAATGCCTGCGGCGGCAATACCCCGCGTTGGCAGGGGCAATGCCCCGCATGTCAGGCCTGGAACACCCTGGAAGAAAGCCTTTCAGAATCCACCTCGACGAATGCCCGCTTTCAGGGTTTAGCTCAGGCCGTACCCCGCCAAAAACTATCCGCTATCAAGGCCGAGGATATGCCGAGATTGCCAACCGGCGTAGACGAGTTTGATCGCGTCCTTGGCGGTGGCTTAGTACCTGGCGGTGTCGTGCTTATCGGTGGCGATCCTGGGATTGGTAAATCAACCTTATTGTTGCAAGCCTTGGCAGAAATGAGTGCTGCCGGCGTCTCGGTTTTATACAGCAGCGGCGAAGAATCGGCTGCGCAGATTGCGCTGCGAGCAAAACGCATTGCCTTGGCTGCCCCGCAGCTCGAAGTTCTTGCTGAAATCCAACTCGAAAAGTTATTAACCACAATCGATGCCGCTCGCCCCCAAGTAGTCGTGGTGGATTCGATTCAGACGGTCTACTCGGATGCCTTAACCTCTGCGCCGGGTTCCGTTGCGCAGGTGCGCGAGTGTGCTGCGCAGCTCACCCGCTATGCTAAATCCACTGGCATTTGCATGCTGATGGTGGGGCACGTGACCAAAGACGGTCATCTTGCTGGTCCTCGGGTACTCGAGCACATTGTCGATACCGTACTGTATTTTGAGGGCGATACCCACTCCTCCTTTCGTTTAGTGCGCTCGATTAAAAATCGCTTTGGCGCAGTTAACGAGCTTGGTGTATTTGCCATGACCGAAAAGGGTCTGAAGGGCGTCTCTAATCCATCGGCCATCTTTTTATCGCAGCATGCCGAAATGGTGCCGGGCGCTTGCGTTTTGGTGACGCAAGAAGGCAGCCGCCCTTTATTGGTTGAAATTCAGGCCTTAGTAGATACCGCCCACATTCCCAATCCCAGGCGCTTGGCAGTTGGCCTCGAGCAGCATCGCCTTGCCATGCTGCTGGCAGTATTGCATCGTCATGCGGGCATAGCCTGCTTTGATCAGGATGTGTTTCTGAATGCCGTTGGTGGCGTGAAGATCTCGGAGCCAGCGGCTGACTTAGCAGTTCTTCTGGCAATTCAATCGTCGATTCGAAATCGCGCCTTACCGAAGGAGTTGATTGTCTTTGGTGAGGTGGGTTTGGCTGGAGAAATTCGTCCTTGCCCGCGCGGTCAAGAGCGCCTCAAAGAAGCCGCCAAACTCGGATTTACGATTGCCATCATTCCAAAAGCCAATCTACCCAAGAGCAAAATCCCCGGCTTGCGGGTGATTCCGGTAGAGCGTATTGATGAGGCTATTTCTGCAGCGAACGAGCTCAGTTAGCGCTTTTTATTAATGCGCTTTAGCGCAAGTCTTCTGCTTGGATTAATAGAACTTGCTCGTTCCCTGCAGAGACGTCCATCCAAATCACTGGAATCTGGGGGAAGGCTTTGTGAAAGTACTCTACTTCATTGCCAATTTCCAGTACCAGCGCGCCACGCTCGCTCAGGTAGTCCGGTGCAGTCGCAATAATCTTTCGAATTAGGTCCATGCCATCTTCGCCGCCAGCCAAAGCAAGGGGTGGTTCAGCATGGTATTCAGCCGGGAGGGCGCGCATACTAGCTGCATTGACGTAGGGCGGGTTGCAGACAATTAAATCAAAGCGATTACCGTCAATGGGATCTGGCAAAGGACTCCAAAGATCACCATGAAAGAGTTCAATTTGATTGCTTAAGCCATGTCGATCCAGGTTGCGTGCCGCCACCGCCAAGGCAGGCGCACTGATATCGCACGCACTCACATGAATATCCGGACATGACAGGGCCAGTAAGACTGCAAGCGAACCATTGCCGGTACATAAATCCAGGGCACGGCCATCGGCAGGCAGCCAAGCCTCAAGCGCTCCTTCGGTAATCAGCTCCGCAATCCACGAGCGGGGAACAATGCTCTGTTCATTGCAATAGAAGGGCACACCCATCAGCCATGCCTCTTCCAAGATATACGCCAATGGTCTGCGCGTATGGATGCGCTGATTGGCAACTGCCAGTGCAGCGTCATAAAGACGTTGATCGAGTGGCGCCTGCAGTTGCTCTAACGCATCGCTTGGACTGATCTGAAGTTGTTTGCTAATAATCCACAAGGCCTCACTCCGGGCATCAATTGCACCGTGCCCATAGCTCAGTTTGGCTTGATCCAGGTGATCAGCAAGCCGATCAATCGATTGTTCTACTGTGGCGATGGTATTGCCTTGCGACTGAGGCTCTGGATCCATGACTTTAGGCGATCAACTGCTCAAGCACGCGCTTGTAAATGTTCTTGAGCGGCACAATGTCTTCAGCGTGAACGGACTCGTTCACTTTATGGCTCGTCGCATTGATCGGTCCAAACTCTACTACTTGAGAACAAATCTTGGCGATAAAGCGACCATCGCTCGTACCGCCCGTAGTAGAGAGTTCGGTGACAACACCGGTTTCATCTTGAATCGCTTTGCGTAGCGCACTCGCCAATGCCTCATCTCCGGTGATGAAGGGGCTGCCCCCCAAAACCCAATCAATCCAAAACGTGACGCCGGCTTCAGTCAGAATGGCCTCGACCCGCTGACGCAATTGCTCGGGCGTACTCTCAGTTGAAAAGCGGAAATTAAAGTCGATGGTGAGTTCGCCCGGAATGACATTATTGGCGCCAGTGCCCGCATGGATATTCGAGATCTGAAAACTCGTCGGTTGAAAGTAGCGATTGCCTTGATCCCATTCGGTACTCACCAGCGCCTGAATGGCTGGGGCGGCTAAATGAATGGGGTTCTCACCGAGGTGAGGGTAGGCTATGTGCGCTTGAATACCCTTGATGTGTAATTTGCCAGACAGGGAGCCACGCCTGCCGTTCTTAATCATGTCACCCAATTGATTGACCGAGGTGGGTTCACCAATGACGCAGTAGTCCAGTCGCTGACCGCGCTCTTTAAGTCGTTCGCACATTACTACGGTGCCATCGTTGGCTGGACCTTCTTCATCGCTGGTAATTAAAAAAGCAATCGTACCGGCGTGCTCTGGATTGGCGATGATGAATTCTTCGGTGGCCACTACAAACCCCGCAAGGGAGGTTTTCATATCGGCCGCGCCGCGCCCATACAAATAATCACCGCGGATCGTGGGTGTAAATGGATCGCTCTCCCACTTTTCCAACGGGCCAGTAGGGACCACATCGGTATGACCGGCAAACATCAATACTTTGCCAGCATCACCCTGCATCCCTTTTTTGATGGCCCACAGATTGGTCACCTGAAAGTCACTGGGACCACCCACCACGCTCTCCGTATGAAAGCCTAATTCTTTTAAGCGATCAGCGATTAAATCCTGGCAGCCACCATCGGCTGGTGTCACCGAACGGCAGGCAATCAGGGCTTTGGTTAATTCAATCGCTGCGCTCATATTAATCGCGCAAGAGCTCGTTAATGGCGGTTTTTGCTCGGGTTTGAGCATCGACTTTCTTCACGATGATGGCAGCGTATAGGCTGTATTTTCCATCTGAGGAGGGGAGTGAGCCAGGTACCACTACTGAACCGGCAGGCACACGACCATAATGAATTTGACCGGTTTCTCGATCGTAAATCTTGGTGCTTTGGCCAATAAAGACGCCCATCGACAAGACGCTGTTCTCTTCAATCACAACGCCCTCGACTACCTCGGAGCGCGCTCCAATAAAGCAGTTGTCTTCAATGATGACGGGGCCAGCCTGTATCGGCTCTAAAACACCGCCAATACCAACACCGCCAGATAAATGCACGTTCTTACCAATTTGAGCGCAGGAACCAACGGTTGCCCAGGTGTCGACCATGGTGCCCTCACCGACGTATGCGCCGATGTTGACGTAAGAGGGCATCAAAACGGCATTCTTGCCGATAAAGGAACCGCGGCGCGCGATGGCTGGAGGTACCACCCGAAAGCCACCCTCAATGAAATCCGCCTCAGTCCAGTTCTCAAACTTACTGGGTACTTTGTCGTAAAACTGGGTAAAGCCACCGGCTGGCATGACTTTATTGTCTTCTAAGCGGAAGGACAAT
>JBIIGG010000129.1:0-4158 GCA_044236575.1 Polynucleobacter sp. | reverse complement strand
TGCAGATTGCCACCCATGGCCTCGAGTAAAACCGGCGCGAGCATTTTTTCAGCGACGGGCGCTAGCAAGGGGACGATGATGAAGGCAATCTCAAAGAAGTCTAAAAAGAAGGCTAAGAAAAAAACCAAGATGTTCACCACAATCAAAAATCCAATCCAGCCACCGGGGATGTTGGCAAAGAGATGCTCCACCCACGCGCCGCCATCGACTCCTTGAAACACCACCGAGAAACAGGTGGAGCCGATCAAGATAAAAATCACCATCGAGGTTAGGCGCATGGTGTTTTGATAGGACTCGGTAATTTGTTTTTTGAGATTGGCAATTTTTGCGCGCCGCAGCCAAGCCAACAATAGAGCCCCCATTGCACCCATGGCGCCGGACTCGGTTGGGGTGGCAATGCCGAGCAAAATCGTGCCTAAGACCATAAAGATTAAAACCGCAGATGGAATGATGCCGAGGAGGCATTTTTTCCACAGTACCCAGCCATTGGTTTGCACATCACCGAGTGGCGCTGCCGGTAGCCAATCTGGTTTGAGTCGAGTAAGCACAAAGGTATACAGTGCAAAAAGGCTAATCTGAATCAATGATGGCCCCCAGGCCCCCAAGTACATACTGCCGACATCGGCACTGCCGGTTTGCGTTTTGAGTTGATCGGCGAGCACAATTAATACGAGAGAGGGCGGTACCAATTGGGTAATCGTGCCAGAAGCGGCTAATACGCCAGTGGCGTAACGCATGTTGTAGCCGTAGCGGATCATGATCGGCAGAGAAATCATGGCCATCGCAATCACTTGCGCCGCCACTGTTCCCGTGATTGCGCCCAGCACAAAGCCCACAATAATGACCGAATACCCCAGTCCCCCGCGTATCCGTCCAAACAATTGACTCATGGATTCAAGCATTTCTTCCGCGAGGCCGCAGCGCTCTAAAATGGCGCCCATAAAGGTGAAGAAGGGAATGGCCAGTAATAAATCATTTGCTAAAACGCCGCCAAAAATACGCTGCGGTATCGCTTGTAAAAAGACCAGATCAAAAAAGCCTTGGCTGATCGCAATGGCACCAAAGAAAAGTCCGGCAGCCATCAAGGAAAACGCCACTGGAAAGCCGATCAACATAAAGACAATGAGGCCAGCAAACATCAAGGGCGGCATCCACTCTACGGAGATCATTGTTTGGGCTTCTCGTAAGCGGCGATGGTAGGGCTATCAGGTGAATTGACTTGCAGTAATGCAATGCGCTTGATGATTTCGGAAAAGCCTTGCAAGCACAGCATAAAAAAGCCCATCGGCACAACAAACTTAATCGGGTAGCGCAAGAGCCCACCTGAATTAATCGAATGCTCAAGGGATAGGAATGAAGGGTAGAACAGAGAGGTCCAGGACAGCCAAGTAAATAAGATGCAGGCCGGCATTAAAAAGAAGCTCAGACCAAATAGATCCACCCAGATGCGACCGCGCTCCGAGAGGCGAGCGTAAATCAAGTCCACTCTGACATGCTCATTGCGTTTTAAGGTGTAGGAGGCTCCGAGCATTACGGCTGCAGCAAATAAATACCATTGGAGTTCTAGTGGCCAGTTATCGCTGAGGTCAAGGCCGTAACGCATGATCGCATTGCCCGCTGAAATCACACAGGAAAGCAAAATGAAAATGCTCGCCGCATTCCCAAACCACGCATTGATGCTGTCGATATTAGAGGAGATGCGCTGCCAGAAAGCCATCACCGTTCCTGGAAAAAGGGGCAACTAGAGCTTGAGTTCGGCGCGGCCACGCTGAACAGCCGCCAAGACTTGTTGAGGTGCTGTGCCGCCGGGATGTTGGCGCGACTGTACCGATCCAGTCACAGTGAGTAAGGGAAATACATCCTCGCTGATCAGATCAGCCCTAGCATCCAAACCGCAAGCAAAGCGAAGCTCCGATAGGCTCAGGTCAGTTAGGGCGCATTTGCGGCCAACGCAGGCTTTGACGGCATGGGCCACTGCTTCGTGTGCATCCCGAAACGCTAAACCCTTCTTGACCAAATAGTCGGCTAAGTCAGTAGCAGTAGCAAAGCCTTCCTCCGCCGCTGCTTGCATGACTGCTTTTTGAACCACGATGTGCGGAATCATGTCGGCAAAAATACGCAAGGTATCTTGCACCGTATCGACCGCATCGAACAAGGGTTCTTTGTCTTCTTGATTGTCTTTGTTGTACGCCAAGGGCTGGCTTTTCATGAGGGTCAGCAAGGCAATCAAATCGCCATACACGCGACCCGTTTTACCGCGAGCCAGTTCGGGTACATCGGGGTTTTTCTTTTGCGGCATGATTGAGCTGCCGGTGCAGAAGCGATCCGGTAAATCAATGAAACCAAAACGTGGGCTGAGCCATAAGATGAGCTCTTCCGATAGGCGTGAGATGTGCATCATCAGCGTTGCCGAAAACGCGCAAAACTCAATCGCAAAATCCCGATCCGATACAGCATCTAGGGAGTTGGTGCAGATACCATCAAAGCCCAGCTTCTGAGCTACCCACTCGCGGTCAATCGGGTAGCTGGTTCCAGCTAAGGCAGCAGCGCCCAGCGGCAGGCGATTCATGCGCTTACGGCAATCGGCTAGGCGGCTGGCGTCGCGACTAAACATTTCAAAATAGGCCATGAGGTGATGGCCAAAGGTGATCGGCTGCGCCACTTGCAAATGGGTGTGGCCCGGCATGATGGTGGCTGCATGCGTCTCTGCCAGATTGAGTAAGGCAGAGCGCAATGCTGTTAATGAGCCTTGAATCTCATCGATGTTACTGCGCAACCACAAACGTAAATCGGTCGCCACTTGATCATTGCGTGAACGGCCAGTATGCAGGCGCTTACCCGCATCGCCAATCAAAGCAGTCAGGCGTGCTTCGATATTGAGGTGAACATCCTCTAATGCTAGCTGCCATTCAAACTGCCCCGCTTCAATTTCCCCTTTGATTTGGGCCATTCCTTTTTGAATATCCACTAAATCCGCAGCGCTAATGATTTTTTGCTTGGCGAGCATTTCGGCGTGGGCCAAAGAGCCATCGATATCGACCAGGGCAAAGCGGTGGTCAAATCCAATGGAGGCGGTATAGCGCTGGACTAGTTCATCGACCGGTTCGGCAAAGCGCGCCGACCACGCTTGGGCCTTGTTGGCTAGGGAATTTTTAGAGGAGCTCATAAAGGCAGTATATTGGTGTCAGTCATCTCTATTTTAAATGTTATGTCCCAACACCCGAATTCTGCCCCTTTCCCCCTCGCCCCAGCGCGTTTAGTCATTGCTTCCCGAGAAAGCCGCCTGGCCATGTGGCAGGCTGAGCACCTGCGCGATTGCTTAAAAAGCCTTTATCCCGACTGCCAGGTCGAGATTTTAGGAATGACCACCCGCGGCGACCAAATCCTCGATCGCACCCTATCTAAAGTGGGTGGCAAAGGATTGTTTGTGAAGGAACTCGAGGCCGCTTTGGCCGATGGGCGTGCCGATTTAGCAGTCCACTCTCTCAAAGACGTACCGATGATCATGCCGGATGGTTTTGCTTTGACTTGCGTCATGAGCCGTGAAGACGCGCGCGATGCCTTTGTTTCCAATGATTACGCTTCGCTGGAGGATCTGCCACAGGGCGCCGTTGTCGGTACATCCAGCCTGCGCCGTGAGGCTATCCTGCGCAAGCATTTCCCGCACCTGCAGATCCAACCCTTGCGCGGCAACTTAGATACCCGCATGGGCAAATTGGACCGCGGTGAATACCAAGCGATTATTTTGGCCGCTGCTGGCTTAAAACGCCTGGGACTGGCGAGTCGGATTAAAGCCTTCTTACCGCTCGATCCCTATACGCCGGCAGCAGGCCAGGGCGCCCTCGGGATTGAAACCTTAAGTGATCGTGCGGATATGCATGCCTGGCTCGCGCCACTCAATGACATGCCTACTTTGCTTGCCGTTTCGGCCGAGCGCATGGTATCGCGGCAGTTGGGCGGATCGTGTGAAGTTCCGCTAGCTGCCCACGGCGAGTGGAATGGCCCGCAATTGGGTATTCGTTCCTTTGTAGCGAGTGTCGATGGCACGCAGATTTGTTTGGCCAGCGCTGCAGGGGCGATTAAGACGGTTGCCGATGCAGAAGCCCTGGGACTCTCTGTGGCGCAGGACCTGATGGCCCAAGGCGCGAGCGCTTTACT
>JBIIGG010000128.1:0-4168 GCA_044236575.1 Polynucleobacter sp. | reverse complement strand
GTCATGTAATGCTGCTGAATTTCGGACAAGCGCTCGGGCGGTATCAATGCCATATGTTGCGGTGCCAAACTTGGCGACTTCCCAGACGGTATTCCAGTAAACATGCTTTTCTCTATTCTTAACGTGGCAAGCCGTACAGGCTTGCTGCATATACTCATTCTCGTTTGAATGGGGCTCAAGGGTTATAAGCACTAACCCTAGCCCTAGAGCTTATACCCTCGCTTAGCGGCGCCAGATAAAAGCGGCAAATCGACCAGACAGACCATCGCGGCGATGGGAAAAAAAGTCGGCTTGGTCGCCAACTGTACAAAATTCCCCGCCATAAAATTGGTTTATGCCCTTGCTCTGAAGGCGCTGCCGCGCCAGTTGGTAGAGATTGGCCCAATATTTGCCGGGCTTACCGTCGATCGCCATAAAAGCCTCGGTAGGCACTGGAAGGCCATGTTCTTTGCCATATGCATCAAACGCAGAACGCACCTCCTCACCCACTTCAAATGCCCTAGGACCAATGGCCGGACCAAGCCAGGCAAGGTATTGACTTGCATTGCCAAGCCCTGTTTTGGCTTGCATCGCATCGACGGTATTTTCGAGAATGCCACCCAATAAACCCCGCCAACCAGCATGGGCGGCGCCAATTACCCCGCCATTTGGACTGCTGATTAAGACCGGCAAGCAATCGGCTGCCATCACCGTAAGGACGGTATTGGATTTAGTGGTCACCGCTGCATCGGCCTCAATGACCTCTTCAGTTGGAGCCAAATCGGCGTCCCAAACCCGGGTACCGTGGACTTGTTTAAGCCATACCGGTTCGGCCGGGAGCAAAGCCCGTACACGAGCACGATTTTCGCTCACGGCCAAGGGCTCATCATTGACATAGCGACCTAAGTTGAGGCTATCAAAGGGTGCTTTGCTGATGCCTCCAGCTCGGGTGGTGCAGAAGGCCCCGATCTCAGGTGCAGCCGGCCAATTCGGAACAAGCACCCGCAAGCCATTGATGGTTTGAAATGGACTGCCTTGCTCGCTCATGATGAAAGGGGCGCCTCCAACTTAGGCTCATCCGGCAAATCAGCAGCTGTCATGCCGACGACTGGCAATAAAGCCAGTAAATCGTCTGGCGGCAAACGGTACCACTGAACCAGTTGATTGCTATCGGGGTGAATTAAGCTTAAGGCATAGGCATGCAATGCTTGTCTCTGCAATGGCAAGTCTTTGGCTACGTTCGGCGCCTTCTTGCGATATACCGGATCGCCCAAAAGGGGAAATCCCAAGGATTCCAAATGCACACGAATTTGATGGGTACGTCCTGTTTCCAGGCGGCATTCCAAAAGCGATACGGGCGCTTGTGCAAAGTGGCCATTGACCAATCGACGGTAGAGCGTAACTGCAGGCTTACCTTGAATCGAATGCACTGCCATTTTGAGCCGGTCACGTTGATCACGCGCCACCATGGCTTGTATTTTTCCTTGCGCCGCCGGTGTTCCCCAGACCCAAGCCAAATAGCGGCGGCCGACTGTGCGCTCTTGTAATTGGCGTACTAATGCCGTTTGCGCAATATCGGTCCGCGCCACCACCATGAGGCCCGATGTTTCTTTATCGAGGCGATGCACGATGCCAGCCCGCGGCAATTGTTTAAGCTCAGGGTAGCGGAATAACAAACCATTTAAGAGGGTGCCGGACCAATTGCCGGCAGCAGGATGGACTACTAAGCCTGCGGGCTTATTAATCACAATCAAGCTCGCGTCTTCATGCACTACATCGAGGGGAATATCCTCGGCCTGAAAAGCAAATTGCTCGGGCATTTCTTGTGGATAGACTTTGACGCTCTCGCCGCCTCGTAAAAGGTAACGGGCCCGTGTGACCTTGCCATCAACGGTCACCGCCCCTGCTTCAACCCAGGTTTTTAAGCGATTTCGGGAATAATCAGGCAAAGCACTTGCCAAAACCTTATCTAGACGCTCGCCAGATGCCTCCCACGGAATTTCTAGGGCAATGAAATCCTCTTCATCGATATAATCAATTGGATTCGAATCAGGAGTTTTCGGCAATGCCACGCTTGAAGTACCCATATGTAGTCACAGCCGACAGTGTAAGGCCTACCCATGTAAGCCAGAATAGTTCGCCTTTCACATCCCGCATCAATTCCTTGCTGCTTGGCCTTGGCTTGCTTGCCACCGTATTGATCAGTGGTTGTGCCAGCGATGGCAATAAAGACGAGACCGACGGCTGGTCTGAGACCAGGTTGTACAGCGAAGCTACTGAAAAACTCAAAGACAATGATTTTGCAAAATGCGGAACGTATTTTGAAAAGCTCGAAGCCCGTTTTCCGTTTGGCCCTTACTCGCAACAGGCTCAAATCAATGCCGCCTACTGTTACTGGAAAGCCAGCGAACAAGCACAAGCCTTGGTTGCGGTCGATCGCTTCATCAAACTCCACCAAGGTAGCCCTAATCTGGATTACGCCTTCTACCTCAAAGGCTTGATTACCTTTAATGACGATCTGGGGTTCTTAGGTAAGTTCACTGGTCAAGATTTAAGCGAGCGCGATCCCAAGGCAGCGCGCGAGGCATTCGAGGCATTTAAGGTGGTGGTGGATCGTTTTCCAAATAGTAAATACGCACCCGATGCGCTTGACCGGATGCGCTACATCGTTAACTCCTTGGCAGAGGCCGATGTCATCGTCGCGCGCTACTACTTTAAGCGGGGCGCTTACCTTGCCGCAGCAAACCGTGCGCAACTCGTGCTAAAAGATTATGACCGCGCACCCGCAGTAGAAGAAGCGCTTTACATTCTGATTAAGTCATACGAGCGCTTGGGCATGACCGATTTAAGTACAGATGCCATTCGGGTCTTTAAACTGAATTTTCCAGACAGCCAAATGCTCGCTACAGGACAGCGTGCCAAAAAACAGCGCTCGTGGTGGCAAATCTGGAATCAATAGTTTTGATTTATTGCCTTTAGGATTTGCGAATCAATTCCACTGGCACTCGGGGCGCGAGCGCACAGATGAGCTCGTAACCGATCGTGCCGGCAGCGGCGGCAACCGTGTCTGCAGGGACCTTCTGCCCCCATAGCTCCACCCTACTTCCGATCTGTGCATCCGGCGCATTGCGTAAATCAATAGTAATCATGTCCATCGATACCCGTCCCGCAATCGGACAAATCGCGCCAGCGCCACCGTTCTCAACCCATACCGGGGTTCCGTCCGGCGCATGGCGTGGATAACCATCCGCATAACCACAGGCAATCACCCCAATCCGCATTGCTTCAGGTGCTGTGTAACGACCGCCATAGCCCACATGCTCACCGGCAGCCAAATGCTGGATATCGATGATTTCACTGGTTAGGGACATCACGGGCTCAAGGTGCGCATGTTCAATATCCCCATAGATTCCGGTCGGCGAGAGTCCGTACAACATGATTCCAGGGCGCACCCAATCGCCTAAGGCGGTTCGGTGCCACAGAATGGCGGCTGAATTAGCAAGGCAAGTTTCACCAGAGAGGCCATCGGTTACTTTAGAAAAGCAGTCCATCTGCTCGCCTACGGTTGGCTTCTGATCCATTACATCGGCATTGGCAAAGTGGGTCATGTGCTGCACCTGATGCCCTAATGAATGAAGCCGGTGGTACATATCCCGATAAGTCGTAGGGGAAAAGCCCAGGCGGTTCATTCCAGAATTGAGCTTGAGAAAAGCCTGAAACGTGTGGCTAGAGTGCTGAGCGAGGCGCTCAAGCAGTTCAACTTGTTCCTGGCAATGGACCACTAAATCACAGTCCAGTGGCACTGCTTCTGCGAGCTCTTCTGGCTTAAATAGCCCCTCGAGCAATAGGATGCGGCCTTGCCAGCCTTGACTTCGCAGCCACTGTGCATCCCGTAGATCAAGCAAAGCAAATCCATCGGTTTGGCTTAAGCCTTCCAGGATGGACTCGAGGCGATGGCCATACGCAGCGGCTTTGACAACCGACCAGATCTTCGCCTCGGGTGCAAGTGCACGCACCCTGGCTAAATTATGGCGAAAGGCCTCAATGTGAATGGATGCCAAAATAGGCCGATTCATATCTGAAACCCCTTTCATGTTTTAATGCTGTAAATGACTCGATTGTACGAATGAACCGTAGTTTTTACACCATTATGGCGGCGCAATTTTTTTCGTCGCTGGCCGATAACGCA
>JBIIGG010000127.1:0-4186 GCA_044236575.1 Polynucleobacter sp. | reverse complement strand
GCCGTTTTTTTGGCAAGCGCTTACCCACCGATGAGGAATGGGTTTCGGCTGCTTTTGTAGAGCAGCGCGCCAATCCACCCGCCCCCTTCGTCAGTGGGAAGCGCTACCGCTTCCCCAATGGCGATAGCGCCAAGGGCTCGCATTGCCTCGATGGCGAATGCGGCAATTACAAAGGACTCGCACCCAAAGGTAGTCTTTTGCGTGGGACAGGCCATGTGCTCGCGGGCAGCACTGAAGCCGGAATCAATGGCCTCTTTGATATGGGCGCCAATGTGTGGGAGTGGACTTCTACAGCAGTGGGCAGTGAGCGCGTGACGCGCGGCGCATCGTGGTGGTACGGAGCAGACCAACAACGCGAATCCAACCGCGCCAGCAAGCCGCTAGACGTGAGCGTGGTCTATATTGGCTTTCGTTGCGTTAAACCGTAAACTGCACACCCGATCTTTAAAGGCGCTTTATGTCCTTCCTACTCCAGTACGGCCCTTATCTTTTTCTTGCGGTATGGGTCTGCGTAGCACTTTACAAAACACTGCAGCATTTTCAGGCCATGAAAGCCGATCGCAGTCAGCACTTCAATTTATTCCAACTGATTGGTAATTTATTTTCGGAGCTCATCAAAAGCTTTGTATCGCTCGTTGTCCTAAGCGTATTGGCTGCTGGGGTACTGTATATCCTAATATTACTGTTTGAGGAAATCACGGCCTGATTACCCGCCAATCCTAAGGTCATGTATGGCCTAAGGCCTAGAAAATGAGCGTGTAACGCTGCTTGGAAGGAAAAACCCACAGAAATTGCGGTTTTTTTGGTGCCCGAGGCCGGAATCGAACCGGCACGACTTTTTTGAGTCGGCAGATTTTAAGTCTGCTGTGTCTACCGATTTCACCACTCGGGCGCGTGCTTTTGAGGGCATTGATTTGCAGTGCAACAAAACCAAGATAGACAAGAATCCTAACACGGGGCACCCTATTTCATTAAAAAAGCAGTGGCAGTGCGCTTTAAAGGGTTTACCCGAGATGGAAATTTAAATTAGATCCTTATACTTTAGAAAGTCGTTTGACCGTAGTACCTGATTGTTTAAAACTAGGAGATATGAATGTCTGAAATGAAAAACCAAGCACCACGTCGTAAGTTTCTGAAAGGTGCTGCTGTTGGTGGCGCCGGTGCAGCTGCCCTCAGCTTCCCAATGATTTCTAAATCGCAAGGCGTACAAAATTTACGCTTCCAGTCGACCTGGCCTGCGAAAGACATCTTCCATGAATACGCTGTAGATTTCGCTACGAAGGTCAATGACATGACCGGCGGCGAAATGAAAATTGAAGTATTGCCAGCCGGCGCTGTTGTTCCTGCATTCGGTTTGCTTGATGCGGTTTCCAAAGGTACTTTGGACGGTGGCCATGGCGTGGTGGTATATCACTACGGTAAGAATGCTGCCTTGGCATTGTGGGGATCAGGCCCATCATTCGGTATGGACGCTAACATGCTCCTCTCCTGGCATAAATACGGCGGCGGCGCTGCACTGTTAGATGAGCTCTACAAGGTAGTTAACGCCAACGTGAAGTCGTATGTATATGGCCCAATGCCATCACAGCCACTCGGCTGGTTCAAAAAGCCGATCGCTAAAGTAGAAGATCTGAAAGGCCTGAAGTACCGTACAGTTGGTATTTCGATTGACATGTTTACTGCCATGGGTGTTTCCGTAAACGCCTTGCCAGGCGGCGAGATCATCCCTGCGATGGATCGTGGCCTGCTCGATGCAGCTGAATTCAACAACGCTTCTTCCGATCGTCAATTGGGCTTCCCAGACGTATCTAAAGTTTGCATGTTGCAAAGCTATCACCAGAATGCAGAGCAGTTTGAGATTCTGTTCAACGGTACCAAGTACAACGCGTTATCGCCTAAGTTACGCGCCATCTTGGACAACTGCGTCGAAGCAGCTTCTTCTGACATGTCTTGGAAAGCGATTGATCGCTATTCCAAGGCCTATGACGAAATGCAAAAGACCCAAGGCGTCAAGTTCTACAAAACGCCAGACAGCATTTTGCGTAACCAGCTCAAGGTGTTCGACGAAGTGGTAGCCAAGAAATCCGCTGAAAACCCACTCTTCAAGAAGATTGTTGACTCACAAAAGGCGTTTGCCCAGCGTGCTGTGAAATGGGATTTGGACACCAATACCTCACGTCGCATGGCTTTTGATCACTATTTCCCATCCGGCGCTAAAAAGGCCTAATTGAGAAATGTGGCACAACTTTTAAGCATGGCTTAAAATAGCGCCCAGTAGCAATATGGGGTGGTTGCGAAGGTAACCACCCCGTTTTTTATGGTTTAAATGCCTGGAGCTTCCAAAGTGCAAAAATTATTCTTGACGGTAGACCGATTGTCTACATGGATCGGCCAGTTTTTTTCTTGGCTCGTCGTTGGCTTAACCGCCTTAATTGGTTATGAAGTGTTTAGCCGCTATGTCTTAAACAGTCCGCATGCATGGGCGTTTGACGCCATGATCATGATGTACGGCACCATGTTTATGATGGCCGGCGCATATACCCTCTCAAAAAATGGTCACGTGCGCGGTGATATTTTGTATGGCTTCTTAAAGCCCCGTACCCAAGCGATTTTTGACCTCATTTTGTACATCATCTTCTTTATTCCGGGAGTGATTGCCTTAGCCTATGCCGGCTACGGATTTGCTGAGGATTCCTGGCGTATCTTGGAGCACTCGTCGATTACGGCGGATGGCCCTCCTCTATACCCTTTTAAAACCATCATTCCCTTGGCTGGTGTCATTTTGCTATTCCAAGGGATCGTTGAAATTTTTCGTTGCGTCGTTTGCATACAGCAGGGCGAATGGCCTTCCCGCGAACAAGATGTGGAAGAGGTCGATGTGGATGCATTGAAAGCAATGGTTGGCCTAGATAAGGAGAAAACCAATGCGTAAGGAACTATTATTCGGCTTCATCATCATGGCATTGGTGGTGCTTGCGACCATTGTCTTGCTTCCTTGGGGCAATATTGAGAGCGGCCATATGGGCCTGCTCATGCTCTCCCTCGTTGTTGTGGCAATCATGCTGGGCTTCCCTACCGCCTTTACCCTGATGGGCATGGGCATGATCTTTACCTTCATAGCGTATAGCTTTGCAGATCCCTCGCTAGCCCTAACCAATACCCTCTCTTTGATGGTGCAACGGGCATATGCGGTCATGACCAACGATGTATTGATCTCTATTCCGCTATTTGTGTTCATGGGTTACTTAGTCGAGCGTGCCAACTTAATTGAAAAACTGTTCCGCTCATTGCATTTAGCCTTGGTGCGCGTTCCTGGCTCCTTGGCCGTTGCCACCATCGTTACCTGCGCGATCTTCGCAACCGCAACGGGTATTGTGGGTGCGGTAGTTACCTTGATGGGTCTTTTGGCCTTTCCGGCCATGCTCAAGGCAGGCTATGACACCCGCGTATCCGCAGGCTGTATTACTGCCGGCGGTTGTTTGGGTATTTTGATTCCACCTTCGGTACTACTGATTGTCTATGGCGCAACCGCAGGCGTATCAGTGGTTCAGCTTTATGCTGGCGCATTTTTCCCCGGAATTATGCTGGCTGGTTTGTACATCGGTTACGTCATTATTTTGGCTAAATTCAAGCCCAAACTAATGCCACCCCTCGCACTTGACCAGCGCGCGGTCCCGATGCCGATGAGCTATACCGAACTCGGTGAAAAAATTAGTCAGAACGTCATTCCTGCAATCCTCATTGCCCTAAAAGGTAAGCGCAATCTTCATGTACGCCCCGCTGAGTTACTGCAGTCCCTGATGATTGCATTGTTACCACTCTTGGTTTTTGCGATCTTTACTGGCTCGATTTATAAGGTGGTTACCGCCCCGGTGGAAGCTGTTGCTGGCATGGAATTGATGCAGATGGGTGATGCGGGCAGTGGCGTAGCTGCCGAAGAGTCGAGCAGCGGCCTATCCTTGCCTCCGGGCGCTGAAAAAGCCGATAGCGGCGGCCTGTCCTTGCCACCTGGCTCAGAAGAAGATAAGCCGGCGGCAGCTCCTGCAGCTCCGGTAATGAGTGCGGATGAAATAAAAGCAGCTGAAGCTGCTGCCGCAAAAGCGCTCGAGCCGCGCGACGCGCCAACCTGGTTCTGGGTGATGACCGCGATCTTTGCGGCCATGCTGGCGATTTATTACACTCTGCT
>JBIIGG010000126.1:0-4215 GCA_044236575.1 Polynucleobacter sp. | reverse complement strand
CCAAAGCCTGCAACTGTGCATCGTCTACAACAAAATGGGCAATCAGTTCTTGGCGCAATTGCTGGTAGCGTTCAGTAGTGTCTGGCAAGGTCAAGATCCGCTGCGTTAACTTGATACGGCCGATCTCGGTAGCATAGGCTGATTTAATGCCTGCTTGGATGCGCTTATCAGAGAGACTTGGCACGGGCAGCGGCGCATTGTCCTCCAACTTAAATCCCGATGCCGTCAGAATGGCTCGATCCGCTCTCGCCCGCGCCAGCTCCTGACGGTCCAATTGGGTGTCATACGTACCAATCAGCGTAATCGTGGCATGCGGTCGCTTGACGAGTAAGTCACTGAATTGCGTAAACCGCTCTTCGTCCGCGGGCAAGAATGCAGCCTCGCCGGCAATCGCATAAATCGCTGGGTCACCCTGCATGCCCAGTAACGATGCAAGCGCACGAAACGGCGCCGTCACCACATTAGTCAGTACAGTGCGCACGGCCTGCCAAACCAGTCCAGCCGCACTGAACTCGGGTGAATTGACATTACCTGCAATATCAATCTTCACATCAATCACATCATCCGAATCTTCCAGTAAGGCAACGGCTAAACCTAAAGGCAGGCGCTTGCCCGTGAACTCGGGCACCTCCTCACCGAGTTCAATCTTTTTAATCACAAAGCGATTTTGACCTTTGAGTTGCCCTTCAACCGATTTGTAATTGAGCGTGAGATCAAGTCGGCCACCCAAAATATGACGACCAGCAAACGCCATGAAGTAGGGATTGGAGTAGCCTAAAGGCAGATTACGAAATTGCAATTGGATATCGTGATTAAGGCGCGGATCATCAAAGGCCATTTGCCCGCTTGCGCGCATGCTGCCCGACTCGGCCACAACGCCATCTAGGGCAACTGATGCAAAGTGACCCGGCTCATTGCTGATGCCCAACAGTGAGCCCTTGAGCTTTCGAATCGCTACTTGCACCTTAGGCTTAATTGCCAGGTCGGTGAACAACACATTCGCATCACGCAACTGCACCGAGCGCAGATCCAGTGTAAATAGACTGGGCTTTGTTGCTGCCGGACTAGGGCTTGGATTTTTTTCTTCAGGTGCTTTGCCCTGCTCCTCCGTTTTGGCAGGAGCTTCAGTTACGGGCGCCTCGCTATCGCCACCCTTCATAAACAAACGGCGGAAATTGGAGAAGCCCTTCTCATTAATTTCGTATTGAATCTGGGGTTTCAGCAATGCCAGTTCGTGCATGGCCAGATGCGTCCGCCCATCATCGTACTTTTTGAATTTCAATTGCTCTACTTTGGCTTCTTTCCAAGCGAGTAGCGGCGTAGTCAAATTCGGTTCACGCAGATACAAGTCTGGGAAAACTAAATCGCCCTTCACAGACCAGGCGGATGGCTCTAATGCAAACTGCAGAGATCCATTGAGAACGCCACTTTGCATCACCAGCGGCTTGTTACTCGGCAAAAAAGGGAGCCATGGAGCAAGAGGCAGCTGCTCCAACTGAATTTCGCCGGACAGGGTGTTGGCCACGGTACCTAAGAGCCAGTGCGAGCTTACTTTTCCGGAATCTAAAACAGCCGCTAAGTCGATTGCCAAAAAATCACCTTCGCCAGCACCCACACTGCCCGAGAGATGCGCACGCCCCACCTGAATGCGCTGCGACGAATTGGGTAAACGAATATCGAGCTTACCCAGATCAATTTGATAATCACCCTCGAGGGTGTCCTGCTTGCCCCCCTTGCTAAAGTTGGCCAGGTCACGCAATTCCAATCCAATCGGACCAAAATCATGGCGGTAGCGATTGGGCTGATCGTCTAGCGATAAGCGTAAACCAGCTATACCAAAGCGCTCGAGCTCTATTTTTTTTGGGGTCGATACTGAATCTTTTGGGGGTAGCGCTTTACTAACTGCAGCTACAAAGGATTGCCAATTCCACAGGCCCGGCTTGCCCGAATGCACTCTACGCTCCACATGAAACTGCGGATCTGTTAACTGGATCTCTCGAATGCCGATCCGGCCTGCAAGAATAGCCGGCAAATCCAATTGCAGCACACCGCGGCGCAGCGTAAATAAAGGAATGGTGTTTGCTTCACGACTCGATAACTTAACTTCATCCAATTCCAGTCGCAATTGCAATGGCGCAATGCGCAGATCGCGGTACTCGATACGGTAGCCGATCTTGGCACTGTAGTTCTCAATCGATTGCTTTAAATAATGAACGCCCCAGGTCATGATCAGCAGCCAAAATGCTGCGATCAATCCAAGCAGGCTGAGTATGAAATACCGCAACCACTTTGAACGATGGAGGGTTTGAATTTGTGTTGCCATTGAAACCATTATCAAACAAATTGAAGTGGCTAACCCCACACTTAAAACAACTGTCATTTATCGCTCTAAGGCGAATAAAAAAGCCCTCGATGAGGGCTTAGTGAAACTGGCGGAGAGGGCGGGATTCGAACCCGCGGTAGGTTTAACCCTACGCACGCTTTCCAGGCGTGTGACTTAAACCGCTCATCCACCTCTCCAGAATATTGGATTATACGACCCAACGATTAAGCGACCTGTTAAAACTAGAAATTTCTCAAATTTGGAGTTTTAAAAACAAAAAAGAGAATCAAATGTTTAAATGGTCCAATCAATAAAGAAATTTATCAGCCCCTTTTGCTTATGGGGCTTAAGCAAATTAGCCTCGCTGCAAGACCATTAAAATAATGGCTTATGTCGATCAATTACAACCCTAAAGTTGGTGAAATTTTAGAATGCGATTTTGGAAACTTTGTTTCACCACCGCTCCACCCGATATACAACGGCCTAATTAGTCCGGAGATTAGAAAACGCAGAATGGTTGTTGTGATGAACGGCAAGTTGCCAAATGGCTGCTGTTTGGTTGTGCCAATTTCATCTAATTTTAATTTAAGCGCTGTTGAAAGAGGTTTTCACATTTACCTCAAACCAGCCATTTTTGATGCCACAGGATTTGATGATGGCTTTCGTAACAGATGGGCACTCAGCGAATGCATTACTCACGTAAGCAAAAAACGACTGTTTCGAATGTTTAACAACCAGGCTTTGGTGGAGAAAAAGCTTGAGCGAGAACTAGTTAGCGAAATTCATCGCTCTATTATTAAAACCGTGAACGCGCAATCATTATTGACTTGATTGCGTTTACTTTACTGAGTTACAATATCAGTATTGCCCTAGAGGTCTTAGCACTAGTTTGTGAAGTAATCGTTGTTGAAAAGCCCGCGCACGCGGGCTTTTCTTTTTGAGCATTGATGCAACAGAACTGCGTACTTACAGTGCTTGCTTGAGCTGATCCAAGATCGCAGGATTCTCTAAGGTCGAGGTATCTTGCGTCACTTCCTCGCCCTTCGCAATCACACGGAGTAAGCGGCGCATGATTTTGCCGGAGCGCGTCTTCGGTAAGTTGTCACCAAAGCGCACGTCTTTGGGTTTGGCGATTGGGCCAATTTCTTTACCGACCCAATTACGCAACTCCATCGCCAGCTTCTTCGCATCATCACCGGTAGGACGGCCGCCTTTGAGAACCACGAAAGCGCAAATCGCCTCACCGGTCATCTCATCGGGACGACCAACAACAGCGGCCTCAGCAACCAGTGGATTAGCAACTAAGCAGGATTCAATTTCCATCGTGCCCATGCGGTGACCCGATACGTTCAGTACGTCATCAATACGGCCGGTGATCGTAAAGTATCCCGTGTCTTTATTGCGGATCGCACCATCGCCTGCAAGGTACAAAGTGCCGCCTAACTCTTCTGGGAAATAGGCTTTAACGAAGCGTTCGTTATCACCCCAGATAGTACGAATCATCGAAGGCCATGGGCGTTTCACCACCAAGATGCCACCACTGCCGTTCGGCACGTCGTGCCCCGCTTCATCCACAATCGCCGCCATGATGCCTGGTAGCGGCAAGGTGCATGAGCCTGGAACCATTGGGGTTGCGCCAGGCAATGGGGAAATCATATGCCCGCCGGTTTCGGTTTGCCAGAAGGTATCCGCAATGGGGCAGCGCGAACCGCCGATGTTCTCGTAGTACCACATCCACGCTTCAGGATTAATCGGCTCGCCAACCGAACCCAACAGGCGCAAGGAGGACAAATTGTAATTTTTGGGATGTACGGTGTCATCGACGCTAGCTGCTTTAATCAATGAACGAATTGCCGTCGGTGCGGTGTAAAAAATCGTTGCCTTGTGTTTCT
>JBIIGG010000125.1:0-4231 GCA_044236575.1 Polynucleobacter sp. | reverse complement strand
CTTGGGACTATTTCAATCAGGCCAGATTGCGGAATGGCTCACTGCAATCGGATCAGCCTGGCTTGCTGGTTTGCTGTTAACGGTTATCCGTAAATAAGCCGCTTTGCTTCGGTTGCTGCCGGGGACTAATCCAGCAAATGGGGCTCTTGCCGTGGGCAATCAACCAATCATTGGTTTTAGTGAAATGGCCGCAGCTCGCATTGGGCTGCTCGCCCGTGCGCTGCTGAATTAAAAAAGGCTGCGCTGTTTTATAAACCCCCAAGCCCGAAGGATGTGATGCTTGCAATATCAGATGAGTAGACTCTTTTAAACCAAGCTCCCCATGCTCAATCAAGGAAATTTTGGACTGGGCATGCGCCCCCCACAGCAGCCAAACTAAATTGGGCTTTGCGATCGACAACTGCCGGATCAGTGCATCGATACAGTTCTGCCAGCCCATATGAAAGTGGCTGCCAGCTTCCCCTTGTTTGACGCTAAGCGCGGTGTTTAAAAGCAAGACGCCTTGCTCAGCCCAATCACGTAAGTCGCCATGTGCCAAGGAACCAAACCCTTCCAGTGCTAAAGCTTTGCTGATGTTGCGCAGCGAGCTCGGAAAAGCGCGTGAGCCCGGCACAATCGACGCTGGTATTGAAAATGCTAGGCCTTGCGCGAGGCCTGGCGAGTGGTAGGGGTCTTGCCCGAGAATCACCACCGACACCGCATCCACTGGAGTAAGTTCTAAAGCCCGAAAGAATAGCGGGGGCGGAGGGCAGATGGCATTCGCGTCACTCTCAATTGCCTTGTGCAGATTAGTTTTTAGCAGCTGCCAATCCGGTGAAGCGAGATAGTCCCTAAGCAGTAATTTCCAGTCGTCTGGTATCAGCGCCTCTACATTGAGCATTGCCACGCCATGTTCGGAAGAGTTGATTTACTTTATGGACAGTTGGTACTGCACAAACGGACTCGAGGGCTCCAATACAAATTGGCTCTCATGCTCACAGTCTTGGCGATAAAAACGCAAGTTTGCATTTGTTCCCATTTGTAATTGTGCAAACACCGCATCCAGGCGACTGGGAGTAAGGCGTTGGCCATTGATGCTAGAGATCAAATCACCTGGAGCCAAACCAGCGCGCTGAGCAATGCCGCCATCCAGCACATGCGTAACTTTGACCCAGCCACTTTGGTCGTTGTAGCGCATCGCCCATTGCAATTTCATATGCTCGAGCAGACTCATTTTTTTGTCGGTAACCACAATACCCTGGGCTGTAAGCCACTGAGCCAGTGGTAGATCATGGGTACCCTCGATGTAGCGCGCCTTAAATTGCTGCCAGGGCTTTTTAAAATCAGGTCCAATCGCAGCCAGCACAATCCGATCAAAACCATCCTCTAGAAGGCCCTCTTGCGTCTTGCCATGGGCGGCCCAGAGTAGTTGCATAACAGTATCTAAGGATTTGCGTTGGTGAGTTTGTGCCCGAATGAGTAGATCTAAGCCGAGAGCAATTAAGGCCCCTTTGGCGTAATAGCTCACAACTGCATTGGGTGTATGTTCATCCGCTTGGTAATACTTGGTCCAAGCATCAAAGGAGCTGTCAGCGACGCTTTGCTTGTGGCGACCAGGGCCACGTAAAACCATATTCCAATTCTTCGCAACTAAATCAAGGTAGGAATGTAAGGTAATACGATTACTACGCAGTAATTGCAAGTCATCGTAGTAGCTGGTGAAGCCCTCAAAGAGCCAAAGCAGGCGTGTGTGATTGCGACCTTGCAAGTTGTAGGGTTGAAATGCTTTAGGCTGAATGCGCTTCACTAACCAAGCATGAATGTATTCGTGGCTGCAGAGGCCTAAAAATTCACGGTAGTGATCATCATTAAGCGGGCAGCCCGCTTGCGGCAGGTGATCGCGATTACACAGCAAGGCTGTGCTGTCTGCGTGCTCTAAACCACCATAGCCGGATAAAACCGCATTGACTAAAAATAAATACCGCTGAAAAGGCGCCTGTTTTGTTTTGGGTTCAAACAATTCAATGATCGATTCGCAAATTGCGCCGAGGTCGGCAATGAGGCGCTTGTGATCCACTTCTTGCAAGCAGCCCTGAATCACCATGCTGTGCGGAACGCCGCGTGATTTCCAGTCAAGCGTCTGAAAATGCCCCAGCGCCACCGGATGATCAAGTAGGGCGTCATAGTTTGGCGCGAGGTAAAAACCAAAACCGGCAGCATCGGTCTTGACGCGACTTAAAGTAGTTTCTACCGACCACGTACCGATGGGCGCAATCGCAAGCGCAGTAGGCAAGTGAGTCCGGCCTTCGACAGCTAAGCACAGACTGCTGGGGTTAAAAAAGCCGCGCTCCGAATCCAGATATGCAGTGCGAACCGAAGTATCAAAGGCATACACGGTAGTACGAACTTCGACTACAGATCCCGAATTGATTTGAGGCAATTTCCAGGTGTCGTTGTCGATGCGCTCGAGCTGCAACTCGGTCTCTGTTGTATCCGAGATGGAAAAAGCAGCGATGGTTTCAATGTGTTTACTAAAGTCCCGAATTAAATAACTGCCCGGAATCCAGGCTGGCATGCGGAGCACTTGCCCTGCAGGATTGGGATTAGCGATGCGCAGGGTAACCTCATAGCGATGACCATCTAAGTCGGCGGCATGGACGGTGTATTGAATTGCTGGGAGAGACATTTTTATTTTAGGAGGTGGATACTTCTAAACGCTTTAATGGTTTTATTTTTGGAAGGCGCAGTTTTCTTGCTTGGCGTAGATCCCATTGAAGTTGCATACCAAGCCATAGGTCTGGCGAAGTGCCAAGCCAAGAGGCAAGACGTAATGCCATTGGCGCAGTGAGTCCAGATTTGGCATTAAGGACTTTGGACAGCGTCGTGCGTGAAATGTGCAGTTGCTCGGCAGCATCTTCAATGCGCATGCCTTCGGGAAGCCACTGCCTCAATACTTCACCGGGGTGAGCTGGATTATGCATATTCATCATATGTATTCTTTCTAGTGATAATCTTGATAATTAACTAATTCAACATCACTTTCATCAAATTTGAAAGTGATACGCCAATTCCCGCTGACCTTAACCGACCAATGCTCACGAAGATTGCCAGAGAGGGAGTGAAGATCCCAGCTAGGAGCATTCATATCTTTTTCGGTTTTAGCAATATTTAATGCAGTAAGCAATATTTGTAGTTTTTTTGCATGGTGCGGCAAAATTCCAGCTCGACTACCATTCTCAAAAAACTCTTTAAGACCCCGATGTTTAAATGATTTTATCATTAATTTTCTGTAGTGTGTTAATTAACAATTTACACGATTATACAGGGTCATGCTGTAAATAATCCTCTATTTATGTAAGCTTTTTCTGAAAGTACGAGGCAATTTACTTCAGCGACGCAAACTTCTTTTCAATGTCGCTTAATTGCACTGCACCTGGGAAGCGTGAGCCATCGGTAAAGAAGATGGTGGGTGTGCCGGTGATGCCATAGGACTTAGCCAAGGCCAGGTTCTTATCAATCGGTGTAGCGCATTCCCCCTTACCGCTCGGTGCAGTGTTATTGATGGTCCAGTCGGTCCATGCTTTTAAGGCGTCCGCAGAGCACCAAATTTGTTTGGACTTTTGCATCGAGTCTGCAGATAGAATCGGCAATAAAAAGGTGTATACCGTCACGTTATCCAGCTGCTGCAATGTTTTTTCTAGGCGCTTGCAGTAACCGCAATTGGGGTCAGCAAAAACAGCGAGTTGACGACTGCCATTGCCGCGCACCATTTTGACAGCATTACTCAGAGGTAGATCAGACCAGCGAATCCGATTGAGATCGGCCTGACGCTTTTCAGTTAGGTTTTGTCCACTGGCTAATTCAATGACTTCACCCTGAATCAAGTATTTTGCGTTGGCATCGGTATAAAAGATTTCGCTATTGAGTTGCACTTCAAATAAGCCTGGTACGGGTGAGGCCGATACCCCTTTAATGTTGGCAGTGCTACCTAAGCGTTTTTGTAACTCTGCTTTAATCTGCTGGGTGTTCTGAGCCTGCGCAATGGGAGAGCTGGCCAATAGGCCAATCACGCTAGCGCACAATGCTAAGGCGGAAACGGTATTTCGTAGATTATTTTTCATTGCACTTCTCCTAAGGCTTCTTTGATTAAATGCCGTTTCATCAGATGGCTTCGGTTGACTAAGCCCATGCCCCAATTGCGAATTTTTTTCTGCAGGGGGCTCGAGCTCGTAAACAATTGCTTTAGTCGATC
>JBIIGG010000124.1:0-4239 GCA_044236575.1 Polynucleobacter sp. | reverse complement strand
CGCCAATGCGATCAGCGCCCTCTTCCTTAAGGATCCGTATGGTGTCTTCAGAGGCCGAGCGGGTATGAATGATTAAGGGGCAGCCTGACTCTATAGCCGCCCGAATATGCGTCCGAAAGCGGTTGCGCTGCCACTCCATTTCGGCATACGCCCGGTCGGCCATGCGGTAATAGTCCAGCCCCGTTTCGCCAATCGCAATCACTTTAGGGTGCTTTGCTGCCTCAACCAAAAAATCGACGGTGGGCTCAGGCGTATCTTCGTAATCGGGATGTACGCCAACCGAGGCATACAAGTGGGGATGGGTCTCAGCTAATTGCCGCACCAATGGAAAGTCAGGGAGATCGACTGAGATGCAGAGTGCGTGGCTAACCTGGGCGGCTGCCATATTGGCAAGCACTTCGGGCAGGCGCTCGCGATACTCCGGAAAATCAAGGTGGCAATGGGAGTCAATGAACATCATTCCATTTTAATCGCCAGCACCCTCCTCGGCTAACCAATCTACCGATCTGGGAATTAATCCCCAAAAATCTGCTGGTATTGCATCAGCAAGGACTCCAGCTGAATGCGGGTAGCCAATGGGTGGTTTTCATGACGGCGAGCCTGGGTGACCCCTTTCCAAAGGCGCAATAACTTTTCAATACGCACCTGTTTTGCTAAAACCGCAATCGTTCCAGCATGCTTGGGATAAAAGCGCACGGCATTTGCCTGCGCACTGCCTTGTAAATCAGCTAACCAACGCTGCATCGAAGCGAGCAATACTGCAAAGGATGCTTTGTGGGTTTTTTCTGCTACATCCAGCCAATCAATCCGCAGGCCTTGGGATAGGCCTTGCAATAAATAGCGGGAGGCCTGAATCGAAACAAAAAGCTCATCCTTCTCGTTTTGATCTTGCTTGGCCGATAGAAAATCGAGGGTCGCGTAAGGCGCCCCACCCTGCTCATAAAAAATGGTTTCCAGCTCATCGCCAGAGACGGTCAGCTCGGGGCGGGCTGCAATTTCCTTGCGAAGCCATTCAAGACCACTTGCTCGATCGGGTGGTGGTAGAGCTATTAAGCGGCAGCGAGAACGAATAGTCGGCAAGACACGATCAAGACGACTCGTTACCAATATAAAAATAGTACTGGCGGGCGGCTCTTCCAATGACTTTAATAAGGTGTTGGCTGCATCTGCTCGCAAGGACTCTAAAGGGTAAACCAAGACAACGCGATTGCCGCCGCGGTGCGTGCCGATTGCTAAGCCCTCAATGGCTGATCGTGCTTCCTCAATGGCAATATTCTTCTTCTCTTTTTTTTCGGCAGAGTCGCCCTCGTCATCGCGCAGCAGTTTTGCTTTTTTACTCGGCGAAGGATCGCCATCGGCGCCCTCGAGCGCCTTATTTGGCATAAAGCAGCGATGCGTCTCCGGAACCAGCGCAACAAAGTCGGGATGATTGCCAGTATCAAACCAGCGGCATGCCTCACAGCAATTGCATGGCTTATTCGTTCCGTTTGGTGATGCCTCGCATAGCAGGGCTTTAGCCAGCGATAGCGCAAAATCGGCTTTACCAATACCCGCTTGCCCATGGAGTAGCAAGGCATTCGGGCAAGCAGCTAAATCAATGCCATCCCACTGTGGCTGTAACCAAGGTGCAATCATCGAATCGCCAAGGGGGCTTGGCATAAGAAATCCCAAATCACCTCTTGCGTTTGAGTAGCATCAACCAATACAAAACGCTGGGGGTCTGCCTCTGCTCTTCGCAGGTATTCCTGCCGAACCCGCTCAAAGAAAGCCAGATCAAGCCGCTCAAATTTATCGGGTGTGCGCGCTTTCGAGCGACGTGCTTCAGCTACTGCTCCCGGCAAGTCAAACAAAAAAGTAGTATTTGGCTGCAGTAAGCGTCCATCGCTTTGCATTTGCACCCATTGCTCCAAAGCATTGAGTTTTTCAATCGAGAGTCCGCGTCCGCCACCTTGGTAAGCAAAGCTGGCATCGGTAAAGCGGTCGGACACCACAATATGCCCAGCTGCAAGAGCGGGTTCAATGACTTGCGCTAGATGTTCACGGCGCGCGGCAAACATGAGCAAGGCTTCGGTTTCCAAATGCATCGGCGCATCCAATAAGAGGGATCGGAGTTGCTCACCTAAAACAGTACCGCCTGGTTCACGTGTGACGATAATGGTGCGATCCGGAAAGCGCTCTTTGAGTAGCTCACAATAAGCGGCGATGTGGGTACTTTTTCCAGCGCCATCGATGCCCTCAAAGCTAATAAAAAATCCAGGCTCATTCGCATTCATCGTGGCATCCATTACGGTGATGATCTCTTTGCTGGCGCTTTAATGGAGCGCTGATATTGGTCAACGGCTTTTTCATGCTCCAGCAGTGTTTTGGAGAAGTGGCTACTGCCATCGCCCTTAGCCACAAAATACAGGGCATCGCTTTTTGCAGGGTTAGCTGCTGCAAGCAGGGATTCCATGCTGGGAATCGCAATCGGGGTTGGAGGCAAGCCGGCACGCATATAGGTATTGTATGGACTGTCGCGGCGAAGATCCACTTTACGCAGATTGCCATCAAATCCGGGGCCGATGCCATAAATCACCGTGGGATCAGTTTGAAGGCGCATCCCTATTTTCAAGCGATTATGAAACACTGCTGAAATTTGCGCGCGCTCGCTGGCCTTGCCGGTTTCTTTTTCAATGATCGAAGCCAAGATCAGCAAGTCGTATGGGGTCTTTATTGGGCTTGTATTGGGAGAGTTACTCCAAGCCTTTGCTAGATTTTTTTGCATTGCATCTGCAGCACGGCGGTAGATTGCGAGGTCGTTTTCACCGGGATCAAAAACATAGGTGTCGGGGAAAAAGAGTCCTTCTGCATTGGCATCGCTTAAACCTACTATCTTAGAAAACGCCGTAGAACCAAGTCCCTTAGTTTGGTGCTCCAAAGCAGGATGGGTATCGACCATTTGCCGCAGTTGCCAAATGGTCATGCCGGGCACAAAAGCAATCGACTCTTTAATACTGTCGCCCCGAGCCATCTTAAATAAAATGGTCGCGGTACTGGCTTCCAAGGGAAATAGGTAGGTTCCAGGCTTAAGCTTGGCATGAACCAGCAAGGCGCGTGCTCCCAACTGAAACAGGATGCCGTTGACCTCAATGCCTTGTCTACGGAGTTGCTGTGCAATGCTCGCAACCCCAGATTTGGGATTGACTTTGGCGGTAAAACCGCCCAGCCTTCCCGGGTCATTGGCTACAGAAGGAACTACCCCCCAAGAAAACAGGGTGCCATAAAAGAATAAGGCTACTAGAACCGTGATTCCGAAGAGTTTGAGGGGGAATGCCCAAAATGGCGCGCGTTTTTTTCGCATCAGGCTATGATAAAAGCGTCTAGACTTTGTTTATGCAAATCGCACGCCCTACACCACCCTAAAAAAGATCTATCTTATGAAAACCGCTGCCAATCTCGCCGACTGGGGACTCATTATCGTTGAGGGCGACGATGCGGCCAGTTTTTTACAAAACCAACTCACCAACTCGGTTTTGGGGCTGACCGCAGTAGTGCCTCCTGCGATTGCCAGCGGACCTGATGCAGTTCGCCTCGTTGGCTTTTGCAGCCCTAAGGGCCGCTTAATTGCCAGCGCATGGCTCGGCCTTTTTTCAAAAGCGGATGGGAGCAAGCGATTCTGCTTGTTTATTTCGAAAGACATCGCAGCCAGTATTGCAAAGCGCTTAGCTATGTTCGTCTTACGCTCCAAAGTAACGGTCGCCGATGCCAGCGGCAGTTGGGCGATTACAGGCTACTGCACCAGCGGAACACTGGATAATCTGGAAGTAGATGAAACCAGCATCCTGCTGCAACTGCCAGACGTTGTCACAGCAGGTGTGGCGATGCAACGGGTACTGATCGCCCAACCCATTGCTACTGAGTCGCCGCCAATCGAAGTGGCTTCTGAGGATGCCGCTATTCTGTGGCGGTCCCTAGAAATCATGAGCGCCATTCCCCGCATCGTTGCCGCAACCCAAGATCAATTTGTGCCCCAAATGGTGAACTTCGAGTCTGTGTACGGCGTTGATTTTAAAAAGGGGTGCTACCCCGGCCAAGAGATCGTGGCACGTAGCCAATACCGCGGGGCGATTAAACGGCGCCTGCAGCTAGCCCACTGCCCCATCGATCAACTTGCAAATGCCCCTACCGGCCCAGGAAGTGAGATTTTCCATGCGGATGACGCCGGGCAGCCAGCCGGAATGGTCGTCCTCAGCGCTCCTA
>JBIIGG010000123.1:0-4263 GCA_044236575.1 Polynucleobacter sp. | reverse complement strand
TCAAACAGTTGATGTATGACTTAAGTCCCATGTTCCAAGAGTATGCCGAGTACAAACAGCAAGGCAAGAGCGTGATGCTAGTCCCCTTGCCTGGTTCGCAACATACCCTCGGTCTTTTTATGGTGTCGGAATTCTTTGCCCGTGCCGGTTGGCGTGTGTGGGGCGAGCTTGCCGCAACCGAGGCGGATATTTTGCGCATGGCCAAAACGCAATGGTTTGATGTCGTCGGCTTATCCGCAAGCTTGCAAGAGCAATTTCCGGATCTCAAGCGCATGATCAGCGAAGTTCGATCGGTATCCTTGAACCCTCACGTTGGCATCATGATTGGTAGCCCCGTTTTTAATCAAAACCCAGAATTAGTTGAGGATTTAGGTGCTGATATGGTGGGCATTGATGCCGTGGATGCCTTAGAAAAAGCGACTTTCCACGTCGAGCAACATAAACAGTAGTATTGCTGTGCTAGCAGTGGGTTGATCGGTGTATTCTGCTAAGCAGACATTCACCCAATCAATCCCATTGCATGGCCAAACCCCTTACGCTCGAAAAAATACTCTTTAGCCAAGGTTTTGGTACGCGGCGCTATTGCAGTGACTTAGTCTATGCCGATTTAGTCGAGGTGAACGGTATCTTGGCCGATGACCCAGAAATCAAAATGGACCCAGAAGGCCTGGTATTACGGGTTGAAGGCATCGATTGGGCGTATCACGAAAAAGCCTATATCGCATTTAATAAGCCTGCCAATTACGAATGCTCCCATAAGACCAAGCATCACCCCAGCGTCTACAGTTTGTTGCCAAGGCCTTTGATTGAGCGAGCAGTGCAGTGCGTTGGACGCCTTGATCAAGACACGACGGGCTTATTGCTGCTCTCGGATGATGGGCAATTTATTCACCGCATGACTACCCCCAAGAAAAACATTGGCAAGGTTTATGAAATCACTACGGCTGAGCCAGTTACCCAAAAGCAAATCGACCACTTACTGGGCGGTGTTGTGTTGGATGATGATCCCAGCCCTTGTTTTGCCAAAGCCTGCACCCTTCTGGATGAGCGGCGCTTAGCAATGACGATTGTGGAAGGGCGTTACCATCAGGTCAAGCGCATGCTGGCTGTGGTGGGAAATCACGTCGCTCTATTGCATCGATCCTCGATCGGAAATTACGTCATGCCAGACGATCTGAAAGAGGGTCAATGGCGCTGGATTGGTCCCCAAGAAATAGCATTACTGGCACAGTCCATCGAATAAACAGTATGGGCGCCGCCCTTTTCGCCATTTTCATGGGGAGATAAGCCATCGCAGCTAACTCTACGCCCTGAATTGCTGAATCATTAAGTTTGTATTTACTAACTTAATGCACTATTTCCGCCAATAAGGATCCCGTATTAGCTTGGCTGAATGAAGCTAGAATGAATGCCCTGCCAAAATAAAGGCATGGCGCTCAAAGGAAAATGAAAGATGATCTTCAAAAAATCCCAATCGATTAAGTTCTTGCAGCCCACCATGGAGTCCTTTGAAACAATCATAGGACCGGCAACCGAGGTGCATGGAAGGCTAGTTGCCAATGAGAGCCTGCGTATTGACGGGCGCGTCATTGGCAATATTGAAGCGCGTCAGGGCAAAAGCGTCAGTATTGCGCTGGGTAAAACGGGCGTGGTTCAGGGTGATATTTTTGCATTTCGAGTACTGGTTGCAGGACGAGTGGAGGGCAATATTTATGCTACCGAGCGCGTCGAATTGCATGAGGGTGCAGAAGTGCGTGGCGATATTACCTACGGCCAGCTGGGAATTGAACATGGCGCTAAGTTAAATGGCTTGATGATATCGACCAACGGCGAAGATCCACAAGGATCCTCTGATTCGGCGGCAATTTTTCAGGCGAATTGGAGCAAAATAAAAAGTAAATAAAGCGTGCTGGATGCGCCATTCCTTTAGATACGCCATATTAAGAACAGGTAGCCATGGGATTATTCGATTTAGTAAAAGGCAAGCCCTCGTTCATGGGCCAACTGCAATTTGACTTGAACGTTTTCCAGTTTTATTGCGAGCGATTTAAATACGATAGCTTCCAAGACTTTTGGCATGCCAGCAGCCCAAAATCGGGAGCGGAAGTAGCGCGTTTGGTTGATCAACTCTATGCCTGCGAAGCTGATTTTCCAAAGGATGACTTTCTGCACGCGCAGTTAGCGCAGGCCTGTTTGGATATTGAAAAGCATTGGTTTAATACCTATGGAATTAGCCCTGAGTCACATACGCTTTTTTTAAATATTAGCTTGCAGGCACGCCAAGCATATGAAGAATCGATTGCATTAGAGCCAGCAGAGCAAGTGGAATCAAACCCAGAACTGCGGGTCGATGGCTGCAATAAGGCCTTTAAAAAATACGAGCAAAGCCTTGCAGAACAAGGCTTACCTGCATTTGATGACGCAATCAAAATGCATTATTTTATGAACGACATTAATGAAAATTTATCTGCATTATTTAAGTACAGCGGTAGCGTGCTTAGGGTGTTAGAACAAGATTCCTATATGCAAGATGACGATGTGAGTTGGGGTCGCTGGACTCTGTTTAGAGATACTACTGGCTATACCGATATTTGGATTGTGCGGATTGAAGGGGGCAGAGCTGAAGTGGTGAAAATGGTCTCCAAGGTAGATGCAGATTCCTACAGTTTGGACGAGGCTCCCAGGGGCATTCAATTCGACTCGGAAATTTTCAAAGCGATCGATAAGACGCGAATTACTGCATTTGATAATTCTGAATTTAATGACCCCCCACCGCCGTATTTCCAAATGCTTTCCATGATGAAGGCAATCGCAGCTAAATCCGATAGCGGTTCATAAATAAAAAATGCCCCAATATAGGGGCATTTTGATGAAGGCTTAAAGCTACTTACTCGGTGCCGCTTGAGTCAGTATTTTGATAAGTTTGGCTGCTGGAAGACGAGTAGCTTGTAGGCGACGGAATAGGGTCGATCACCCTGAGCTCACCACTCAGCTTTGCACCTTTTTCAACGCTCATTTCAGCGTATTGTGTAAGGCCAGTAATCTTAGCGCTGGAGCGAATATTAAGGTGATTGGTTACATGAAGACCTTGAGTCACTTCGCCTCGAATTTCTACGACTTCCGCATTGATTCGTCCATTCACAATACCAGTGGTATCCACTAAAACTTCTTTTGTGTTGAGCTCACCTTCTACTAGTCCAGCAACGACAGCCATTTCTGGCACTTCAAATGTGCCTTTAACAATGACGCCTTCACCAACAAAAAGAGACCCTTTTGGATTGTTATCCGTCATATTCCATTTCCTGAAGTAATCAATGTGAAACCATACTATAACAATATGGCCAGACGATAAAAAGGGGGTCTACACCCATTGCCCTGAATTGGGGCATCATTTTTTCGTTGTAGTGGGGGTCGACAGCTCTGAGAACTGATCTTTGAGGTTTGTCAGTTCGCCAATCTTGCTTTCGATGAGCGGAATTTGCTTCTGAAGGGCTTGCAGATTCTCGCGGTAATGGGCTTCAATCTCCTCCATTTCCTTGCGGGTGATAACGCCACCCATTTCTTTCGTCATTTCAGGACTAAATCGAATGGCCACCCGAAAACCAAGAAAGTGGATGCCGATCCCGACGATTAGAAAGACGCTAATAGACAAAAAAGCAATCTTTATTAGGGTTCTACCCGTTATTTTGATTTGCTTCATGGTCGAAGTGGATCCTGAAATCCAAATAAGCTGCATTTTGCTATTTGTCCTCTTTAGAGAAGGGTTATTCCTTGAGTTCGCTTATTTTATCAGTTGGCATTGATTTTTCTTAAGCAGGCCCATGCCGAATAAAGTCCCTGTGTAGCGGGCTAATTTGCTAAGATTCAACATAATAAACAATAGAGACAAAAGTTACTTTACCGTACCTAGTTTTATTGCGGTGCAGCAAAGAACAGGATAAAAGGCATGTCGCCAGTAAAAAATACCTCAATGCCAGATATTCTTGGATCCGCTCTGAAGGCGGCTAGGGAGGCGCGCCGGTATGAGCGTAGTGAGCTAGCAAGCTTATGCTGTTTATCCGCCAAAATGATTTCAGAGTTGGAAGACGGGGGCATGAGCTCCTTCTACAGCTACCCGCTAAAAATCAATGCCGCCAAACGCGTTGGCAATCTGCTCAACCTTTCCGAATCAGACTACCTCAGTTTCCCGCGTGCAATAGTGGTGGATGGAGAAGGGGGCGAAGAGGGGTCCTTGGGCAGTCGGGATAAAAATGAGTCCAATGA
>JBIIGG010000194.1:0-4270 GCA_044236575.1 Polynucleobacter sp. | reverse complement strand
CTATTCGCAGAATGACCATAAAAAAGCCTGTGAAGCATTTGCTAAAAACCTCTTCAAAAATGCTTTGACAGTTTTGGGTAACGGCGTAGCAGTAAAAACACTGCATACCTTTAGCCCTAGTTTGGCTAGTGGTGTATTGGCTGCGGCCAAAAAAGCCAAGGCCGATGTGATTGTGATGGCCTCACACAAGCGCACGGGGATCAAAGGAGTGCTATTGAGCAGCCAAACCAACGAGGTGATTGTGCACTCCAGCTTGCCTGTGATCGTGCTCGGCTAAAGCTTACTTTTTCTTTGTGCTTGCTGCCTGCCGGGCATCGGCAATATTGGCGGTAAAGGCCTTGGCTACTTCACCATCGGGTGGAACGAGTTTTAAGCCCCTTGCCCAGTATTGCTCTGCTTTAGCAAACTGACCTTCTTCATAGAAGGCCGTGCCAGCAAGTGCTAGCGCTTTAATATTATTGGGATCCAGCTCAAGCGCTCTCATGATCAGGCGCATCGGCTCACCTTTGACACTTTGGTTTTGATAGGCCAAAAAGTCGGCGTAATCGATGGTTAATTGGGCATTATTTGGATTAAGTTCCAAGGCTTTCTTATAGGCTTTGGCGGCTTCGGGAAAGCGCTGCATTGCGGCGTAAGAGCGCGCCAGCATTTGCCAGCCCTCCGGATTATTGGGGTCTTTTTCGAGGCGAGACGCCAATTGCTCAACCATATTTTGAATGTCTTGCTGCGTCAGAGCAGGCTGTTGACTCTTGACTAGGGGGTCGGTCGCTACAGGATTACCAATCCAAAGGTAGAGCAGTACGCTGCAAACAGGTACGCCAATACCAATGAGAAGCGCTGGAAATAAAATGCGCTTGGCTTTAGCGCCTACTGGGGCCTGATCAGCAGCAATCGCCCGCTCTTCCAGTAGCAAGCGTTTTTCAATATCATGCTGCGCCTCTTGCAGTTGATCTGCGGCGATACGGCCTTCTGCAAAATCGACATCGAGTTGACTGAGTTGGTCACGCAAAATAACAATGTTCTCCTCTTGCTCGCCCGTGGCGGCAACCGTTTTTTTACGCAAAGGCAAGACTAAAAGGACGGTCGCAATCGCAATCATGCCGATGGCAATGGCTAAGAAAGTCATCATGAGCGATCTCCCGATGAAGAATCAAGCAGTTTGCGGGCTCGGGATAAATCCGTTTGATCGAATTCTTCCGAGGCAAGGCGTTTGTGTCGCAGCCGAATTTGCTGGATCAAAATAAACATGGCAATCAGCAAAAGCGCAAATGGGCCGGCCCACAGCAAAATGGTTTTGTAGCTCAGGGGTGGGCGATACAAAACAAACTCACCATAGCGCTGCACCATGTAATCCAAAATTTCGCGATCCGACTTCCCTTCGCTAAGCTGTTTGCGTACTTGATTGCGTAGATCAACTGCTAATTCAGCATTGGAGTCGGCAATGGTTTGATTTTGGCAAACTAAGCAGCGCAATTCATTAGACAAGGCAATCACTTTTTTCTCTAGGACTGGATCTTCTGCAACGGGTTTGGCCGATTGAGCGTGGGACGATGTTGAATGTGTCAAGAACACTAAAGCCAAGCAAATGGCACTAAGCCAAATCTGCGCTAAATTAATACGCACGGTTGAGGTAGGGGATAGGGCTAGCTTCATGCTTTAGCTATTGAGCTTCTGAATCAGCGGCAGAATTTTTTCTTCAATCGCCTGAGGAGTTAATGGACCAATGTGTTTTAAACGGATCAACCCAGTTTTATCAATCACAAAGGTTTCTGGCACGCCGTAGACGCCATAATCAATACCAACCTGACCCTTTAAATCCGAAATTGAAAGCACATAGGGGTCTCCAAACTCTTTAAGCCAGCGCACGGCATCGTCGGGCTTGTCTTTGTAATCGAGCCCCAATAGGGGTGTTGTTTGGGTTTTCGCAAACTGAATTAAATGGGGGTGCTCATCGCGGCAGGCCGCACACCATGATGCCCATACATTTAGAACCCACACTTTGCCCCGCATGTCTTCAGGAGAGAAGGTGGTGTTGTCTTTACCCAGCACTGGCAATGTAAAGGTGGGAGCACTTTTATTAATTAGCGGTGATGGTACTTCACGCGGATTGAGCTGGAGACCGGCAGCCAAGAAGCCAAAAAAGACGACAAAGATTCCGATGGGAATCATGTAGCGTTTCATTTGCGTTTCCGGTAGCGGCGATCCGTAATCGCTAAAAAACCACCCAGGGCCATAAATAGACAGCCGCCCCAAATCCAGTCCACAAATGGTTTGATGTGAATGCGTACCGTCCACTCATTGGCATTAATGGGTTCCCCCAGGGAGACATACAGGTCGCGCGTTAAGCCTGGATCAATCGCTGCTTCGGTCATTGGCATTTGACTGGCGGTATAGACCCGTTTTTCCGGTTCCATGCGCGTTATAACTTTGCCGCCCTGGCTGACATCAAATACACCCCGAACGGCTTGGTAATTGGGCCCCTGTATGGCTTGAACTCCTAAAAATTGGAAGTTATATCCACCGGCTTCGATGCTGCTGCCAATGGCCATGCGCACGTCTTTTTCCGACTCAAAACCTCGTACGCCGGTTACGCCAATAATAAAAACCGCAACGCCGATGTGCGCGAGGAACATACCGTAATAACTTGCCGGCTGAGCAGCAAGATTTTTAATCACGCCACGCTCCCGGTTACTAAAGGCGCGCTCAAGCAATTGGGTACAAGTCGTCGCAATAATCCAGATCGCTAAAAACAGGCCAAAGCTAACCAGTGGAGTCCAACTGCGCAGCACCAGTGGGGCAAGGATGGCGCTAATCACGCTCACCGCAGCAGCCCACTTTAATTTATGCGCTAAATCAATCACAGGGGATTGACGCCAGCGTGAGATGGGTCCAATGCCAATTAAGAAGAGTGCCGGTGTCATCAGCGGAACAAATACTGCCTCAAAGTAGGGAACGCCTACCGAGATCTTGCCGAGATCCAGGGCATCGAGCAGCATCGGATACAAGGTTCCGAGCAGAACAGCTGCAGTTGCCACTAAAAGCAAGACGTTATTACTTAGCAACATACTCTCGCGTGACACGGTGCCAAAATCGCCGCCAATATTGGCTTTAGGCGCGCGCCATGCAAACAGCAATAGCGAACCACCAACTACCAGGGCCAGGAAACCGAGAATGAAAATACCGCGCTTCGGATCGGTAGCAAACGCGTGGACGGAAGTAATGACTCCGGAGCGAACCAAGAAGGTGCCCAGTAGTGAAAGCGAAAAAGCCAGGATTGCCAAGAGCGCAGTCCACATCTTGAAGCCGCCGCGTTTTTCAGTAACTGCAAGCGAGTGAATCAATGCCGTACCGACGAGCCATGGCATGAAGGAGGCGTTTTCAACCGGATCCCAAAACCACCAACCACCCCAACCCAATTCGTAATACGCCCAGGCGCTACCGAGTGCAATACCGATCGTTAAGAAGCACCATGCTGAGGTGACCCAGGGTCGTGACCACCTTGCCCATGCTGCATCCAGCCTGCCGGAGAGCAGGGCTGCAATCGCAAACGCAAAGGCAACTGCAGAGCCAACGTAGCCCATGTATAAAAAAGGCGGATGAATAATCATGCCGGGATCTTGCAGTAGGGGATTGAGGTCTTTGCCCTCCAATGCTGCCGGCAGCATCCGATCCAGCGGATTAGATGTGAGTAAGGTAAACAAGAGCACACCGATATTCAAGAGGCCCAGCACGCCAAGAATGCGTGCAATCATTTTGATCGGCAGGTGCTTTGAAAAAATGGCGACCGCAAGCGTCCAGCCAGCCATCATGAAGCACCACAATAAAATCGAGCCTTCATGGCTGCCCCACGAAGCCCCAATCCGATACATCAAGGGAAGCGCAGAGTTGGAGTTTTGTGCCACGTTGAGCACACTAAAATCGTTATTGATAAATGAGATAACGAGGCAGACATACGCGAAGGTCACCCACAAAAAGAGCGCAATGGCGGATGGCCTCGCTAAATTCATCAGGGCAGGTCGATTGGTTTGCGCGCCAACGAGCGGAGCAATACCCAATACCAGCGCTGTCATCAATGCCAGAATTAAAGCAACTTGGCCAATTTCAGGAATCATGGTTTTTTCGCTTTAGCTAAGGCATCTGCCGCTTCGGGCGGCATGTAGTTTTCATCGTGTTTGGCCAGGACTTGGCTTGCCGTAAAAGAGCCTGTGGAATTGAGGCGACCCTCGGCCACAACCCCTTTGCCTTCTTTAAATAAATCCGGCAGTAAGCC
>JBIIGG010000122.1:0-4291 GCA_044236575.1 Polynucleobacter sp. | reverse complement strand
AGAAGCTCATGAAATGAGCCTATATAATTAATCGCAAGCGAAGCGGATTACCGCATCCAGATAATCGCTGTAATTAGCAATCCCATGGTCGCTACCTTCAATAATGATCTGCTGGGCGCCGGGATAAAAAGCCGCCATCTCTCGCCAGTCCAGTAACTCATCACCGGTCGCGGCCAATAGCAGATAGCGTTCTGGCTGAGTGATTGATTCCACCTGCATGCGATTGAGCTCATCAATGTATTCAGCCCGAAAATCAAAAGGCTCTTCGCTATCGTAGGTCGTCATCATGCCGACATGCGGTGCCAGTTCACGCCCTGCCCTCACTGCCGGATTTAATGCGATGCCCTTGCAGCCATACTGCTCTGCAAGGTAGTTGGTATAAAAGCCGCCCAAAGAAGAGCCGATTACGGATAGTCGATCTGCCTTGGACGCATCAATGTGTCGCCGAACCATGTCCATGGATTCCTGAGGTGAGGGATGTAATTGTGGGCAATACCATTCGATGGTGGCGCCCTGCTCGACGTGATGCGCGACGGCATCGCCAGTCATCCGTGCTTTACTTGAGCGTGGGGAGGAACGAAAGCCGTGAAGGTAAACAACCAGTAGTGAATTCATGCCGCTTATTATGCAACTGAATTCAATACTGGTTTAAGTCAAGCTAGGAACAATAAATTAGGCTTTTTGGCCGATTTCAAAGTTAGCTAGTTTTTCTAAGGCGCGGACCATCGCTGAATGGTCCCATGCTTTACCGCCATGGGCTGAGCAGGAATTAAATAACTCCTGAGCGGTGGCAGTATTGGGTAAAGATACTCCCAATGCGCGTGCACTGTTGAGCGCTAGATTTAAATCCTTCTGATGTAACTCAATCCGGAACCCAGGATCAAAAGTACGCTTGACCATGCGCTCGCCATGCACTTCTAAAATTTTGGAACTAGCAAAGCCACCCATCAATGCCTGGCGTACTTTGGCAGGATCGGCGCCAGCCTTAGCGGCAAACAAGAGCGCCTCAGCAACCGCCTCAATATTCAGAGCCACAATAATTTGGTTAGCTACTTTAGCGGTTTGACCATCGCCATTGCCGCCGACTAAATTAATGTTCTTGCCCATCAATTCCAGCACTGGCTTAACGCGATTAAAGACGGCTTCATCTCCGCCTAGCATGATTGACAGGGTTGCATTTTTTGCGCCTACTTCACCGCCAGAGACTGGCGCATCCAGATAATCAGCGCCCAGTGCATTAATCTTCTTTGCAAATTCCTTTGTAGCGATCGGCGATATGGAGCTCATATCCACTACTACTTTGCCCTTACCGCCATTCGCTAAGCCACTAGCAATGCCTTTATCACCAAACAGAACATGCTCAACATCGGGGGTATCGGGAACCATCGTAAAAATAATGTCGGCTTTCTCGGCAACTTCCGCCGGGCTTGCGCACTGAATCGCAGCAGTTTTTGCTATTGCCTCCGGTACCTTACTGCGCGTATTGACATAAACCGTATGGCCTGCAGCAACTAAATGCCCAGCCATGGGAGCGCCCATGATGCCAAGACCGACGAAACCGAGTTTGAGTTGTGACATGGTAGTTATCCTATTTGAGGTGATCGATTGTATTGTTCAGGGTTGCGGGACTGCAAAAGCAAATTATCTCGCAAGAGCAGAACCCTATTCTTGATTGGAATGCCAAACTAGCGAATCAATATGGCAGCAGCCAATTTAAGCGAAGGGTTTTAACCAACCCAAGCCCGCTTCGGTTGTTGCTGCAGGCTTGTATTCGCAACCAATCCAGCCGGTATAACCAATGCGATCGAGCATGGCAAAGATATAAGCGTAACTGATTTCGCCAGTGCCGGGCTCGTTGCGGCCAGGATTATCGGCGAGCTGAATATGGGCAATTTTTGAAAGATGCTTCTGGATCGAATTGGCCAGCTCACCCTCCATGCGCTGTGCATGGTAGATGTCGTACTGTAAAAACAGATTATCCGAGCCAACTTCAGTGATGATATCGATGGCCTGCTGCGTTCCGGATAAGAAGAAGCCTGGAATATCAAAGGTATTGATCGGCTCAATCAGAAGTTTGATATTGGCCTTTTTCAGCTCAGCGGCAGCATACTTTAAGTTATCAATAAAAGTGGTGCGTAATACAGCGTGAGAAACGCCTTCCGGCATTTTTCCGGCTAAGCAGTTCACCTGCTTCACGCCAAGGGCAGTAGCATATTCCACCGCATTCGATACACCTTTACGGAATTCCTCAACGCGGTCTGGTAGGCAGGCAATGCCACGCTCACCGGCTTCCCAATTTCCTGCGGGCAAATTATGCAGTACCAAAGCCAGTTTGTTTTGATCGAGTTTTGCCTTTATGTCAGCAGCTGGAAATGCATACGGAAATAGGAACTCCACTGCCTTGAATTTGGCTGCTGCAGCCTTGTCAAAGCGCTCCATGAATGGAACTTCATTAAACAACATGGTGAGATTGGCAGCAAACTTCGGCATTCCTATTCCTTATCAAATTCAAACAAGCAAAACCTAAAGGGCAAAAAATTGCGGTATTACCTTCGTAATACCGCATTAGAACAGCATTCTGTTGATTAAAGCAATTACTCGAGCAAACCGGCAGTAACCAATCCTTCGGTACCAGCAGGGTGACGGCAATCAATATCTTCAAACTCATTGACATTATTGATCTCGGTACCCATTGCAATATTGGTCACCTTCTCGAGGATCACTTCCACTACTACCGGTACGCGGTGCTCTTTGGCCATCTTTTGCGCTTCGATCAAAACGGCATTGATCTTGCTGGGGTCGGTCACACGCAGAGCCTTACAGCCAAGGCCTTCAACGACTTTACCGTGATCAACGCCATAGCCCTTGAGGTTTTGGTCATCGACGTTGATGTTGTCAAAGGCGAGCTGGACGCAGTAGTCCATCTCAAAGCCACGCTGCGCTTGGCGAATTAAGCCAAGGTAGCTGTTATTCACCAACACCATGACGAGCGGCAAATGGAATTGCGCGCCAACAGCCAGCTCTTCAATCAAGAACTGGAAATCATAGTCACCAGCAAGGCCAACCACTGTCTTCGTTGGGTCGGAGGCTAACACGCCGAGTGCTGCAGGAATAGTCCATCCCAAGGGGCCAGCTTGACCGCAATTGATCCACTGGCGAGCGCCATAGACGTGCAAGAACTGACCGCCTGCAATCTGCGATAAACCAATGGTCGATACATAAACCGTATCGCGACCAAATACCGAGTTCATCTCTTGGTATACGCGCTGTGGTTTGATAGGTACATTATCAAAATTGGTCTTGCGCAGCATTAAACGCTTACGCTCTTGGCAACGGCTAACCCAGTCGCTGTAGTCTTTGAGCTTGCCTTTGGCTTTCCACTCTTTGGCTACTTCAACAAATAATTCCAAAGCGGCTTTGGCATCCGACACAATGCCGTAGTCTGGATTAAAGACGCGGCCAATTTGCGTTGGCTCGATGTCGACGTGGACAAACTTACGGTCTTTGCAATACACCTCAAGCGAACCAGTGTGGCGATTCGCCCAGCGATTACCGATACCCAAAACAAAATCACTCGCGAGCATTGTGGCATTGCCATAGCGATGCGATGTTTGCAATCCGACCATGCCAGCCATCAGCGGATGGTCATCTGGAATCGTGCCCCAACCCATGAGGGTAGGAATAACTGGAATACCAGTCAACTCGGCAAACTCAACTAATAACTTATCTGCATCCGCATTAATCACCCCGCCGCCAGAGACGATCAAGGGCTTTTCAGAAGCCATCAGCATTTCAAAGGCTTTTTCAATTTGCTTGCGGCTTGCTGCAGGCTTATAGACCGGCAATGGCTCGTAGGTATCAATATCAAATTCGATTTCAGCGAGCTGAACATCAATCGGCAAGTCAATTAACACTGGGCCAGGACGTCCCGATCGCATCACGTGGAATGCCTGCTGAAATACCCGTGGTACTAAGCCTGGCTCGCGAACCGTAACGGACATCTTGGTCACCGGCTTGGAGATGGACTCAATATCAACGGCTTGAAAGTCTTCTTTGTAAAGGCGTGCACGCGGCGCTTGACCAGTAATACAGAGAATGGGAATGGAATCAGCAATCGCAGAGTAAAGGCCAGTGATCATGTCGGTTCCAGCAGGACCCGAGGTGCCAATACAAACGCCAATATTGCCGGCTTTGGCACGGGTATAGCCTTCGGCCATGTGGGAAGCGCCTTCAACGTGGCGGGCCAAAATGTGCGTAATCGATTGACGCTCGCGTAACTGCGCATAGAGCG
>JBIIGG010000121.1:0-4297 GCA_044236575.1 Polynucleobacter sp. | reverse complement strand
GTGAGGGTATCGCGCGCGAGCTTTAGGATTTGGTCTTGCGTCTTCGCTATCATGGGATGAGTATATGCCGTCAGTCCTTCAATTAACCCTCATTTTGCTGGCTTCCGGTGTTGCCGGAGTCCTTATTTTCCGCTATTTTGGCTTGCCGCCAATTTTGGGCTATCTAGCCATTGGCGTCCTAATTGGGCCAAAGGCCTTTGGAATTGCCAGCGACTCAGAAACGGTGCGCTATTTGGCGGAGTTTGGGGTGGTTTTTTTGATGTTCTCCATCAGCCTGGAATTTAACCTCCAAAAGCTGCGGGCAATGCGCTCCATCGTATTTGGTTTGGGCGCTAGCCAGGTAGCCCTAACCATGGGCCTGACCGTGTTGACTGGTTTTTTGCTCAGCTGGGCTTATCCGATCAGTTGGCAGGCTGCATTGGTTTTGGGCGGCGCGCTTTCGATGTCCTCTACTGCAATAGTGACCAAACTGATATCGGATCGGGGCGAGCTTGAGACCGAACATGGTCGCAATGTCATTGGCGTACTTCTCTTTCAGGATTTGGCAGTGGTCTTTTTATTAATCTTGCTACCCGCGCTGGGCAAGGATCCTAAGGACCTGTTTGTCGCATTGGGTATTGCCTTAGTAAAGGTATCCATCGCTTTATTTTTAATCTTCTTTGTTGGCCGCAGAATAATGAGTCGGTGGTTTAGGCTAGTTGCGCAATTCCGCTCCCAAGAATTATTCATGCTCAATTTACTGTTGATCGTGTTGGGCTTGTCAGCCATCACCGAGCATTTAGGCTTATCACTGGCTTTGGGGGCCTTCTTGGCTGGTATGTTGATTTCAGAAACGCCTTTCCGCCATCAAGTGGAGGAGGACATCAAGCCTTTTCGCGATGTGCTCTTGGGATTATTCTTCATCACAGTAGGTATGCTTTTGGATCTCCATGTAATTCTGGAGCAGTGGGTCTTAGTGCTGGCCCTATTGGCTGCGATCGTCATAATCAAGTTCGCCATGATCGCTGCGTTAGCAAGGGCCTTTGGAGCCAGCGCGGGCGTAGCAATTCGAACCGGTTTGTGTTTATGCCAGGCGGGTGAATTTGCTTTTGTACTCTTGAATCAAATTGATGGCCTAAGGATGATTGACCCGGCATTAAGCCAGGCACTGCTTGCAGCGATGTTGATATCGATGTTTGGGGCGCCCTTCCTGATTCAATACAGCGATCGGATTGCATTGCGGTTTGCACGCAGCGAATGGCTACTACAGTCTTTGGCCTTAACCCGTGTAGCAGCAAAAAGTGTTCGCCAAGAAAACCACATCATTATTTGCGGCTTTGGTCGTGCGGGTCAAAGCCTTGCGCGCATGCTTGAACAAGAAAAGATTCCTTACATCGCCTTGGATTTAGATCCGGATCGGGTTGCTGAGGCCAGCTTGGCAGGTGATCAAGTGGTGTACGGCGACTCAAGTCGAGAGAGCTATCTAGTCTCTGCGGGAATAGCTCGGGCCAAAGCCGTTGTAGTCACTTTTGCGGATACGGCTGCCAGCTTAAAGGTGCTACACCAGGTTGAGCGCTTACGTCCAGGTATGACCATATTGGTACGCACCAAAGACGATGCAGATCTAAAAAAACTCGAAGCTGCTGGAGCAACCGAAGTCGTGCCTGAGTTAATTGAAGGTTCCCTCATGCTGGCGTCCCATGTATTGTTGATTATGGGTATACCCATGCGTAAAGTAGTGCGTCGCCTAGCCGAAGCCCGAGAGGCGAGGTATGGCTTGCTACGTGGCTATTTTCGGGGGTCTGAGGGGGATGATTTCGATGTCAATGAATCATGGAGACTACACACCGTAACGCTTGTTCCTGGATCGCAAGTCATTGGCCAAACTCTGGAAGAAGTTAATTTAGAGATGGAAGGTGTAGCTATTCAGGCGGTACGGCGAAAAGTAGTTGGGGAGGATTACATTAAGCTAGATCTCGATCCAGATTTACGTTTAGCTGAAAACGATATTCTCGTACTATCAGGCAGCTCGGAGTCGATCGATATTGCTGAAACGCAACTGCTCGATCGACCGTCGTAACTAAGCTGCCACTTTCTTTACCTTGACTTTGGCGGGCCTTGTTTTTAGCAGCGGGGCTAGATAGTGTCCAGTAAAACTACCTGGATTCTTGGCCACATCTTCAGGGGTACCGGTTGCAATAATCAAGCCGCCACCAGCGCCGCCCTTCGGCCCTAAATCAATAATCCAGTCTGCGGTTTTAATCACATCCAAATTGTGCTCAATGATGACAATCGTATTGCCCTGTTTTTTGAGCGTATGAATCACGGTCAATAACAATTGGATGTCATGAAAATGTAGCCCTGTCGTTGGCTCATCCAAAATGTAAAGGGTTCTGCCGGTATCGCGTTTCGAGAGCTCAAGCGATAGTTTCACCCGCTGGGCTTCGCCACCCGATAGTGTCGTCGCACTTTGACCCAGCTTGACGTAGCCCAAACCAACATCGAGCAAAGTTTTGAGTTTGCGTTTGACTACGGGCACTGCTTCAAAAAACTCATGCGCTTGCTCAATCGTCATTGCCAAGACTTCGTGAATGTTCTTTCCTTTATAGCGAATGTCTAAGGTTTCGCGGTTATAGCGCTTACCGTGGCAAACATCACAGGGAACATACACATCCGGCAAAAAGTGCATTTCTACTTTGAGAACGCCATCGCCCTCGCAGGTTTCGCAGCGACCCCCTTTAACGTTAAAAGAGAAGCGACCTGCCTCATAGCCGCGCTCGCGCGATGCAGGGACGCCAGCAAACAGTTCACGAATGGGTGTAAATAAGCCAGTGTAGGTTGCAGGATTGGATCGCGGTGTTCGACCAATCGGTGATTGATCAACACTGATCACCTTATCAAAATGCTCAAGGCCTTCAATCGCTTTGTGAGGCGCTGGCTCCGCATTCGACTTGTAGATGTGGTGTGCAACCGCATGATGCAAGGTGTCATTGATCAGGGTTGATTTGCCAGAGCCCGATACGCCGGTGACGCAGGTGAGCAACCCCACTGGAATTTCAGCAGTAACAGATTGCAAATTATTGCCCGTGGCGCCAATGATTTTTAAGAAGCGATCACTAACCGGTATGCGTTTTTCAGGTACTTCGATGCGCTCACGTCCAGCTAAGTAGGCGCCCGTGAGGGAGTTGAGATTGGCTTCCACTTCGGCAGGTGTGCCTTGTGCCACCACTCGGCCACCGTGAACGCCTGCACCGGGACCAATATCAATCACATGGTCGGAAGCACGAATCATATCTTCGTCGTGCTCAACTACGAGCACACTGTTGCCTAAATCACGTAGGTGCTTGAGTGTACCAATCAGGCGATCGTTATCGCGTTGGTGCAAGCCAATCGAAGGTTCATCCAGTACATACATGACCCCAGTTAGACCCGAGCCAATTTGCGAGGCCAGTCGAATGCGCTGTGCCTCACCGCCAGATAGCGTGTCAGCACTGCGCTCGAGGGAGAGGTAATCGAGGCCAACGTCGTTTAAGAAGGTTAAGCGGGAGCTAATCTCCTTCACAATTTTGTCAGCGATCTCCCGTTTTGCACCTTTGAGTTCGAGGGCCTCGAAATACTCTTTTGCTTCTTTGAGGGGCAGTGCACTGATTTCAAAAATACCGCGTGATTGCTTACCATCGCCTACTTTGACAAAGCGCGCCTCACGGCGCAAGCGCGTGCCATTGCAGTCGGGGCATGAGCGAACATTTTGATAGCGCGATAACTCTTCGCGTACCGCCATCGATTCGGTCTCGCGGTAACGGCGTTCAAAGTTGGCCACAATGCCTTCAAAAGGATGTTGCCGCACGCTTAGCTTACCGCGCTCATTCAGATACTCAAAGGCAATATTAGTGTCACCGGATCCCATTAAAATAAGGTCTTGTGCTTTTTTGGGCAAGTTCTCAAACGGTTTCTCAATATCAAAACCAGCATGCTTTGCTAGAGTCTGTAGCAGCTTAAAGTAAAACTGATTGCGGCGATCCCAGCCCTTAATTGCGCCGGAGGCCAGGGATAAATCCGGATGCGCCACAATGCGCTTGGGATCAAAGAAGGAGATGTGGCCTAAGCCATCGCACGAGGGGCAGGCACCCATCGGATTATTAAATGAGAAGAGACGGGGCTCCAGCTCTTGCAGCGAGTAAGAGCAAATCGGACATGCGAACTTACTGGAGAAAATCGTATCAACGCCGGTATCCATGTCGACAATCATCGCTTTGCCATCCGCTAAGCGCAGGGCTGTTTCAAAGGACTCGGCTAAGCGCTGCTGAATATCGGGACG
>JBIIGG010000120.1:0-4328 GCA_044236575.1 Polynucleobacter sp. | reverse complement strand
GGCGAGGGCCATTGTTGTGCGGTATTCATGGGTTCAGCATGTGCTGGGAGATACGTCCATGCAATTACTGACTCTTAACAGCAAGACCAACCCGCTTGACGCCATTCTCTTTGAGTTTGGCCATCACGTCCATGACGACTTCGTATTTCACGGACTTATCGGCCGCTAGTACAACCGGTTGATCGGCGGATTTTTCTGCTTGGGTGCGCGCAAATGCGCCGAGCTCCAAGCGGCTAAGGGTTTGCGATGCCTCCCCCTCACGCTTGACCGTAATATTTTCGTTGGCATCTACCGATAAATAGATGGGAGGCAAGGCTTGGGTCTTTGCCCCGCCGACGGTGGGTAGATTGACCACGCCTGGATTAACGGTTGCCGCAGTTGCCATAAAGATCACCAGCAGCACCAACATCACATCGATGTAGGGTACGACATTGATATCGGACATCGCACGGCGGCGGTTGGACCGAAAGGAAGATCGACTGGATTGGGCCATTCGCTTAACTATTCCTCAGGGCAATGAATTAACGAAAGGCAGCTTGGCGCTGCAGGATGTTGGTGAACTCTTCCATGAAGGTTTCAAACCGAATTGCTAAGCGATCGATCTCAGTGGCATTGCTGTTGTAAGCAACGACCGCCGGAATCGCCGCAAATAAACCAATGGCAGTAGCGACTAGGGCTTCAGCAATCCCCGGCGCAACCGCAGCTAAAGTGGCATTTTGAACGTTGGACAAACCCTTAAAGGCGTGCATGATGCCCCAAACGGTACCAAATAAGCCGATGTAAGGGGATACCGAGCCTACGGAGGCCAGGAAGGGTAGATTGGCCTCCAAGATATCCATCTCGCGTTGGTAGGTGGCTTTCATGGCACGGCGTGCGGCATCGATTTCCCGTGCTTTGGAGAATTCCAGCATGCCGCCGGCAAAAATACGCTCCATGACGGCGGAGCTGCGGTTATTGCGCTGGGCAGCCTCCAGAAGGGTATTGAGGTCGCCACCAGACCAAAAGTCACGCTCAAAGCGTTCGGTATCGCGCCGCACGCCCCGCAGAGTCGATCCTTTCTTAAAAATCACGGTCCAGGATGCAATCGACATGGTGATGAGGATCAACATTACCAGCTGGACGATCAAACTGGCATTGAGAATAAGGGATAAAAAGGAGAGGTCTTCGGTCGGATTCATAGGTGTTTTGTATTATGTAGGTAGATTTTATCTAACCAATCCAACTTAATCAGGATTATTGCCATGTTTGACCGCCAAAATACCCTTGCCAAGAACGATTCCGAACTCTGGGCAGCCATTCAGAATGAAAATCGCCGCCAAGAAGATCACATTGAGCTGATTGCCTCTGAGAACTACACCTCACCCGCAGTAATGCAGGCGCAAGGATCCCAATTAACCAATAAATACGCTGAGGGCTATCCAGGCAAGCGCTATTACGGTGGCTGCGAGTTTGTGGACGTCGCAGAGCAGCTGGCGATCGATCGCGTGAAGGCTTTATTTGGGGCCGAGGCAGCAAACGTACAGCCTCACTGTGGCGCCTCCGCAAACCAAGCGGTTTTCTTGGCCTTCTTAAAGCCAGGTGACACCTTCATGGGCATGAGTTTGGCTGAAGGCGGTCACCTTACCCACGGCATGGCACTTAATCTCAGCGGTAAGTGGTTTAACCCGATCTCCTATGGCCTAGATCAAAATGAAGCCATTGATTACGAACAAATGGAACGTTTGGCACGCGAGCACAAGCCAAAGTTAATTATTGCCGGCGCATCGGCGTATTCGCTCCACATTGACTTTGAGCGCTTTGCCAAAGTCGCAAAAGAGATCGGCGCCATCTTTATGGTGGACATGGCGCACTACTCCGGCTTAATTGCTGCCGGTGTCTACCCCAATCCGGTGCCCCATGCGGACATCGTCACCTCAACTACCCACAAGAGTTTGCGTGGCCCCCGCGGCGGCATCATTTTGATGAAAGCCGAGCATGAGAAGGCGATTAACTCCGCAGTCTTCCCGGGTTTGCAGGGCGGCCCATTGATGCATGTGATTGCTGCCAAGGCAACGGCATTTAAAGAGGCTCTAGAGCCTGGCTTTAAGGACTACCAAAAGCAGGTGATTGCCAATGCACAGGCCTTGGCCAACACCCTGATCGAGCGGGGATTACGTATCGTTTCAGGTCGTACTGAGTCGCATGTGATGCTAGTCGACTTACGTAGCAAAAACATGACGGGCAAAGAGGCAGAAAAAGTATTGGGCGATGCACACATTACCTGCAATAAAAACGGCATACCCAATGACCCGCAAAAACCGATGGTAACGAGTGGTATTCGTTTGGGCTCGCCCGCAATGACCACCCGCGGATTCAAAGAAGCGGAATCGATTCAGGTGGCCCACTTTATTGCCGATGTGCTGGATAACCCAAATGACGCAGCGAACATTGAGAAAGTTAAAAACCAAGTACATGCCCTGACGAAGCGCTTTCCGGTTTACGGGAGCTGATGCATGCGCTGCCCTTTTTGTCATGGTGACGATACCCAAGTGATGGATACCCGGGTATCGGACGAGGGCGATACCACGCGCCGCCGGCGCCGCTGCGCCAGCTGTGACAAACGCTTTACAACCTACGAGCGTGCCGAGCTAACATTTCCTGCCATCGTCAAAAAGAATGGCAGCCGAGTTGATTACAGTCACGAAAAGCTAGCTAGTTCACTCAAGTTGGCACTGCGTAAACGCCCGGTATCGTCGGATTTAGTGGATGAAGCCGTTGCCAGTATTGAAGAAAAGCTGGTTGCAACGGGTGAAAAAGAAATTGCCAGTGACCGCATTGGCGAGCTTGTAATGCGTGAACTCAAGCGCCTCGATAAAGTAGCCTACATTCGCTTTGCATCGGTCTACCGCAGCTTTGCCGATATTGAGTCGTTTGAGAGTGCGCTTAAAGAATTAAAGTGATTGCCGCTGAATTGAAACGACATTACATCGCACCTGCTATAGAGATGCGAATTACTTTAGTACCGCAAATATCGAATTCGTAATGTCGTCTACAGTACCCGTGCCACTAACCTTGCGATAAGCGGGCGCTTTAACTTTTGCAGAATCGCCACTAGCGGCCCAGCTAGAGTAGTACTCCACCAAGGGACGCGTTTGGTCGGTGTAGATCTGCAGACGCTTCCGCACCGTTTCTTCCTTGTCGTCATCACGCTGAATTAAAGGCTCACCCGTGACATCGTCTTTGCCCTCTACTTTGGGCGGATTAAATTTGATGTGGTAACTGCGACCTGATGCGGGATGAACGCGACGACCACTCATGCGATCAATGATGGCCTCAAATGGCACATCGATTTCAAGTACAAAGTCGATTGGCACGGCGGCATCTTTCATGGCTTGTGCTTGAGGGATAGTGCGCGGAAAGCCATCAAACAAATAGCCGTGCTTACAGTCAGACTCTTTGAGGCGATCTTTTACAAGGCCAATGATGATGTCATCGGAAACCAAACCGCCCGCATCCATAATCTTTTTTGCAGCAACACCAAGGGGCGTGCCTGCTTTCACGGCAGCGCGCAACATATCGCCTGTGGAAATTTGCGGAATACCAAACTTCTCACAAATAAACTGAGCTTGTGTTCCTTTGCCGGCGCCTGGTGCGCCCAATAGGATTAACCGCATTGTTGTTCTCCCCTCGATTTGCCATTGTCCCGTATTTTTTAGACCTAATTACGGGTACTTTCTAAGGATTATCCCCGAGATACAAAAGCCAGTCTTACCCGCTCTAAATCGGCTTCCGTGTCGACTCCGGGCGGGGGAGGATCCTCAGTAACATGCACTTGAATGCGGTAGCCATGCCACAGGGCGCGCAGCTGCTCGAGTGACTCTGCCTGCTCTGGAGGGGCTGGATCGAGGCGTGCATAGGCCTCTAAAAAGCTGGCCCGGTAAGCGTAAATCCCTAAATGCCGTAGGTATGGGGGTTTAGTCTTTGCTGCATCGCGTTCAAATGGAATAACCGAGCGCGAAAAGTACATGGCTTCATTTTGGCGATTGAGAACTACCTTCACTACATTAGGGTTATTGATTTCCGCAAGATCATAAATCGGTGTCGCTACCGTTGCGATTGCGCATTGCGGATGGGTCGCTAATGCCAGCGCGACCTGATTAATCAGTTCCGGTGGAATTAAAGGCTCATCGCCCTGAACATTCACAATCAAGGCATCAGCAGGTAACTTCAATAACTGCGCTACTTCAGCAATGCGATCGGTGCCGGTAGGGTGACTGGCTTGCGTTATGAGGCATTCGATTCGATGGGCATCGCATACCGCCTGAATTTCCCCGGAATCGGTCGCCACA
>JBIIGG010000119.1:0-4355 GCA_044236575.1 Polynucleobacter sp. | reverse complement strand
GCTCGGCTTTTTTCCAGGCCGTAAAGCCGCCCGCTACATGGCATACGTTCGGAACGCCCATGCGACCGAGCACTTCGGCTGCCAAGGCTGAACGCCATGCCGATCCGCAATACAACACTAAGCGCTTGCCAGAGCCCAGCTCGGGCTTGTAATAAGGGCTATCCGGATCAACCCAAAATTCCAGCATGCCGCGTGGCGCATGAAATGCATCTGGAATCATCCCTTCACGCTCGAGTTCGCGCACATCGCGTATATCCACAAAGAGGGTTTCTGGGTCGCCCTGTAGGGCTTTTGCTTGCTCTAAGTCGAGGGTTTCAATTTTGCTCATCGCATCAGCGATTAAGTCTTTGTAGCCTAGTTTGAGTGCCATCGAATACTTTCTCCTACATTTAGGTGGGGCTTCATGCCGCAATGTTGATAGGGTATTGTAAGCAGAATCAGTAAAACTTCGATATGCTTGAATGATGCTCTCATTGAATACTATGCCGGTATTGCCACGGTTCCAGAATCTCCTCTGCGGGATCCTGGTTTTGCTGGCTTCGCTTATCGTCAGTGGCCCGGTACATGCCAAAGAATCGCTCGATCCTTATGTCAAGGGCTTGCAATTGCAGGGCCAGGGCCGTATGACGTTTTGGGGGTTTGATGTCTACGACGCACGTCTTTACGTCGCCGATCAGCGCGGCCAAAGTGGCTTTGCTTTAGACCTCAACTACTTGCGCTCACTCAAGGGCGCCGATATTACAAAAAGCACGCTCGATGAAATGCAGCGCCTCGGTGTTAGCGAAGCAAATCGCAGAGCGTGGGGAAAAAAACTGGATGGGATTTTTCCGAATGTGGTTTCGGGTAGTTCGCTGACCGCGATTCATATTCCCGGGCGCGGCACAGTCTTTTTGCACAACGGTAAACCCGCAGGCGAAATTGCAGGCGATGATTTTGCTAAGGCATTTTTTTCCATCTGGCTTGATCCCAAAACTGCTGCCCCTAAGCTGAGAACCGCTTTGATTGGCCAAGCCTGCGCCCCTTTAATTGTTGCCCCAACGTGTGAGCCCTCCCGATGAAATCTTCATTCCGTTCCGTTTTACTTTGCTTTGCAACCCTGTTGCTCTTGGGCGGCTGTTCTTCGCCTCAGGTGTCGATGTATGCCAAAGAGAAGCCAACACTCGATCTCACGAGTTATTTCAATGGCACGATTGACGCCTATGGCATCTTTACCAATCGCAGCAATGAGGTGGTGAAGCGCTTTAAGGTGGTTATGAAAGCCAGCTGGGTGGTGAAAGACGGTAAGCGCGTTGGCACTCTAGACGAAGACTTTTTCTACTCCGATGGGACCACCCAAAAACGCATTTGGACCTTGATCGAAACTGCGCCGGGTGTCTTTACTGGAACTGCGGATGACGTCGTTGGTTCGGCTACTGGCCTGATGGCTGGTAATGCATTGCACTGGAAATACACCTTGGCCTTGCCAGTCGACGGCACGGTTTATAACGTGCAATTCGATGACTGGATGTATTTGATGGACGATAAAGTCATGATCAATCGCGCGCAAATGAGTAAGTTTGGTATTTACTTAGGCGAAGTGACTTTGGCTTTTTATAAGCGCTAAGCCATTCTGCTGAGTAACGCTGTGCGTAAATTAATTAACTTTGTTTTATTTCAGCTTGGCTGGTTTGCATGCATTTTGGGCGCGGCCCATGGCTATGTCACTGCCGCGGTTCTTTTTTGTGCAGCAGTTGCGACCTTTCATCTGTGGCAATCCCACGACCGCATCCAAGAAAGCGTGCTCCTGCTCAAAATAGGTGTTCTCGGAATTGCTGCCGATACCCTGCTATTGCATTCCGGAAGTCTGATTTTTGAGTCAAAAGGACTCATACCGGCCTTATCGCCCATTTGGATGTGGTCTTTGTGGGTCATTCTGGGGTGCACCCTGAATGAGTCGATGTCCTGGCTAAAGGGGCGTTTTGCCTTGGCAGCCGCCTTGGGCGCCATTGCAGGCCCCTTGTCCTATCTGGCCGGGGTCAAATTGGGCGCCGCACAATGGGGTAATGAAACGCAAGCCCTTGTTTTACTTGGAATAATTTGGGCTATTGCAATGCCATTACTCTTTTGGTGGGCAGGAAAAGTGCCTGCCAATAACCTACCGGCATCTACCCAGTAGGCAAGAAAGCAAGCCGAAATAAACAGCGCTTGCAATAAGTACTGTTTTTATATACAGTAGATCCCAGATTGATAAAGGCAGCACAACAGCAGAGCAAAGAGGTGGGTTGTACCCCCAATTTAAGGCAAAAGACAAAAAGGCGGAGAGCAAAAGATGGCAATGGACGATAAGAAAAAATCAGCATCATCGGAATTTGATGGCATGAGCGGCGATAAGCAAAAAGCCTTATCGGCGGCATTGGCGCAAATTGAAAAGCAGTTCGGTAAGGGCTCGATCATGCGCCTGGGCGATGCTGAAATTAACCAAGACATTCAGGTAGTTTCAAGCGGTTCTTTGGGCTTGGACATTGCCCTTGGAGTCGGCGGTCTTGCGCGCGGTCGCGTGATTGAAATTTACGGCCCAGAGTCATCTGGAAAAACCACTTTGACATTGCATGCGATTGCCGAAATGCAAAAGATTGGTGGCACCTGTGCATTTATCGATGCAGAGCATGCGCTCGATGTGCAATACGCGTCGCGCTTGGGTGTAGATGTCAACAACTTGTTGATTTCCCAGCCAGATACTGGCGAGCAGGCACTCGAAATTGCAGACGCCTTAGTGCGTTCGGGTTCGATCGACTTAATCGTCATTGACTCGGTAGCAGCCTTAGTTCCCCGCGCCGAAATTGAGGGCGATATGGGTGATTCCTTGCCTGGCTTACAAGCGCGTTTGATGAGTCAAGCCTTACGCAAATTAACGGGCACAATCAAGCGGACCAATTCCATGGTGATCTTTATTAACCAGATTCGCATGAAGATTGGTGTGATGTTTGGCTCCCCCGAAACAACCACGGGTGGTAATGCATTGAAGTTCTATGCCACCATGCGTTTGGATATTCGCCGTATTGGTAGCATCAAAAAAGGCGATGAGGTGGTCGGCAATGAAACCCGTGTCAAGGTTGTTAAGAATAAGGTTTCACCGCCGTTCCGCGAAGCCATTTTTGACATCATGTACGGCGCAGGAATTTCACGTGAGGGTGAAATAATCGATATGGGTGTTGAAGCCGATATCGTCGAGAAGTCCGGTTCTTGGTATAGCTATAACGGCGACCGCATTGGTCAAGGTAAAGATAATGTTCGTGATTTCCTGAAGGAAAATCCTGAAATTGCGAAAGACATCGAAGCCAAGATTCGTGCCAAGCTGGGCGTTAAAGCAGGTGTTGCAATCACAAATGCTGTAGACGATACGGAGATTGAATCGGCTGATGCCTGATTCAGTAAGCTCTAAAAAACAAAGCCCGAGTCTTAAAGCTCGGGCTTTGCGCCTTTTATCGCAGCGCGAGCACAGCCGTGCCGAATTAGAAAAAAAGCTGAGCGATTACCTAAGACTTCAAGCCAAGGCAGACCGGGTGCGTAATGCACAGGATCAAGCGCAGAGTCAAGCTGATGCTCCAGCGCTATCGCCTGATATACAAATTGCCGCCGTATTGGATGACTTTGAGAAGCGGGGTTGGTTGTCCGATGCCCGCTTTGCGGAAGCCTTGGTGCGACGGCGCAGCGAGCGTTATGGAATGCGCAGAATCAAGGACGAATTGCAGCGGGCCGGCGTCACAAGCGATGCTTCAGCAGCGCTGCTGGATGGACTCAAAATTACTGAATTTGAGCGAGCAAAAGAGCTGTTTGAGCGGAAATTCGGCGAGATTGCCGAAGACCAGAAAATGCGGGCTAGGCAGTACCGTTTTTTAGTGTCGAAAGGCTTTAACCCTGAAATCGTCGCTAAGGTCATTGGCGGCCGTCAAAAACGGGCTGAATAGCGTCAAATATGGCAAATGACGCACTGCAAAATGATAGACTTACACACGTTTGCCAATAACCTAATTTTTTTAAGTTGACCGCGGTCAAATTAGCGAAATATGGGTAAAAGGCAAAATAGGTCCTAATTAACCATTGGCTGCACCCACAGACAGTTTCCGGAGTAACGATGAAAATTCACGAGTATCAGGGTAAGGCGCTGCTGCGCCAATTTAATGTGCCAGTTCCGAACGGCATTCCGGCGCATAGCGTGGAAGAAGCAATGGACGCGGCTGCAAAACTGGGCGGTCCGGTGTGGGTGGTGAAAGCGCAGATTCATGCGGGTGGTCGCGGCAAGGGCGGCGGCGTGAAATTAGCCAAGAGCATGGATGAAGTTAAAAAATACGCCAGTGAAATTATGGGCATGCAAC
>JBIIGG010000118.1:0-4359 GCA_044236575.1 Polynucleobacter sp. | reverse complement strand
TTTTATGCGGCCTATGTGCTGGCTGCGGTGGTGCGGGGCGTAGTGGTTGGCTTGGGCGTTTTCTTAATTACTGCTTGGTTTGTGCAGCCGAGTTTTGAATACCCGATTTGGATTATCGTTTTTGCTTTTCTGGGCGCGGCAATTCTAGGTAGCATGGGTTTGGTGGCTGGTATCTGGGCCGATAAGTTTGATCAGCTGGCCGCCTTTCAGAACTTCTTGATCATGCCTGCGACGATGTTGTCGGGCGTCTTCTATTCGATTCACAGCTTGCCGCCTGTGTGGCAAACGGTATCCCACTTTAATCCCTTCTTTTATATGATTGACGGATTTCGGTATGGCTTTTTTGGCGTATCGGATGTTTCCCCGTGGATGAGCTTTGCCATTGTCGGTGGATTTTTTGTGGTGGTCTCCATCGCTGCATTGCGCATGCTGGAGACTGGGTATAAATTACGGCATTAAGTAGCTCTGAATTTAATCGTTTCATTTTATGGAGTAACCGATGTTCCCAACCCCAGAACAAATTCAGTCCTATATTCAGCAAGGCATTGCTTGCAGTCACCTTGCGGTGGAGGGCGATGGCCAGCATTTTTATGCAACGGTGGTGAGTGCCGAGTTTGAAGGCAAGCGGCTAATTCAGCGCCATCAATTGGTGTATGCCGCACTGGGTGATCGCATGAAGGCGGAAGTGCATGCCTTATCGATTAAGGCGTTTACTCCAGCTGAGTTTGCAGACAAAGCAGGTCAATAAGACATAAGTAATAAGCAATATATAAGATGTAAGAAGAAAAAAAGAGCGCAATGGATAAGTTAAAAATGATTGGCGGCACGCCTTTGCAAGGCGAAGTGCTGATAGCGGGGGCCAAGAATGCAGCCCTGCCGATTCTGTGTGCATGCCTTTTAAGTAAAGAGCCGATCGAGCTACGTAATGTGCCTGATCTGCAAGACGTGCGCACCATGCTCAAGTTGCTTAAAAACATGGGCGTACAAGTGGATTTCCCCAGTCCGGACAATCGCACGCATTTAATCTTAAGTGCGGCCAACATCACTAGCTTTGAGGCGACGTACGACATCGTGAAGACCATGCGCGCATCGATCTTGGTTTTGGGCCCCTTGTTGGCGCGACTCGGTAAGGCAACGGTTTCTTTGCCTGGAGGTTGTGCGATTGGTGCCAGGCCAGTTGATCAGCACATCAAAGGCTTAAAGGCGATGGGCGCCACCATGAAAATCAAGGGCGGCAATATAGAAGCCAAGGCAGAGCGCTTGCAGGGCGCATCGATTCTGACCGACATGATTACCGTGACGGGTACCGAAAACCTCTTAATGGCAGCAACCCTGGCCAAGGGAACAACCACCCTGGAGAACGCCGCGCGCGAACCCGAGGTGAGTGATCTAGCTGAGTTGCTGGTCAAAATGGGTGCCAAGATCACTGGTATTGGCAGCGATAAACTTACCATCGAGGGCGTAGATGCGCTGCATGGCGCAGAGCATAGCATCATCCCAGACCGAATCGAGGCAGGTACGTTCTTATGCGCCGTTGCGGCAGCCGGCGGCGATGTGCTGGTAAAGCACTGCCGTCCAGATACTTTGGATGCGGTCTTGGTCAAGTTGCGTGAAGTGGGATTGGAAGTAGAGACTGGAGCCGATTGGATTCGGGCCAAGATGCAGGGGCGCCCAAAGGCCGTGAACTTTCGTACGTCGGAGTATCCCGCCTTCCCAACCGATATGCAGGCACAACTCATGAGCGTAAATGCAATCGCACAGGGCAGCTCGACCATTACCGAAACCATTTTTGAGAACCGTTTTATGCATGTGCAAGAGCTCAACCGCTTGGGTGCCGATATTGCGATTGAGGGCAACACCGCCATTGCTCAGGGTGTTGAGGCTTTGTCGGGTGCGACAGTCATGGCAACCGACCTTCGGGCATCCGCCAGCCTCGTGATTGCCGGTCTTGCGGCCCAAGGGGAGACGATTGTGGATCGGATTTACCACTTAGACCGTGGTTATGACCGGATGGAGCAAAAATTAACCCAATTGGGCGCAAACATCGAGCGCGTGAAATAATAGTTCCATGAAATTAACCCTCGCCCTCTCCAAGGGCCGTATCTTCGAAGAGACAACAGCGATTCTGTCCAAGATCGGCATTCGGCCGCTGGAGGATCCTGAAAAGTCACGCAAGCTCATTATTGAGACCTCGAATCCCGATGTCCGCTTGATTATTGTGCGCGCCTCTGATGTGCCAACCTATGTGCAATTTGGCGGTGCAGACTTTGGGGTAGCTGGTTTGGATGTCTTAATGGAAAAGGGCACAGATGGTCTTTATGTGCCGTTTGACCTTGGTATTGCTAAATGCCGTATGTCGGTAGCCGTGCGTGCTGGTTTTGATTACGCCGAGGCAGTTCGCCAAGGATCCCGCCTGAAGGTGGCAACTAAGTATGTGAACTGCGCCCGTGAGCACTTTGCTAATAAAGGGGTACACATTGATACGATTCAGCTCTATGGTTCGATGGAGCTCGCCCCTTTGGTTGGTTTGGCAGATGCCATTGTTGATTTAGTGTCGACGGGCAACACCTTAAAAGCCAATGGTTTGGTTGAGGTCGAAGCCATTGCCGATATCAGTGCACGCCTCGTGGTAAATCAAGCCTCGTATAAGCGTAAGCGCGCTCAGCTGCAACCCTTTTTTGAGCAGCTGAAGTAATAACCATGTTAGGCCCAATCAAGATCAAACGCCTCGATAGCAGCGATACGAATTTCAAAGCGACGCTAATGGCCAGCTTGTCTTTGCCTAGTGCAGATGACAATGCTATTGATGCGGCAGTGATGGGTATTTTGGCTGATGTCAAAGCGCGCGGCGATGCAGCAGTGCTCGACTACACCAAACGCTTTGATCGATTGAGCAGTGCCAACACGGCAAAAAGTGTCGCAGATCTAGAAATTGCGCGCAGCGACCTCGAGCAGGCTTATTTACAATTGCCAGCAGAGCAAAAGAATGCCTTGGATATTGCTGCAAGCCGGGTGCGGGCGTATCACGAACAACAGCGCATCGAAGCGGGTTGCCATTCTTGGGAGTACACCGAAGCCGATGGCACGCGTTTAGGCCAAAAGGTTACGCCACTGGATCGCGTCGGTATTTATGTGCCTGGTGGCAAGGCCGCCTATCCATCCTCGGTGCTAATGAATGCCATTCCAGCCAAGGTCGCTGGCGTGCAAGAAGTCATTATGGTGGTGCCAACGCCGGATGGCGCGCGCAATCCCTTGGTGCTCGCCGCTGCTTGGTTGGCTGGGGTTGATCGGGTGTTTACGATTGGCGGCGCACAAGCCGTCGCCGCCTTGGCTTATGGAACAGATACCGTTCCTGCAGTGGATAAGATTGTCGGCCCCGGTAATGCCTATGTTGCTGCCGCGAAGCGCCGCGTATTTGGTACGGTTGGCATCGACATGATTGCTGGCCCCTCAGAAATACTTGTGCTGTGCGATGGCACAACCAATCCAGATTGGGTTGCTATGGACTTGTTCTCGCAGGCGGAGCACGATGAATTAGCGCAGTCGATTTTGCTGACTCCGGATGCACAATTTATTGAAGCGGTACAAGCCAGCATCGATCGCCTCTTGCCCGAGATGCCACGTCAGGATGTTATTCGAACATCGCTAACCAATCGCGCTTTGTTAATTCAAGTTAAGGACATGGCAGAGTCGTGTGAAATTGCGAATGCGATTGCTGCAGAACATTTAGAGATTTGCGCACAGGAACCCAGAACGTGGGCTGAGCTCATTCGCCATGCAGGCGCAATCTTCATGGGCAACTACACCAGTGAATCACTCGGTGATTATTGTGCTGGACCCAATCACGTTTTACCAACCGCGCGCACAGCGCGTTTCTCATCCCCGCTGGGTGTCTATGACTTCATTAAACGCTCGAGCATGATTGAAGTCAGTGAAGCCGGCGCGCAAACTCTAGGTAAAGTAGCCAGCACACTAGCGCATGGTGAGGGCTTGACGGCTCATGCACGTGCTGCTGAGATGCGCTTGAAGAAGTAAAGCGCAAATATTGATTGAGCTAAAACCAGATAGTCATAAAAACAAACAGTTGCTCAATTAAGTATGCTTTATTTAACTAAATCTTCTAAAGCCTCAATCAGTTCCTGATTCTGCTCATCGGTACCAATCGTGATGCGCAAGAAGGCATCAATGCGAGGCGCCTTAAAGTGGCGCACGATGATGCCGCGTTCACGCAGCTGTTGATAAAGCGTGGCGCCTGCATGCTTGGGGTGACGTGTAAATACAAAATTGGCGGTGGACGGAAGGGTTTCAAAGCCGAGTTGGTCTAGTGCGTTAACTAGAACCTCTCTGGTTTTAACTACC
>JBIIGG010000117.1:0-4434 GCA_044236575.1 Polynucleobacter sp. | reverse complement strand
AGGCGGTGTAGTCCATTGAGGTGAAGGCGTTTTCGCGGCCACCCATTGCAGCAACTCGCTTTGAAAAGTCACCGGATTTGATGGTTTTAGTACCCTTAAACATCATGTGCTCGAGCACGTGAGCCACGCCCGTACGGCCATTGGTTTCGTCCATAGACCCGGCTTTGTACCAAACCATATGCGCTACGGTGGGGGCGCGATTATCTTCACGAACAATTAACTTCAGACCATTGGCCAGCCGATATTCGTGAGTCTGCGCTGAATCAGGCTTCACTTGCGCCTGCGCTAGCTGAAATCCAGCTAAGGCCAGTTGGCACAGCAACATGAAAACACCATTGCGTAAATGGGAAGATTGCATTGACTAGACCGCCATCATGTTAGATTTAGTTGATAAGATGCACTTATAGAACACATATGCCTTTAAATGGATTGTATCGACAATGTTTGGATTACGTAAAACCCTAGGATCTCTGTTTAAATCAAGCCGCACGGATGAGGCATGGTTTGACACACTCGAAGAGTCACTGATTCAAAGTGATGTTGGCTTACCTACTACAGAGCGGCTGATGGAGACCCTACGTGCCGCCGCCAAATCAGAAAAAGCTGCTTCCCCAGAAGCGCTACAGGCACTCCTGATTGATGCTGTTAGTACCCTGCTTTCCAGTCTTGAGGCGAATCCCAATCCCCTTTTCATGCAATCGGCGCACCAGCCCGAAGTGTGGCTGGTGGTTGGCGTGAACGGCGCCGGCAAAACCACGACGATCGGCAAGCTATGTCATCACTTTCAGTCGCAAGAGCGTGCCGTTCTATTGGCTGCAGGCGATACGTTTCGAGCGGCCGCACGCAATCAGCTCAAAGAGTGGGCTGTCCGCAATGGGGTAGATCTTGTTAGTCAAGAAAGCGGTGATGCTGCCGCTGTGGCGCATGATGCCATCCATGCCGCCATTGCCCGTAAAAGCGATGTCTTGATCATCGATACGGCAGGTCGCCTGGCAACCCAAGATAACTTGATGGAGGAGCTTAAAAAGGTCAAGCGTGTGATTGCTAAGGCGCTGCCTGGAGCGCCCCATCAAATCCTCTTGATCCTGGATGGCAATACCGGCCAAAACGGCATTAGTCAGGTCAAGGCCTTCCACGCCGCCCTAGGTCTCACCGGATTAATCGTCACCAAGCTGGATGGCACGGCTAAAGGTGGGGTGATTTGCGCCTTGGCAAAAACCTTTCAGGGGGAGGCCAGGCCACTCATCTTTGCGCTGGGTAAGGGAGAGGGGATTAAGGACCTACTCGCCTTCAATGCAAAGCAGTATGCGACCGAATTATTCAATTAAATCAGTAAGTTATAAATTTATTAGGGAATTAGCACTCTCCTAAATAGAGTGCTAAAATGAAGTCATTCTTACTACTGATAATCACAAGTTAACAATGGTCCAAAAGAACATATTGAAGTCCCCTATTGCTGCTGCGCCATTTTCGTATCAAGGAAGTATGAGCGCGAGCCTCAGCACATCCATGCTGCCCTCACTCGGGGTTGGCACATTGGATTCTTATATTGCTTATGTCAATCGTTTACCGATGCTTAGCGCTGCGGAAGAGTTGCATCTAGCGCAAGAGTTTCGACGCACTGAGAGCGTTGATGCTGCGAAAGGCTTGGTTCTCTCCCACTTGCGGCTCGTCGTATCGGTTGCGCGCCAGTACTTGGGTTATGGCATTCCGCATGCAGATCTGATACAAGAAGGCAATCTTGGCCTGATGAAGGCTGTCAAGCGCTATGACCCAACGCAAGGTGCGCGCTTGGTTTCATATGCGATTCATTGGATCAAAGCAGAGATTCATGAATACATTCTAAAAAATTGGCGCCTCGTTAAGCTCGCAACAACGAAAGCGCAGCGCAAATTGTTTTTTAATCTGCGTAGCAATAAGCCCACACTCAATGCACTCAGCGCAAGCGAAGTCGAGGCTTTAGCAAAAGCATTGGATGTAAAAGGTGCGGAAGTACGCGAGATGGAAATGCGCTTAGCGGGTGGTGATGTTGCCTTAGATGGCGACGACTCCGATGAAGAGGCATATGCGCCGATTCAGTGGCTGGCCGATGAGAGCCAAGAGCCAACTCGGGTAATGGCTGCAAACGATACAAGCCGCTTGCAAGGGCCTCTATTAGAACAAGCCTTGAAAGGGCTCGACGAGCGCAGCCGTGACATTGTTCAATCCCGCTGGCTTTCGATGGATGCCGAGGGTAATGGCACGAAAACCTTGCATGAGTTGGCTGCGGAGTACGGCATATCAGCTGAACGGGTACGCCAAATCGAAACAGCCGCTCTGAAAAAAATGCGCGGCCTGCTCGAAGCATCGGCTGCCTAAATCGTTTCTGTTTTTATTGCAGAATATTCTTCAAGTCGTGCGCTAAGACCTCCGGTCCTTGCGCATGCTTGATATACAAACGTAACTGACCGTTCTGATCAAATACGTAACTTCCTGCACTATGGTCCATCGTATACGAGCCGGGCTTTGATCCAGGCACTTTTTTATAATAGATCCGAAAGTCCTTCGCCACTCTCTCAAGTCCTGCCTCATCTGCGGGGCGAAGTCCAATAAAGCGCGGATTAAATGCGGGCACGTACTGCGCCAACACGCTTGCCGTATCGCGCTCAGGATCGACGGTAATAAAAATGACCTGCACCTTATCGGCTTTTGGGCCAAGTAGTTTGAACGCCTCATCCATCTCCGTTAAGGTAGTGGGGCATACATCGGGGCACTGCGTAAAACCAAAAAACACTACAACCACTTTGCCTTTGTAATCGGCCATGGTTTTTGTATTGCCATTGGTATCGAGCAAACTAAAGTCGTTACCAAAGGCAGTGCTGCCTGTGATATCCACGTTCTTAAAGCTAGGCTTTGGACTGCATCCAAGGACGCCAACAATCAGAAGTGATAAAAGACCCAGTCCAAATATTCTACTTGGGGCCAATTTCAGAATAGGGCGTAAATTCAAACTAAACATAATGGTCTATTAGTAATACTGCAAACAACAGGGATAGGTAGGTGATCGAATAACGAAAGGTTTTCTTTGCCAGTTGATCGCTATACGATACATATAAAGCAATTGCGTAGGCCAAGAAGATCAGGCCCAAAATGACTGCGCCAATCAAATAGAGCAAACCGCTCATGCCATAAATGTAGGGCAATAAAGTGGCCGCGATCAAAATCAAGGTATAGAGCAAGATATTCAATAAGGTAAAGCGCTCGCCGTGTGTTACGGGCAGCATAGGGAGTCCGGACTTTTCATAATCCTCGCGGCGATACAAAGCAAGCGCCCAAAAGTGCGGTGGAGTCCAAGCAAAAATAATTAAAACTAGCAACCAAGCCTCAGCGGAAAGGGAGTTAGTAACTGCAACCCAACCCAGCGCTGGTGGCATTGCACCGGAGAGGCCACCAATCACAATGTTTTGTGGCGTTGCTGGTTTTAAGAACCAGGTATATATCACTGCGTATCCCACAAAGGTAGCAAAGGTCAGCCACATCGTTAATGGGTTCGTGAAATACCATAGCACTACCATCCCAATACTGCCGATGATGATTGAGAAAATAATAATGTGGGGTGATGCAATTTCACCGGTTGCCGATGGCCGCCACGCAGTACGCCGCATCTTCGCATCCACTGCTTGCTCAATCAAACAGTTAACCGCAAAAGCAGCACTGGCTAGCATCCAAATGCCAATCGTTCCGCCAATCAAAATGGAGAGCGGTACCATGCCCGGAGTAGCCAAGAACATACCGATGATGGCGCAAAAAACAGCCAACATCGTGACCCGCGGCTTTGTTAGAACCACGTATTGACGCCACTTCGGCATCGGTCTCACTGCAGATCCAGCAACATTCGGTTGAGTACTCATACGACGCCCCTCACTCTAGGCCCAGAGTAGCTCCATGATGCCCATGCTCCCATTCGGACTAAGCACAAGACAAGGGCGGCCGCGCCTGCGGTATGCAATAAGGCAGCGACTAGCGGCCACTGAAAGACGACATTGGATATACCGGTTAACACTTGCAATGCCAGCAAGGTGACAACGGTTAGAGCCCAACGACGTAATATGGGATAAGCTTCTCCAGCAACGCGCCATGCATGCCAAGCAAAATAAGCCAATACCAGCGTGACGGCTATGGCAAATACCCGGTGCGTCCAGTGGATTGTCTGCAGCGCGATGGTTGAAATCGCTCCGCCTTGTGCATCGAGCCCTAGCTCGCGCCACAAGGTAAATGCATTACCCCAATCAGTCTCAGGCCTAAAGCTGCCCATGCAGGTCGGAAAATCGGGGCATGCCAACACCGCATAATTGGTGCTAACCCAAGCACCTAAAAACACTTGCCAAAATAAAATCGCAAAACTGACGGCAAGCAGTTTTCCAGACAGTAGAGGCTTATAAGCATGGGCACTAC
>JBIIGG010000116.1:0-4542 GCA_044236575.1 Polynucleobacter sp. | reverse complement strand
TGGTGCCGGTTTTTGGTGTGCCCGTTCCCAGCAAATACTTGCGCGGTGAAGACTCCCTGTACTCGATTGTGCAAATGCCCAAGGGTATTCCGGTGGCTACCTTTGCGATTGGCGAGGCGGGCGCTGCCAATGCGGCTTTGCATGTCATTGCTATTTTGGCTGCGCACGATGCTAATTTGATGGCGGCTTTGGAATCCTTTCGCAGCAAACAGACTGCGCTAGCGCAATCCATGGAATTAGCACCAAAGTAATTGATGGGTATGAACGCATCTTCTTCAAGCATCTGTAAATCGCCGGCGTGGCTCGGTATTTTGGGCGGTGGTCAGCTTGGGCGGATGTTCATCCATGAAGCCCAGTCCTTGGGATTTAAAGTCTGCGTACTCGACCCAGATCCACTCAGTCCAGGCGGCTCGGTTGCTGAAAAGCATTTATGTGCTGATTACCTTGATGAGGCCGCGCTCTCTGAAATGGCTAGCCTGTGTTCTGCGATTAGCACCGAGTTTGAAAACGTTCCAGCGCAAGCGCTTGATTTTTTCAAGGAACGTGGCATTTTTGTTGCTCCCGATAGCAGCTGCGTCTCGATTGCACAAGACCGCATTAAAGAAAAAGCATTTTTGGCGCAGTGCGCTCCTATCTCTGGGGTGGGTCCGGTGCCATATGGTGTGATTAATGTCGAAGCCGATCTGGCCTTACTTTCAGACGATCTCTTCCCTGGTATTTTGAAAACAGTGCGCCTCGGTTATGACGGCAAAGGCCAAATTACAGTGCAGTCGCGCGATCAATTAGTAGCGGCTTGGGCCGATTTAGGCAAGGTTGCTTGTGTGCTAGAGAAGCGCATGGCATTGGCTTTTGAGGTATCGGCAATTGTGGCGCGTGGTCATGACGGCGAGGTGCGCTCATTTCCGCCTGCTGAAAACATCCACCGCCAGGGCATCTTGCATACCAGTACCGTGCCTTCGCCATCCTTGCAGCAGAATCCTGCTCTGCTCGAGCGGATTCAAAAAGCGACCAGCGCTATTGCACAGGAGATGGCGTATGTCGGCGTGCTCTGCGTTGAGTACTTTATTCTTGCCGATGGCAGCATCGTCGCTAATGAAGTAGCGCCACGCCCGCATAATTCAGGGCACTACACTATGGATGCGTGCGTTACCAGTCAGTTTCAGCAGCAGGTTAGGGCAATGGCCCGCTTGCCGCTGGGCGATACGCGCTTACTAAGCCCCGTTGCCATGCTCAATATCTTGGGCGATGCATGGTTTGTTAAGGACGGCAAGCAGCAAACGACTGTAAGTGAGCCAGCATGGGAGCGCGTCCTCAGTCACCCTGATGCAAAATTGCATTTGTACGGCAAGGCCTCGCCTTTGCCCGGTCGCAAAATGGGCCATGTCAATTGCCTTGGCCAATCCCTGGATGAGGCGCGACAGAATTGCTCTGCTGTTGCAGGTGATTTAGGTATTGCTCCCTAAGTGATGCTGTAGCTGTGAACACCGGGCCGCAATCCACCATCAACGCCGCCGAATTGCAGCAAGCAGTAGAGCAAGCAGTACGGCGCCTACAGCAGGGCGGTTTGGTTGCGATTCCGACGGAAACGGTTTATGGGCTGGCAGCAGATGCCAGCAATGAGCAGGCAGTGAAAAAAATATTCTCTGCCAAAGGTCGGCCAGCTAACCATCCGCTGATTGTGCATGTGGCAGCGCCATTATTAACGGACGCATCACCCGCCGTCCGATCAGACGCTTGGTTTCAGTTAATGACCCCTTGGGTACGTGATCTACCCGAGGAGGCAATGCGACTGGTAGAAGCCTTCTGGCCCGGCCCCTTAACCTTGGTATTGAAAAAAGACAAACACGTACTGAGCGCAGTCACCGGAGGTCAAGACACGATTGCATTGCGCTCGCCGGATCATCCCGTCGCGCAAGCGCTCTTGCAAGCCTTTGGCGGTGGTTTAGCAGCGCCCTCGGCGAACCGTTTTGGCAAGGTATCGCCTACCCGGGCTGCCGATGTCAGCGCTGAATTCAGTGACCAAGCCGATTTATTGATCTTGGATGGTGGCGATTGCGCTGTAGGCATCGAGTCGACGATTGTGGATCTATCTTCGGGTACCCCAGTCTTGCTACGTCCTGGTGCGATTACGCCAGAGCAGATTGCGCAGCAAACGGGAGTGTATGTATTGCAAGCGGGTGCGCGCGCAGATTCAGGCCAAATTACCCCGCGCGTATCGGGTAGCCTTAAAGCCCATTACGCACCCAACACACCATTGCGTTTGTATGCGGCGGGTGCAGCGCTTGATTGCATTTCGCAGTACCCAGATACCAAATCACACATTGCCTTGGTAGTGTGGGAATCAGATCAAATTCAGGACCATCAGATATCGGGCACATCGCACATTCAGCAGGTGCCTATTCCTGAGCAGAGCGACTTGTTTGCTAGCCGCTTATACCGATTGTTACGTGATTTAGATGACCATTCTTGGGATTTAATCGTGATGCCCGAGCCACCAATGGGACAAGAGTGGGACGGGGTGCGAGACCGTCTTCAGCGCGCTTGCTTTGGTTCGGGCCCGCCCGTTAATAGCCACGTTAGCAATTGATCGTGGGCGTCAATGCCACGAAAGGCATTGGGGTGGTTAATGAATGAGCTAACGGCATATGTTTTGCCGGACTGACTAATGACATAGCCCGATATCGTCCGCACCTCCGTAAGTGATCCGGTCTTAATGCGCGCTTCCGGTTTTGTCTTGAGGTGCAAGAATTGCCGTAACTGCTTAATCAGTCGATTTTTCATAGTGCCATCCGAACCGGCTAAGGGCAGTGATTGCACAAAGAGATCGCCCGATGGAAGTTGACGGGCAGTAATCAATAGATCATTGAGGTGGCGCGCGCTAATGGCCTCATTACGCGATAAGCCCGAACCATTTTCTAATACTAATTCAGGAAAATCCAAACCCCGCTGTTTTAGCCATGCTTGCATGACCCGATCGCTGGCCCCGATGGACGCTGGTTTGCCTAAGCGTTCTAAGCTCAGTGTTAAAAAGAGTTGCCGTGCCATGACGTTATTGGAAAATTTATTGATATCGTTCACTGCATGAATCAATGCCCCGCCTTGAAACTCCAACAAAGGGCGTGCAAATAGGGGAACTTCGCCATTTCTACCTTGTGGCTGCTTGACCCAAGTACCGCCGGCCAATTCCCATGCCGCTGCAAATCCTAAAGTTAAAAAAGTATTGGCATCTAATGCAACCACGTTGTAGGTAATATTTCGACATGCACTCGGGAGCTCGCCTGTAAACAGGGCGCTTAATTGATCTGACTTGTTTGACTCTGAGCCAACATTTTTAACTAGCTCGAACTGCATCTTTCTTTGCCAGTCATCGCAATTTTGCTTACTGGTGCGCAGACGATTATTAATCTTAAAATAGGCAAGAGCAGGGGTATACGAAATCGCAACACCATTCTGATTATTCGTTTGAGTTAGCTGAAATGATAATGTTCTAAAGGCATATAACAATGGATCGGGCGGCACGTTATAGGCCCGCATCGACTCTCCATCGATCGTGGTATGTTCCATCACCTCAGGGCTGTAGGCGCTACGGTCAAAAATCAAATTCCCATCAATGCGTTGAATGCCCAAAGCGCGTAGGCTTTTCATCATTTGCTCTAGCTCTTCCGGCACTAATTTTGGATCGCCAGTGCCGCGCAGGTAAAGATTGCCTTTGAGGAGGCCATTTTTGATCTGGCCATCCGTATACAGATTGGTGTTCCAGCGGTACTGTGGGCCTAGTAAATCCAGTGCAGCCAAGGTAGTTAACAACTTAATCGTGGAAGCGGGATTCATCGATTGTTTGGCGCGCCAATCCAGTATTTCGCGCGCATTATCGCCAGCCGTACTGGGCAATTCCAAAACCGAAATACTCACCGCATCGCGCGGAATTTGATTTTTGGCGAGTGACTGCCACACAGCGGACGGAACCTCGATCGTAACGGTAGGGGCGGATGCTAACAGGGGCTGACTGCTGAGACCGCACAGCAAAAGCAGTGCAAGCCATGCGAATGGCTGGAACGCATACTGAAATGCAGAAAGGACTGCGGGGTGTGAAGTAGAAAAGAGTGGCACCGGCTTATGGTAAGCCAAAACAGCAAAAATACTAAAAAACGAATGACTTACTCAGTTAAAGCCGGGGGTCAATTTAGGTATGCTATGTGCGTTTATTCAAATGAATCGCGGTTTAAAAAAGCATCAATCACGCTATTTTGTTTGAGGAGTAATTCTTTTAGTAGGGCTGCCCGTTTTAGGGTGGAGTCAGTGCGATTGGTAGCGAGGCTATCTAGGCGATTAGCAAAACGCAGGCCATTCATTAACAATGCCCCGCCTTTGATTCGATGAATCAGACTACCCAGGTCGGATTGGGATATGGTTCGAGTAGACAGCTCTGCAATCGCCTGGTGGTGCACCTCCATGATTTCATGCAAGATTAGTCTGCCGATTTGATTTTGATCGGAGCTGCCTTTGCCGAGTTGCGGAAACGCAATGGTGTCCTCTTCCGCA
>JBIIGG010000115.1:0-4559 GCA_044236575.1 Polynucleobacter sp. | reverse complement strand
CTAGCGCTGAGCTGGGCTTTAACCGATCTAAAGGGTATGAAGGTCGGTGCCACACTGGACACTCGCCGCAGAGACCTCCTTAAGGTCATCAATGCAGGCGCGTGCCTGAAAACTGTCTTCTAATCGCGGGTCGCGGCAAACGGCACACCAACCCTGCGCCTCATTAAAACGGGAGAGGGGCAACCCCGGGAGTCTTTTTAAGGGCGACTCCAAGCTCCACGATGAATTTCTGCATCGGGCCAATTAATTGGCTAGTCCCTTGATTATACGGTAGAAGTAGATTGACAATAAGGGTATTCTTAGTTTCTTTGCTATTTTGGCGAAGAAAATGCCCCTTCATGAAATCCGACCCTACTCCTAGCCCAAGCCCTAGCCCAAGCGCCCCAAAAGCTGCTGCACAAGTCCTATTTCAGACAATTGGGCCGGAAGAGGCTGGACAACGCTTAGATAATTACCTCTTAAAGTGGGCCAAGGGAGTTCCCAAGAGCCACCTCTATCGCATTATTCGCTCAGGCGAGGTTCGGGTAAATAAGAAACGCGCAGAGCCGACGACTCGCCTAGTGGAGGGGGATTTAATCCGAATTCCACCGGTGCGCTTGGCCGCTCCCGATCGCGGGCCCGCTGAAAATGCCTTTAAAGACCAATCGCGCGCCCAGTTGTATTCCGCCAAAATGCCGATTTTGTTCGAAGATGAGGCTTTGCTGATTGTGGATAAGCCCTCTGGCCTGGCAGTCCATGGTGGCTCTGGTATTTCCCTTGGCGTAATTGAAACCCTGCGGATGACGCGGCCCGAGTTACATTTTCTGGAGTTAGTACACCGGCTTGATCGCGATACCTCGGGCGTGCTGATGCTCGCAAAAAAGCGCAGCGCCCTGGTTGAGTTGCATCGGCAGATTCGAGAGGGTCTGACCGATAAGCGCTATTACCTAGTAACGCATGGGCAGATCACACTAGCAACTCCAACGGTTCAATTGAAGTTTCCCCTGCATAAATACCTGTTAGCCAATGGCGAGCGCCGCGTGAAAGTCGATCTGCAAGGATTGCCTAGTCATACCTCCCTTCGGGTTACCGAAGCCTACGAGCGGGGCGAGGATCGAGTGAGCATGGCAGAGGCCCAGTTAAAAACGGGCCGGACCCACCAAATTCGAGTGCACTTGCAAAAAATAGGACACCCAATTTTGGGGGACGATAAATATGGTATAGATGACGAGGATCGCCGATTAAAGCCCAAGCGGCTTTTATTGCATGCCCACCTTGCCGGATTTATCCATCCGCGTACTGGAGAAAAGATGCGAATTGAGTCACCTTTGCCGCCGGACTTCACTGTCTTTCTGAAGGGCTTTCACCCAATCAAGCCAGAAACGGTATAGTGATTCCTCGATATTCAGCAAGGTCCTCAGTAATGCCGCAAGCCCATTCACCCCTTTACGCAAGCCATGGCAAAGACCAAGAACGGCGCTATGAGCTGATTGTGTGGGACTGGGATGGCACCATCATCGATTCGACTCCGACGATCGTGTTTTGCATTCAGCAGGCTTGCCGCGATCTTGGCTTTCCGGAGCCAGATGATTCTTTAGCGAGTTCAGTGATCGGGTTGGGCATTCAGGATTCATTGCGTAGGGCAGTGCCATGGATTGAGCCGGCGCATTTCCCAAAAATGGTGGATCGTTTTCGCCACCATTATTTAGCGCGCGATCATGATCTGCATTTATTTGACGGCATTCGAGATCTGTTAGAGGAGCTTCGTGCTGCCGGATTTCGCCTGGGTGTCGCAACGGGTAAGTCGCGTGTTGGCCTAGATCGTTCCTTGACTCACCATGGCCTTGGCCATCTGTTTGATGAAACGCGCACTGCCGATGAATCCTTTTCAAAACCGCATCCTGGTATGTTGCTTGAGCTCTCTGATGTCATGCAGGTGCCGGTACGTCGAATGTTGATGGTGGGCGATACCACCCATGATTTACAAATGGCAATGAATGCGGGGGTAGATGGAGTGGCAGTGACGTATGGCGCACATCCTTTAGATACTCTTCAAACAACGAATTCGCTAGGCTATGTGCACAGCGTGCCAGAGCTGAGTAACTGGCTTAAACAGAATACCTACATTGATTTAGCTGCTGCAAAACCTGCTTAAGGATTAGACATGGAACAAGAAAAAAATTGGGAGCGTCAAGCGCTAGAACACCTGCTTTTAGAAAATCTAAAAGAAAGTCGGAAAGCGCGGCGTTGGAAAACCATACTGCGCGTTCTATTTCTTATCCTGATTATTGGTTTCATTTTGCAAGTATTGGATCTGCGTCCGTTTGGCGGCACCTTTGGTGCTGAGCGCCATACGGCAATGGTAAGTATCGAAGGGGAGATTAGTTCCAATGCCATCGCCAATGCCTTGGATATTGGATCGGCTTTGCAAGCTGCCTTTGAAAACGACAACAGCGTGGGTGTGATTTTGCGCATTAATAGTCCGGGCGGGTCGCCAGTGCAATCGGGGATTATTAATGATGAGATCCGGCGCTTGCGTGCGCTATACCCCAACAAGCCACTGCATGTCGTTGTGGAAGACATCTGCGCCTCTGGCGGTTATTACATTGCGGTTGCGGGCGATCAAATTCTGGTGGATAAAGCCAGCATTGTGGGCTCGATCGGGGTGGTGATGGATAGCTTTGGCTTTACTGGACTAATGGACAAGCTCGGCATCTCGCGCCGCATGATTACAGCTGGCTCAAACAAGGGGATGCTCGATCCATTTAGCAAGGAAGACCCCAAGCAAGTTGAGATGGTGCAAACCATGCTCAATGAAATTCACCAGCAGTTTATTACTGTGGTGAAGGAAGGGCGTGGCGATCGCCTGAAAGAAAATCCCGAGATATTTTCTGGCCGTGTGTGGAGTGGCGAGCAAGCCGTAAAAATGGGGCTAGCCGATGGTTTTGGTACGGTCGATACCGTGGCGCGCGATGTCTTTAAGGCGCCCAATATTCTTGACTACACCATGAAAGAAAACTTTGCCGAACGGGTTGCGAAGCGCTTTGGTGCCGAGATGGGTTCGGCCGCCGGTAAAGCATTGGTGAAGTCAGGCGATATTAAATAAGGCCTAGTGCGCTAGCAATAAAAACACGCATGGCCGATTTTGCAAGGCAGCACAGGCTGCTTCGCTGGAAAATACTTTCTTCCAGTCTGCAAGTGCCATGCTTCTGATTTCTTCGGTCGGCAGACTCAAGTCAAGCGCAAGACATAGGTATGTTTGTGGCGCAAGGGCTTGTAGGCAACTCGCCATCATGGCTGCGTTGCGATAGGGCGTCTCGATCCAAAGCTGGGTTTGCTGTAGCTTGCGCGATTCGGATTCCAATTGTTTTAAGCGTGCAGTTCGTTCACCACCATCCTGAGGCAGATAACCCTGAAACGCGAAACGCTGTCCATTGAGTCCACTCGCCATTAAGGCCAAAAGCAGCGAGCTTGGGCCAACCAGTGGTTTAACGCAAGCACCTAGGAGGTGCGCTGCCAAAACCAACTCTGCTCCAGGATCAGCTACTCCAGGCACACCCGCCTCAGACATGAGACCAATATCGATGCCACGCAGCAAGGGCTCAAGGAGCGCCTCCGGTTTGATCTTGTCGCCATACTTAGCATTACGCGCGGCGCCGCGCCATTCGGTCATCTGCATTTCTTGTATGGAGCACGCCAAAGGCACAAGGCCATCAATCGACTTTAACAAGGCACGCGCTGTTTTAGCGTCTTCGACAATCCAATGCGTGAGTTGCGATGCGCAGCGCATGGTTTCGATGGGCATGACCTGGGGAAGTTGTGCGGAGCGCGCATCATCACCCAAAGTATTCGGTACTAAATAAAGGGTTCCTAGTTTTGACGCAGTCTTCATCGCAGATCATTTCTTGAAGGAGGAATTTGAAAACCGGCATCCCGCAGCAGCGCGCTTAATGCAATCAAGGGTAGACCGATGAGCGCAGTCGGATCATCCGAGCGAATGGATTCCAGTAAGGCAATGCCCATGCCTTCGCATTTAGCACTTCCGGCACAGTCATAGGGCTGCTCAATGCGCAAATAGTTGATCAACGTCGCATCAGGCAAGTCCCGAAATCGAACCTCGGTAGTGATATTCATCGCAACAGAATAATCTGCTCGCATTAAGCAGACGGCAGTATGAAAGAAGACAGTCTGGCCGCGCATGCGCTGCAACTGCAAAAGCGCATTGTCAAAATTTCCTGGTTTACCAATCGCTTCACCGCGGAGATCGGCTGCCTGATCCGAGCCGATGACCCAGGCATTCGGATGATCTTTTGCAATGGCTGCTGCTTTGACGGTGGCAAGGCGCAGCGCCATGGAGGCAACCCCTTCATTTGGCAGGGCGCACTCATCTACCTCGGGCGAAATAGCTTTAAAAGGCAGGCCCAAGCGCGCCAAAAGGTCGCGACGGTAAATGGAGCTCGATGCCAAAATGAGCGGCTGTGTTTGTAAGTTACCCATGCAGCAAGCGTACCTTCATTTAGACTAAGAGCATGAATCGTAATCCCGTTTTGCCTTCGCTGACCCTGCCTGCCGTACCTAAA
>JBIIGG010000114.1:0-4619 GCA_044236575.1 Polynucleobacter sp. | reverse complement strand
CGTACCTCAGTGGAATCGATCGCTGCGCGCAGTACGGCATTGCCTAAGGTATCCCGTGCACTATGCAGTGCCGCCAAAATTGGTACATTGGCAGAAACCAGCATCGCCATCGTATTCGCAAAACGGGCAGTCTCAAAACCCAATAACAAGGGGCCTACTAAGGGTAAATTGAGTAGCACCTGATCGGCTCTGAGCCGAACCTCTTCTTTTGCTAAGGCACGGCGGCCAAGCCAGCTTGCAATCACAATAGCAATGGCGAGCAACCAACCCCAGGTCACTACAAAATCTGATAAACCAAGAACAAATTGAGTGGAGAAGGGTAAGTCCTGTTTGGTGTTCTGAAACACCCGTGCAATTTGCGGCACCACATACAACATCAAAAACAGGACGATCAAAAAGGCGACACCAGTCAACATGGCGGGGTAGGCTAAAGCTCCCATGGCTTTTTGTTTTAGGGCTTGGCGCTTTTCTAAAAACTCAGCCAGCTGCGTTAAGACTTGCCCCATTTTTCCGGACTGCTCGGCTGCGCCTACCACCCCTTGATACAGGGGATCAAACGATTCGGATTGGGTCGCAATCGCCCGTGAGAGTGGCAAACCGGCGCGCAACTCTGCCACCACCGACTGCAGTACGGCTTTGATGTGCGCTTGACTACTTTCATCGGCAAGCACCGACAAGGCCTCCTCAATCGGCACGCCCGAGCGCACCAAGATCGCCACTTGCTTGGTGAGCATCGCCAGCTCAGCACGGGTGATGGGCTTGCTTTTTGAAAACCAGCGACTCCAAAAATACTGCTTACCCCATTCTGTCTCAAGCTCAACGGTCACGGGTACTAATTGTTTTGCCATCAAGGCTTGACGTACGGCGCGCACACTCTCCCCTTCGACGCTGCCGCGCTCACTCTTACCGGCATAACTCATGGCCTCAAAACGGTAGCGTGGCATGGTGCGCTTATCCTTGGTGCTTATGCATTTACTTGATGATTGTGCTTATTCAACATCGACGGAGCCAGTGACACGCAAGATTTCTTCGGGTGTGGTTTTTTTCTCATTCACCCAGCGCTTGCCGTCGTCGGCGAGGGTTCGCATGCCGCCCACAGTGGCTTGTTTGCGGATCTCACTCTCTGCCGCATGCTGATGAATCAGCTCCCGAATGGCTTCATTGGTTGTCATCAACTCGTAAATTCCGGCGCGGCCACTGTAACCCGAATCGCCGCACACGCTACACCCTTTTCCGCCGCAAGCCTGGCACGATAGGCGAATTAAACGCTGCCCGAGTACCCCTAAAAGCGTGGATGAGAGCAAGAAGGGTTCAATGCCCATATCAATTAAACGCGTGACTGCAGACGGTGCGTCATTGGTATGTAGGGTTGCTAAAACCAAGTGACCAGTCAATGAGGCTTGCACTGCAATTTGCGCCGTCTCCAAATCCCGAATCTCACCAATCATCACAATGTCAGGATCTTGGCGCAAGATGGCGCGCAAAGCCCGCGCAAAGTTCATATCAATCCGCGAATTGACTTGGGTTTGCCCAATACCATCGAGGTTGTACTCGATGGGGTCTTCCACTGTCATGATGTTATTAATCTTATTGCGCAGGCGCAATAAAGCACCGTACAACGTAGTGGTCTTACCACTACCTGTTGGTCCGGTCACTAATACAATGCCGTGTGGCCGGTGAATCAGATGATCGAACTGTTTAAAGGTGTCGTCTGCCATGCCAAGTGCGCGCAAATCAAGTCGGTCGTAATTCTTTTCCAATAAACGCAGCACTACCCGCTCACCATGGGAGGTGGGTAGGGTTGATACCCGTACATCAATTGCCCTGCCACCGACTCGCAAGGAAATGCGCCCGTCTTGCGGCATGCGCTTTTCGGCAATATCGAGGGAAGCCATGATTTTGATGCGCGATACCAGCGCCGCATGCAAGTCGCGCCGCATATCCACAATGTCGCGTAAATTACCGTCGACCCGAAAGCGCACCATCGACTTGCGCTCAAATGCCTCAAGGTGAATATCCGATGCACCATCTCGGCTAGCTTGCTTGAGCAAACTATTAATCATCCGAATGACCGGAGCGTCGTCATTCATCTCGAGTAAGTCTTCCGATTCCGGCATCTCTTGCAAGAGGCGGGTTAAATCGACTGCCTCCTCCACCTCATCGACTACTTGAGAGGCATCCAGGTCGCCATTGGAATAAGCAGTGTTGAGCGCTTCCATCACTTCTGCGCTAGGGCGTTCGAGGCGCTGCATTGGCCCAAGCAATCGCGATACCTCATGTAGCACGGATAGCGGTGTCTCGGGGCTGTGCCAGACGGTTGGTGCTTCGCCCTCGACCGCACTGGGCTTTAACAGAATGTGATTGGCCCGAGCATAAGCAAACGGAATGCGCAGCATGCTTACTGCACCGTGATGGGAACAGGAGGAAGCGGCGCAGCTGAGGTGGGCGCAGTAGACGGCCGGATCGGTATGGGCTTAGTCAGGCCAGAGGACGGTAGATTGGGGCTTAAAGGAGGGCCCGGCTGCACCATGGGTGGCTCTATATCTGAAATCCGTGGCAAGTCCTCTTTGGGCAAGATCATCGGCGCTTGCTTAAATTGATCTTCGGTCTTTTGCATTAAGTCGAGGCGGTTTTGGGTAATGTCCGCACTTTGATCGCGATCACGCAAGATATAAGGGCGGATGAATACCAGTAAGTTCGATTTAGTTCGTGTTTTTTGATCCGAACGAAACAAAGCGCCCAGAATTGGAATGTCTTTTAAGAAGGGAATTCCTTGGGATTGATCTTCATACTGATCTTCAATTAAGCCGCCGAGCACAATAATCTGACCATCATCTACTACCACATTGGTTTCGATATTGCGTTTCTTCAAAATGAAGCCAGTTTGGGTATTGCTCTCAACAGAGGAGACCTCTTGGAAAATCTGCATTTTTACAATGCCGTTATCGGATATTTGCGGACGTACGCGTAGGATCAAGCCAACGTCTTGACGCGCTACTGTTGTAAATGGCGTCACGGTTGATGTCGATCCGGTTTGCGCGTAGGAGCCGGTCTGGATCGGCACGTTCTTACCCACCACAATGCGCGCCTCTTCGTTATCTAGCGTAATTAAATTCGGCGTCGATAAAATGTTGGTACCTTGGGTTTTCGCTAGCGCCGTAATTAATGCCGACATGCCATAAGTACCATTGAACTTCGTGAGCAACCCTAAATTCAATCCGGGCGCTGGTGGTATTAGGGTACCACTCGGGTTGCCCGGATTAAGGATGTTATTGACGTTGGAGCCAAGCCCAATGATATTTGAGCCAAGCTGACCCCCGGTGCCTGTGAAATTAGTGCCACCAAAACCGACGTTTTGATTACCCGAACCAACAATACCCTGCCACTGAATACCCAGCTCAGCCGCATTGGTTGAGCTAACTTCTACTATTAAAGACTCAATGTAAACCTGGGTACGGCGCCGATCGAGTTGCTCAATTACATTGCGTAAGCTGCGATACAAGGGCTCGCTAGCAGTAATGATGATGGAGTTGGTAGCGGGCTCGGCCTGAATGATCCCGCCGGTTGTCGGATTACTGCTGGTGGTTAAGGCTGAGGTTGCTGCACTGGAGCCCGTAGCGCCGGGAGCTGTTGGTGTTTGGGCTGGTTGATTGAGTGGGGCATTCCCTGCTATCGCACCCGTCGCCTGAGCCGATAAAGTCGCATCTGCAGCGACGATGGCGCGCAAGGTCACTGCTAACTTAACAGCCTCCGCATTTTTCAGTGGCACTACCCAAATGTTGCCGTTATTAGCGGTGGGTAAATCCAGGCGCGCCACCAGAATCCGAATTTGCCGAATGCGCTCGCCACTTGCGCCCCGCACCAATATGGTATTACTGCGTGGCTCAGCCAAGATCAAGGTTTTGAGGGAAGGATCTGCGCCGCCTGTGGATGCGGTATCCAGCACCTTAGTCAAAATGGTGGCCATATCGCTTGCGATGGCGTAATTCAATTTAATGTTTTGTACATCGCTGGTGGTGGGCGCATCAATCGATTCAATTAAGGTCGCGATGCGCTGAATATTGCTGGCAAAGTCGGTAATCACAATCGTGTTGTTACCGGGGTAGGCATTGATGGTGTTATTCGGTGAGACCAAGGGGCGCAAGACCGGCAAGAGGCCATTGGCGGATTCAAAATTAAGCCGAAATACGCGGGTGATAATCTGATCGCCCCCTTGCTGGGATGGCGCTGCCACCACCGCATTGCTAATCAGTTTGGCATCGGCCTCGGCAACCACACGGTAAATGCCATTCACACTCACCAGCGCAAAGCCCGACGTGCGCAGCGCGGTTGAAAAGGCATCGAGTGCTTTGGCTTTGCTGAGTGGCCGATTACTAATCAGATTGATGTTGCCCTTCACTTTGGGGTCAACCAAGATAGTTTGACCTGTAGCTTTGGCTAGTACATTCGCAACGGATTCAATATCGGCATTGGAAAACGACAAAGTGACGCTACCCTCGTCGGGTACCGTTGCTACCACTGGATTAAAGCTAGCGTTGTTCTGCGCTATGCGCTGCGACGATGGATTCTTGGTTTGCGCTGCATTTTGTGCCGCATTTTGTGCAAAAGCGGCTGGAATC
>JBIIGG010000113.1:0-4653 GCA_044236575.1 Polynucleobacter sp. | reverse complement strand
CTGCTTCGTTCCCGACCTGACCAGGTTACCAAGCCACCATGCGAGGAGGCCCGTCCACAATCATTTTAGCCCTTGTTAGAATAGAAGCATGACAACATTGGCACTGGCCCGTTCGTGGCGCCCCAAAACCTTCCCTGAACTCTTGGGCCAAGACCACGTTGTCAAGGCCTTGACCCACGCCCTGGATCAGGGACGCTTGCACCATGCCTGGCTCTTTACCGGTACGCGCGGTGTGGGTAAAACCACCATCGCCCGCATACTGGCAAAAGCCCTTAATTGCATCGGGCCAGATGGCCAAGGCAAGATGACATCCCAGCCCTGCGGCAAATGTGCTGCCTGCCTTGAAATCGATGCGGGGCGCTACGTTGACTACATTGAAATGGACGCCGCCAGTAACCGCGGCGTCGATGAAATGGCGCAGCTATTAGAGAAGGCATCCTACGCTCCCAGCAATGGCCGTTATAAGGTCTACATGATTGACGAAGTCCACATGCTGACCAACCATGCCTTTAATGCCATGCTCAAAACCTTGGAAGAGCCCCCCGAGCATGTGAAGTTCATTCTGGCGACTACCGATCCACAAAAGATACCAGTCACCATATTGTCACGTTGCTTGCAGTTCAACCTCAAGCAAATGCCAGTTCCTTTAATCGTAGAGCACCTCCAAACCGTTCTGGCCGCTGAAAAAGTCGAATCTGAAATCGGCGCACTGCGCGTATTAGCAAAAGCAGCCCAAGGCTCGATGCGCGATGCACTCTCGCTCACCGATCAAGCAATTGCCTATGCTGCTGGTACCGTGACCCAAGAGTCGGTACGCAATATGCTGGGTACGCTAGACGATGCCTATTTAATTCAGGTACTCGATGCCCTAGCCAATAAGAATGGCGCAGCCCTCGTGGCAGTTGCGCAAGAAATGGGTGAGCGCAGCATGTCTTTTTCATTAGCGCTGCAAGATTTGGCAAGTCTGATACAAAAGATAGCGAGCGCCCAAGTCGTCCCGGAATCCGTTCTAGACGATTGGCCTGAAGCAGCGGAGATCCGCCGCTTAGCAACGGTCTTTAGTAAAGAAGAAGCCCAGCTCTTTTATCAAATCGCCATAACTAGCCGCCCCGATTTATCGCTCGCACCCGATGAGCAAACGGGTTTCTCAATGGCGCTTCTACGCATGCTGGCCTTTCGGCCGGGAAGTGCGGGCTCAGGATCAAACCAAACAGCAGGTAGCGGTAGCAATGCTGCAACTTCCACTGCAGCTTCCACCCCGACCTCTAAAGCAAACGCCAGTAAGCCAGCAGCTAATCCAACGTCAGCCAAGCCTGCAGTCAGTTCAGCTCCAGCAGCAGCCGCGCCAGCAGCAGTTCCTAAAGTAGCAGCTCCCGCAAGCGCTTCGAGTAGCGATCGACCCGATTGGCACAGCTTGATGCGCGCTCTGCCAGTGCGCGGTTTAGTGCAGCAATTGGCGCACCAGACCGAGTTGCAAGACTGGTTGGATTCAGCGCAAGGCGTGAAGGCAACGGTGATTACCAGCTTGCCGCAGTTAGCGAGCGTTGATAGCGTTAGTCGCTTAAGTGAAGCGCTGAGCGTGCACTACGGAAAAAAAGTACAGATCGCAATTGTGGAAGGCGCTGTTGAAAAGACCGTTGCCAAAATCGATGCGCAAGTACAGCAAGAGAAACGCCAAAATGCCGAAGAGCGGATTGCAGCCGACCCGTTTGTGCAGCAACTCGAACGTGAGTTTGGCGCGAAGGTTGTCAGTGGTTCCGTTCGACCTGCTTAAACTAAATCTACCGAAGCTAAATCTGCCTAAGCCATACCGATCTACCGAAGCCAAATTAACTAATAAATACTGAATAGAGGAAATACAAAATGATGAAAGGCAATATTGCTGGCCTGATGAAGCAAGCCCAGCAGATGCAAGAAAACATGAAGCGTGCGCAAGCCGAGCTCGCCAGTATGGAAGTTACTGGCCAAGCAGGCAATGGCCTGATTCAGGTAACGGTATCGGGTAAGTACGAACTCAAGCGCGTGCAAATTGCCGAAGGTGCGATGGAAGACCGCGAGATGCTCGAAGACTTAATGGTCGTAGCCTACGCCGATGCATTTAAACAAGTCGAAGCCGCCAGTGAAAAGCTGATGTCGGGCGCAACGGCTGGCATGCCAATGCCTCCAGGTTTTAAGTTACCGTTTTAATGGCTAGAAACGATGTTCCGCAGGATGCGCTGCAGCGCTTAGTTGAGGCACTGCGCGTTCTGCCCGGCGTTGGACCTAAGTCCGCGCAGCGCATGGCTTTTTATTTACTGCAGCATGATCGCAACGGTGCTGCTTTACTCGCTCAGTCTTTGGGTGAAGCGGTTGATAAAGTAGGGCACTGCAGTCGCTGCAATACCTTTTCAGAAACAGCGATATGTTCTACCTGTGCGGATGGCAGGCGTGATCCCTCGATGCTGTGCATCGTAGAGACCCCAGCCGACCAAGTAATGGTCGAACAAACACTCAGCTTTAAAGGCAATTACTTTGTACTCATGGGTCGCATCTCGCCACTCGACGGTATGGGTCCTGCGGAAATTCATTTTGATCGGCTCTTGGCGCGGATTGAGAACCCCGATACCGGACTTGCGGTTCGCGAAGTCGTGCTGGCTACCAATTTCACGAGCGAAGGCGAGGCCACCGCCCATTACATTGGCGAAGTCCTTAAATCCAAGGGCATTAAGGTCACCCGTATTGCGAGGGGCATACCGGTGGGCGGGGAACTCGAGTACGTTGATGCTGGCACCTTGGCTCGCGCTCTGATGGATCGGCGCACCGTCAGCTAGCCTTTTTTAGAGCAGTAATTCACATTTTTTTACCCTTCTCAGCCTACTAAAAGGGCTTTGCACCCTATAATGAATTACCCCTTTTTTTATAGGGTAATAGGGGAGCACGATAGCAATTGAAGAGTGTGGTGATAAATTTTAGAAGCATGTGTTTGCGTGAGGCTTTGTTTTACTGCCGCCGCCGCGCATGGTCTCTCACGCTTGCGCTTTTTTGCTGCGGCGCTATTCCGGATTTAGCTGCACAAGTACTATCAGCGACGCCAGCAGCAACGGTGACCGTTACGCCTGCCAAAAATACGCCCCCCAGTTTTACTGCTGGCCCCAATATCACCTCTGCCAATCTCAAAGCAGCTGGGCCCACTGAACTCGATTTACGTCAGCTGTGGTCTGAACTCAAACTCAATAATCCCCAGCTCGCTGCACTGCGTGAATCCTATTTTTCTGCCAAAGCCACCGTGCCGCAAATTGCAGCACCCGCTAATCCCCAAGTGGGCTTAGTGTGGTCAGGCATGCCAGCGAACTCGCCTTTGGCATTGGGCGGCGCCAATACCCCGAGTACGCAATACCCCAACGGCATTAGTAATAACAACGCCATCTCCTTTGCTCAGCCATTTCAGTTTCCGGGTAAGAAAAGTTTGGCTGCGGACATAGCCGATACCAATGCCGAAGCACTCTTGGCCCAAAGTGAATCGACTTACCTGCAATTGGGGGCGCAGTTATCCAGTTTGTATTACAGCGCCTTGGCAGCGCAAAAACAGCTAACCGTTTTAAAAGAATCAGTCACCCGTTTGGAAATGATTAAGAACGTGGCCAAAGCCCGTTACGCCAATAATGCCGCTGCCTATGTCGAGTTTTTAAATGCCCAGGTGGCGCAAAGCGCAGCCGAAGCAGATCAGTTTGCGCTCGATCGCCAATTGCAAGTGGCGGTCAAGAACATCAATGCCCTAATTGGCCGCCACTCACGCGAGCAATTACTGCTGCGGGGCGATGCTCGTTTGACCCTCAATGCCGTACCCAGTTTGCTCGAGCTAGAAGACTATGCCGAGAGTAGGCATCCGCTGCTCAAGAGTTCGGCCTTGCAACTGGACGCCGCCAAAAAAGGAGTCAGCCTTGCTCAAAAAGCCTACTTGCCGGATTTTCAGGTGATTGGGTCTTCGTATACACCGCGTGGTCCGTTTGCCGCGAACAACGGGGCGCTGTTTTATCAGTTTGAACTCGATATTGTGATTCCACTGTATTTCTTTACTAAAGAAAAGTATGGGGTAGAGCAAGCAAGGCGCAACCAAGCCTCGCTGGAAGCCAGCAACATCGCCAGTCGCCAGCAAGTGGTATTGGCCGTCAATACGGCATACGCCAATTACGAACAAGCCAAAAACCAGGTGCAGTTTTTACGCGATCGCCAAGTGCCTCAGGCTGATGCCGCGTATAAGGTGGGACTAAACCAATATGCCAATAATGGCCAAGGATTTAATGATGTGCTAACGGCGCAAGCGCAATTGCGTTTACTGGAAATTCAGTTGGCCTTGGCACAAAGTGCATTACTGCAATCGCAAGCGACTGTACTCGCAGCCGCTGGTAAAGAACCGTTTTAAGGACATCGTTTGAAAGATCAATTTCGCACCGGAACAAAAAAGGCGGCAGAGCAGTTAGCAAGGCTTCAGCAGATGCTCGGTGGGCAGTTTGCGCATTTGCGTGAAAACCTGGCCGCACTCTACTGGAATCGCTCACCCGAGCAACGCCAGCGCATTCGCATGGCCGCGGTGGCCTTTGCGATTTTGTCGCTCGGCATTGTTCTGGGCCGTTTGACGGACATCAATCGGGATGTGCAAATCGATAAGTCCGA
>JBIIGG010000018.1:0-16940 GCA_044236575.1 Polynucleobacter sp. | reverse complement strand
CCACAAAATCGGCGATCTCGGTTTGCAAAACAGATAGCCGGGCTGCACCCGCTTCCATATCGCTATTGACTTGGATGGCTTGTGCCATTTCTGCAGCAGCATCCTCGCCTTTGGCTTTTTTCATGCCCACGGTTTTGGAAAGTTGGTTACGTTTAGCCTGCAACTCTTCCGTGCGGGACTGTAATTGCTTGCGCTCTGCCTCTAGAGCATTAAATTGCTCAACCGGCAGAATAAATTTACGGGTAGCTAGACGCGCTGCTACCGCAGCGATGTCTTTGCGAAGGAGTTGGGGATCAATCATGGTGTTTTGCTTTTGTGCGAATCGTTAGTTTAAGCGCAAGACTTCCGCGCCGGCGGGTGGCGTGAAGGTAAAGGTGCCGGCCGGCAAGGGAATATTGAGCTGTATTTGCGTTAGGCTCAGCTGTACAACACTCCCCAAGCCATCCATCAGCTCTAAGGCTCTTGGCAATCCACCGCTCATGCCAATCGCAATCGAGGTATAGGGCAAGTCGTTGCTGCCAGCCGATGGTTTCACTTTAGGCTTGAGGTTGGCCCAGCGCAGGCCGGAGCGCTCAGCACCTTCTTCCAGATCAAAATGCTGCTCCAGCGCCCCTTCGCCAAACAAAATAGCGGCCGGGGTCGATGCTAAAACCTGTCCACCAGGCCGAAAGGTCGCTTGATTTAAATCTTTGTCCCACATAATGAGCTGTTTGCCATCGGCTATCAAACGCTGCTCAAAGGGCTTTTTGGTATCCCACACAAAGCGGCCAGGACGCTGGAATATAAAACGCCCTTCGGTTTTGCGGATGACTTTGAGGCCTTTATCTTGGGGCTCATTGGGTTTGGGGGCACGCAACTGCTGCTGGACAAACTCCCCTTCCGCTGTTTTGGATATACGTACAAATTGCCGCAATTGCTCAACACCACTTTGCGCATCTTGCGCAAAAGAAGTGTTCGGTATTGAAAATAGTAGAGCGCAGAAGGCGCTACTTAAAAAACGCATCGTCATAAATGAACTTATTCAGAGCCGCGGACAAGGATTTCGCGGTTACCGCTGCCGCTCATTTTAGAGACCATGCCGGCTTTTTCCATATCCTCGAGTAAACGGGCTGCGCGGTTATACCCAATGCGCAAATGGCGCTGCACCAGTGATATCGAAGCGCGCTTGTGCTCCAAAACGACTGCGACGGCTTGATCGTAAAGCGGATCCGCTTCGCCACTACCGCCGCCACTGAGCACATCCATATTGGACTCATCGGCACCCTCAAGCACACCTTCGATGTAGTTGGCTTCACTTTTCTCTTTGAGCCACTCCACCACGCGGTGCACTTCATCGTCTGATACAAAAGCGCCGTGTACGCGGATTGGCAAGCCAGTGCCCGGCGCCATATAAAGCATGTCGCCCATGCCCAGTAGCGCTTCGGCACCCTGTTGATCGAGGATGGTGCGGCTATCAATTTTGCTACTCACCTGAAAGGAAATTCGCGTCGGTACGTTGGCTTTGATCAAGCCGGTAATGACGTCCACGCTGGGGCGTTGTGTAGCGAGCACCAAATGGATGCCGGCTGCACGGGCTTTTTGCGCAATGCGTGCAATGAGTTCTTCGATTTTTTTGCCAGAGACCATCATCAAGTCGGCCAGCTCATCGATCACAATCACAATCACGGGGGCTTTGTAGATTGGCTCAGGATCATCCGGCGTCAAGCTAAATGGATTGGTAAGTTTTTCACCCTTCTCTTCTGCCTCGAGAATCTTTTTATTAAAGCCCGCTAAATTACGCACGCCAAACTTACTCATGAGTTTGTAACGGCGTTCCATCTCATTCACAGCCCAATTGAGGGCGTTGTAGGCCTGCTTCATGTCGGTTACAACCGGACACAGCAAATGCGGAATCTTTTCGTACATCGCCATTTCTAGCATCTTGGGATCAATCATAATCAAGCGCACTTCATCGGGCTTGGCTTTAAATAGGATCGATAAAATCATCGCATTAATACCAACCGATTTACCGGCACCGGTAGTACCTGCCACGAGGCAATGCGGCATCTTCGCCAAATCAGCCACCATCGGGCTGCCCGAAATATCTTTACCCAAAGCCAGGGTCAACAAGGAATGGTTGTCGTTGTATACCTGCGAACTGAGAATTTCCGAAAGGTAGACCGATTGGCGGCTGGGATTGGGTAACTCCAAAGCCATACAGGTTTTGCCAGGGATGGTCTCTACGACACGGAGGCTCACGAGACCCAATGATCGCGATAGATCGCGCGACAAATTCACAATCTGACTGCCTTTGACGCCAATGGCTGGCTCAATCTCATAGCGCGTCACAACCGGGCCTGGGTAGGCTGCAATCACTTTCACTTCAACACCAAACTCATCCAGCTTGCGCTCAATGAGACGCGATGTAAATTCCAAGATGTCGGCTGAAATGGTTTCTTTTACTTCAGGCACCTCATCCAATAAAGATAAGGGTGGTAATTCTGAATCGGGAATATCCACAAACAAGGGTTGCTGTTTCTCGCGCTCGACTCGCACACTCTTGGCAATCTGCAAGGGTGCTCGCACAATTTGGACGGCGGGGGCAATTTCAACCCGGCCGCGCACTTCTTCAACAAACTCTTCACGCTCTTCCGCGGCTTGCTCGCCGATCTTCAAGTCCTCAACGCGCTCACGGCGCTCGCGCAGGCGGCGATAGGCAATCTCCAAGGATCGACCCACCTGCTCGGCAACGTTCAGCCAAGAGAAACGTAAAAATAAGGAAAGGCCAGCAAAGAGGCCAAACAGCAGCAATACGGTAGATCCGGTAAAGCCAAGGGCCATCACCAAAGGATCGCCAATTAACTCGCCCAAGATGCCGCCAGGAGGCCTCGGCAAGGGAATTGCTAAGGAGTGCAAGCGAATCGACTCAAGGCCCATGCTCGAGCACAGGGTTAATCCAAAACCAAGCCAACGTACTAATAAGGAATCAGGCTTGGCATCGGGATCGGATGGCAGTGGAACGCTCCACAGTTCACGCCAACCTATGATTACGCGGCGTCCAAAAAGCACGACCCACCAAAAGGCGGACACCCCAAAAATATAGAGCAATAAATCGGCAGTCCATGCCCCAAAACGACCGCCAATATTGCTGGGCGCCTCAAAACTGGCATGCGACCAGGCGGGATCGGACTTGGAATAGGTTAGCAAGACCGCGAGCAAGCCTAGGCAAAGTCCTAGGGTCAAAAACCAACGGATTTCGAGAAAAAGACGGGGCATTCGTCCCTGCCCGCTATCCTGGGGTGGTAGCTTGGATTTACTGGGGGATTGGATCGATTTGGCCATGTTCCCTAATTGTAATCAAGCAATCCTATAATTAGGGCATGACTACTACTCCGAAACACAGCAAAGTCCTGATTCTGGGCTCTGGCCCCGCAGGCTACAGCGCCGCAGTCTATGCTGCCCGCGCCAATTTACAACCTACCCTCATCACCGGAATGGCCCAAGGCGGTCAATTAATGACCACCACTGACGTGGAAAACTGGCCAGCTGACCCGGATGGGGTTCAAGGGCCCGAGCTCATGGAGCGTTTTTTAAAGCACGCAGAGCGCTTTAATACTGAAATCATTTTTGATCACATCCATACCGCAGCCCTTTCTGAAAAACCCATTCGCTTGGTTGGTGATTCAGGGACGTATACCTGCGATGCCTTAATCATTGCTACAGGAGCATCGGCGCAATACCTTGGTCTGCCTAGCGAAGAGGCCTTTATGGGTCGCGGCGTTTCGGGCTGCGCTACCTGCGATGGTTTCTTTTATCGCAACCAAGACGTATGCGTGGTTGGTGGCGGCAACACCGCAGTAGAAGAAGCGCTCTACCTTACTGGCATTGCTAGTAAGGTCACGGTGATTCATCGCCGCGATAAATTCCGCTCCGAACCAATTTTGATTGACCGTCTAATGGCCAAAGTAGCCGAGGGCAAAGTCGAGCTCAAACTCAACGCCACCTTAGATGAAGTCTTGGGCGATGAAAAAGGCGTTACCGGTGTGCGCATTGCTAAGCAAGACGGTAGCAAAGAAGATATTCCTGTCATGGGCGCATTCATTGCGATTGGCCACAAGCCCAATACCGAATTATTTGTTGGTCAGCTAGACATGGAAGGTGGTTACATCAAGACCCAGTCTGGATTAGTTGGAAACGCAACGGCAACTAACATTCAAGGTGTCTTTGCTGCGGGTGATGTACAAGACCACATCTACCGCCAAGCCATTACCAGCGCCGGTACCGGCTGTATGGCAGCGCTGGATGCCCAGCGCTATTTAGAGACGCTCGAATAGACCACAAACGATCGACCAAAAAAACGCCCACATCATGGGCGTTTTTTCTTGTCTACTTTTTTATGTCGACTTTTTCATTTCGACTTTTTATTTGCTAATCATGCGAATGATTAACTCATTACCGGGAGCAGTGGAACAATTAACAAAGCGACGATGTTAATAATCTTAATCAGCGGATTAATCGCTGGTCCAGCGGTATCTTTGTAAGGATCTCCCACCGTATCGCCCGTTACTGCAGCTTTGTGAGCCTCGGATCCCTTGCCGCCATGATTGCCTTCCTCAATGTATTTTTTGGCGTTATCCCAAGCACCGCCGCCGGTACACATCGAAATAGCGACAAACAAGCCAGTCACAATCGTGCCCATGAGTAAGCCGCCAAGTGCCGCGGGGCCCAGCAATAATCCCACCAAGATCGGAATAATCACCGGCAACAGCGAGGGAATAATCATCTCTTTAATTGCGGCAGTGGTCAGCATGTCTACCGCGGTTCCGTATTCCGGCTTACCGGTGCCATCCATGATTCCTGGGATATCGCGGAACTGACGACGCACCTCTTCCACCACTGCTCCTGCGCAGCGGCCGACGGCCTCCATTGCCATTGCGCCAAACAGAAATGGAATCATGCCTCCTATAAACAATCCAATAATGACCATGTGATTGGAGAGATCGAAACTGACTCTCTGACCACTTAAGGCAAGTGCATTGGTGTAATCGGCAAAGAGCACGAGAGCAGCTAAACCAGCTGAGCCGATTGCATATCCCTTAGTCACTGCTTTCGTTGTATTGCCCACTGCATCCAATGGATCGGTAATGTCGCGAACCGACTGTGGCATACCAGCCATCTCGGCAATACCACCCGCATTATCTGTAATGGGGCCGTACGCATCCAAAGCCACCACAATTCCAGCCATGGAAAGCATTGCCGTTGCAGCGACGGCAATTCCGTAAATGCCAGCAAACCAATAGGCAAGGTAAATAGCGGCACAAACGAACAAGACCGGATACGCGGTGGAGCGCATCGAAACGCCCAAGCCAGCGATGATATTCGTGCCATGGCCTTTTGTGGAGGCCTCAGCGATATGCTTCACAGGCGCAAACTGCGTACCGGTGTAGTACTCGGTAATCCAAACTAAACCCGCCGTTAAACCAAGTCCAACCACGGTTGATGCGAATAAGCGCCACTGACTACCTGGCATTCCCAAGGCATCGTCGGGAATAATCCAGTTCGTCGCAAAGTAAAACGCCACCAAAGAAAGTCCGCCTGCAATCACCAATCCCTTATACAAGGCCGGCATGACATTTTTCATACCAGGGGTGGCTTTGACAAACGAGCAACCCACAATGGATGCCAGAATAGAGATACCGCCAAGCACCAATGGATAGATCACTGCCTCAAGGGGAGCGCCTGTAACCACAATGGCACCAAGCACCATCGTCGCAATTAAAGTAACTGCATAAGTCTCAAATAAGTCAGCTGCCATACCAGCGCAATCGCCCACGTTATCACCCACGTTATCTGCGATCACTGCAGGATTTCTGGGATCATCCTCTGGGATGCCCGCTTCCACTTTACCAACCAAGTCGGCACCCACATCAGCTCCTTTGGTGAAAATACCGCCGCCAAGGCGAGCAAAAATGGAAATCAAGGACGAGCCAAAAGCCAAACCAATGAGTGGATGCAAAACATCTGAAAGTTCGCGGACATCACCGCTTGTAGCTAATACCCAGAAAAAGACACCAACACCAAGCAGGCCCAAGCCAACGACCAGCATTCCGGTAATGGCGCCACCTTTAAATGCCACATTCAGCGCTTCATTCATCCCAATGGTGGCGGCTTGTGCAGTGCGCACGTTGGCTTTGACTGAGACATTCATTCCAATAAAGCCGCAGGCACCAGACAAAACCGCTCCGATCACAAAACCAACGGCCGTTGCGATATCTAAAAAGAGGCCGATTAATATAGTCAGGATTAAACCGACTACCGCGATTGTTTTGTACTGGCGAGATAAATAGGCGGCTGCACCCTGCTCGATTGCCTGAGCAATTTCGACCATTTTGGCATTCCCTGTGCTTTGCTTTAAGATCCAGCTTCGCACACCAAACCCGTAAATTACGGCGACTAGGCCGCAAGCCAAGGCAAAGTAGAGACCGAGTGTTGCATTATCCATCCTGAAATCCCTTTGTTTATACGTCGTTAATTTGCACTTTTGATTACCCGATGCGCTCTAAATTCGTAGAATTATCTAATCAAAATACACAGCGAATAGTATGTAACAGAAAGAGTGCTTTGTCTCTTTGTTAAGATTAGGGTATCCACTAATAATTATTCGGAGTTGCTATGAGTCTTGACAATGTAAAACCCGGTAAAAATGCACCCGTGCATTTCAACGTCATTATTGAAATTCCGATGAATGCGGACCCAATAAAGTATGAGGTTGACAAAGAAACGGGCGCCATTTTTGTAGACCGCTTTATGGGCACAGCCATGCACTACCCATGTAATTACGGCTACATTCCGCAAACCATTGCTGGCGATGGCGACCCTGTCGATGTGTTGGTTGTCACTCCCTTTCCACTCATACCAGGGGTAGTAGTCAGTTGCCGTGCTATTGGTGTTTTACAAATGGAAGATGAAGGTGGCCAAGACGCTAAATTGTTGGCTGTGCCTGAAGATCGTATTTTATCCATCTACACCCACTGGCAAAAAATAGAAGACATTAATCCGCTGCGTCGCAATCAGATCCAACACTTCTTTGAACACTACAAAGACCTCGAGCCCGGAAAGTGGGTAAAGGTTCGTGGTTGGGGTGGCATGGCTGATGCCCATAAAGAAATCCTCGAAGGCATTGAGCGCTACAACAAGGAAAAGGCATAAGCCTTGACCCCGTTTCACATTGCCCTGGCTCAAATCAACCCCGTAGTGGGCGATTTGAGCGGCAATGCGAAGCTCATTACTAATGCGGCTGAAGTAGCCTACCGTGCCGGCGCTAAATTACTAATTACCCCCGAGCTCGCCCTAACGGGCTACCCCCCTGAAGACTTATTGCTGCGCCCCGCGTTTATTGATGCGGCGGCAGATGCCTTAGATCAATTGCGCAGCGCTTTGGCAGCGCATCCAGGTTTAACGGTGGTAATAGGCCACCCTCAAAAAACCCCGCAGGGGCTGCACAATGCGGCATCGGTATTGCGCGACGGGAAGTGCATTGCAAGCTACGCCAAACACGAATTACCCAACAACGAAGTCTTTGATGAAGTGCGCTACTTCACGCCGGGTAATGCCCCCTGTGTTTTTGATATCGAGGGCTGCTTCATCGGGGTCATCATTTGCGAGGATGCGTGGCATGCGGGTCCCGCTTCTCAAGCAAAAGCTGCTGGCGCGCAGGTATTGATTTCACTTAATGCATCGCCATACCATTTGCACAAAGAAAATTTACGATTAGAGGTGCTGCGTAAGGTCATTGGCACAACCGGTTTGCCTTTGATTTATGTGAACGCCGTTGGCGGTCAAGATGAACTGGTCTTTGATGGCGGCTCTTTTGCACTCGATACCAATGGCTTAGTGGCCACTGCAATGCCCCAGTTTGAAACCGGTATTGGCTTGGTTACGATTGATGAAAATGGAGAGCCTGAGCTAGGGCTAATTGCCCCATCGCAGAGCATGGAATCACAAGCGTATGCCGCTCTCGTATTGGGCGTACGTGATTATGTATACAAGAACGGATTTCCGGGTGTCATTATTGGTTTATCGGGCGGAGTGGATTCCGCTTTGGTGCTTGCCATCGCAGTTGAAGCCCTAGGCGCCGAGCAGGTGCGCGCAGTGATGATGCAGTCGCCCTATACCGCCGAGATATCGTGGCTTGATGCCCAAGCCTTAGCAACCAATCTGGGCGTGCAATACGATGAAATTCCGATTGGTGGCACGGTAGAGGCTCTTGAGGGTGCGCTTGCAAATCAGTTTGCTGGCCTTGCACTAGATACCACCGAAGAGAACATTCAGGCTCGTGTGCGTGGCACCTTACTCATGGCACTGTCGAATAAAACCGGTCGTCTGGTTTTAACGACCGGCAACAAAAGTGAAATGGCTGTTGGTTATTGCACCCTCTATGGTGATATGGCCGGTGGCTTTGCGGTGATCAAAGATATACCTAAAACCCTGGTCTACAAACTCTGCGCTTATCGCAATAGCTTGGCGCCGGTCATTCCTGAACGGATCTTAACCCGCCCCCCTTCAGCTGAATTACGCCCTGACCAAACCGATCAAGATAGCCTGCCGCCCTATGAACTGCTGGACGCCATCGTCGAGGGCTATATGGAGCAGAATCAGTCGATTGCATCCTTAATTGAGCGCGGCTTTGATGAGGCCAGCGTGCGCAAGATAACCCGCCTAATCAAACTCAATGAATACAAGCGGCGCCAGGCGCCACCAGGCGTCCGGGTTACTACCCGGGCATTTGGCCGGGATTGGCGTTACCCCATTACCTCTCGGTTTTTAGCCTAATACAACGATTTCTGGCGTATTGGTTTGCTAAGACGAGTCGGTGGGTTTTGGGTATGATTACTGCAATAGGGGAAATTTATGAAATTAATCACATCCATCATTAAGCCGTTCAAACTCGATGAAGTGCGTGAAGCACTGGCTGAAGTCGGCGTTACCGGCCTCACGGTTACTGAAGTAAAAGGCTTTGGTCGCCAAAAAGGCCACACCGAACTCTATCGTGGCGCAGAGTATGTGGTGGATTTTCTACCCAAGGTCAAAGTCGAGGTTGTGGTTGCCAGTGATCGCGTTGAAAGCGTGATCGAGGCCATTACCAAAGCCGCGCACACGGGCAAGATTGGCGATGGCAAAATTTTTGTCAGTCCGATTGAGCAGGCAATCCGCATCCGAACCGGTGAAGCCAACGAGGATGCGGTTTAGGCTTTCGCCAAAATAACTACTAAGCTGCTGCTAGTCCACCTGTACTAGCAGTATGCTTTTTGAATCGGCATTACTTGGTCGCACCCTAAAGCCCTGAAAGAATACCTCTGCAGATGACAGTCCGGAGGTCAGCAGCTTAAATGGCGGCTTACCGTAAAAAGAGTGCCCAAGGCCGGGCTCCATCGTTTTACTTTGTACTTTTCCATCCCCATCTTCCACGCAGACGATTTGTGCCGTCGACACTTTGATGTAAACCATATTGCCAGGCTTACTAGGACTGGGTGATTTGTAGTTTTCGATGGATGCATCTGGCAATGGGCAGCCAGGATTGGGCGCCACTGCCGCTACCGCAGGGCTTGGGGTCACTGCTACAGCAGGGCTTGGGATAATCACAGGGGCAACTGGTGGTGTCGCAGCCGGAGAAGCACTCGCTGGCTCAGTTGGAGGGGTTGCGGGCGTGGCATCCACCGGCGCTACAGTTAACGCAGTTGCCTCTGCTGGCTTTGGTTTACCCATCCAGGCATCCAGCTGGTCTTCCAATAGGGGCTGAAATTGCACCAATGCTAAAACAAGCGCACCTACCGGCAGTAACCAAACCCATTTTTTACCGGCTTGCTTTTGTTCACGTGCAGCAAAAATGACGTGCTTATTTAGCTCTGGTTCTGGCTCCACCAAAACAGGCTTCGCATTCGGCTCACTGATTGCTGAAGACGTTAGGTCCCCTTTTCTTTTTTTGCCAGCTACTTTTTTTACTTCATTTGGCTCATCTTCTGTTAGCCGCACTGCTTCAATTGCATTCTCGGGAGAAGCGGGCTTAGGCGTATCACTCTGCTCTGCTACTTTTACTTCATCGATTAAGGGCCGTGACTCGGCTGCCGATGATTCACCCGGAGTTAACTCATCTACTTGGGTTAAAGGTAACTCTGCTTGCGGCCCAAAATCAAATGCATCTTTTTCATCCAACTGAATTAAATTGGCGACTTTTTTTGCCGCAGTGAACTTAACAGCTGGTGAGTAAAAGCTACTACTTTGACCATTCTCAATTTGCTGAATCTGTTTTTTGGAGAAGCAGGCTAGATGTGCCAACTCCTCGACCGACATGGCGCATTTTTCCCGTGCCGCAATAAATGCTTCTGTGCGTATTTCTGGAGTGTGCTGCCGGTTGGCCATGTCTTTTGGATTGATTAAAGTATTAAAATTATTTTCGGTGATTAAAACGGTGATTTGAAGTCGCCATAGAGCTAATGCCCCAACTGGGTTGGCAATGACTGATCGAGGGATGCCTCCAAATAGGACTTCACTAAAGCTTGCAAAGAGTCTGCGCGCATTTTTTCCATCACGCGTGCTTTGTGCACCTTGATCGTGGCATCGGTTGTGCCCAGCTGGACAGCGATGTCTTTATTCAAGAGGCCTTGGACCAGCAAGTGGCAAACCTCTTTTTCACGGGGAGTCAGGGTAGCGAAGTAGCGCTTAACCTCAACGTCTTTCGAGACACGCTTGAGCTGGTGGCGATCAAACTCGATTGCATCGGCTACGGAATTTAATAAATCTTCTAAGTTAAAAGGTTTGAATAGAAAATCCAAGGCTCCCTTTTTAAGGCTCTTTACAATTTGTTGCGGATGGCTTTGGCCGCTAATGAAGACGATTGGCGTTTTACGCCCGATTCGAACTAACTCTTCCTGCAAGTCGAGGCCGGTCATATCTGGCATCTGCATATCAAGCAGAATGACTGCTGGTGAAATGGGGACCGAATGCTCGATAAACGCTTTCGCACTCGCAAAATCATGCACGTTGTAGCCCAATTCCTGCAACATCCGGCATAAAGAAGTGCGCATTGACGCATCATCATCAACCAGATAGACGTGCCCCGATGTATTCATGTTTTCACCCTAATTTGCAATTACTGCAAATGTAATAGAAGTGCTGTACTTAAGATATTAGCCCAATAGCTAACTTTTTAAGGCTAAGGCACTGGTTTTATTATGATTTTTAATTTTTGCAGTGCAGCAATGTATTTCCCCAGCATTGCCCGTGCATCACACTGCCCCAGCTCATTGCACAATAGAGGTTTTTCCGCAATTACAGATGGAGTCAGCCGCATGAAACGCCTTAATGAACGCTCAAGAATGGTTACCGAAGGAGTTGCGCGCGCGCCCAACCGTTCCATGTATTACGCCATGGGCTATGAGGAAGGCGATTTCACCAAACCCATGGTGGGCGTAGCTAATGGCCACTCGACCATAACCCCTTGCAATAGCGGTTTGCAGAAACTAGCTGATGCCGCGATTGAGGCACTGGAAGCGGCTGGCGCTAAGGCCCAAGTGTTCGGTACCCCGACCGTTTCAGATGGCATTGGCATGGGTACCGAAGGCATGAAGTACTCCCTGGTATCGCGTGAAGTGATTGCAGACAGCATTGAATGCTGCGTGAACGGCTTATGGCAAGACGGCGTAGTGGTGATTGGCGGCTGCGACAAGAATATGCCCGGTGGCATGATGGCCATGGTGCGCACGAATGTGCCCAGCATCTATGTCTATGGCGGCACCATTCAGCCAGGCCACTATAAAGGCAAAGAGCTCAATATTGTGTCTGCTTTTGAAGCAGTGGGTGAATTTACATCCGGTCGATTGAGTGAGGAAGATTTTAAGGGCATCGAACAGAATGCCTGCCCAAGCAGCGGTTCCTGCGGTGGCATGTATACCGCCAACACCATGAGCTCATCATTTGAAGCCCTGGGCATGAGCCTGCCCTACTCGTCAACCATGTCCAACGTCGATGCGGAGAAAGTCGCCAGTGCTGCGGATTCAGCGCGCGCGGTAGTTGAAGCAGTAAAAAACAATTTGCGCCCCCGCGACATTGTGACCAAAAAATCCATTGAAAACGCCGTGAGCGTCATCATGGCCGTGGGCGGCTCAACCAATGCGGTATTGCATTTCTTGGCCATCACCAGCGCCGCTGATATTGATTGGACCATTGATGATTTTGAACGGATTCGCAAACGCGTTCCTGTGATTGCCGACATGAAACCATCGGGCACCTACCTGGCAACCGATTTACACCAAGCTGGCGGCATTCCGCAGATCATGAAAATCTTGCTCGATGGCGGCTTGCTGCATGGCGATTGCATGACCATTACCGGCAAGACCATTGCGGAGGTTCTGAAAGATGTTCCCTCGGTACCACGCGCAGACCAGAAAGTCATTCGCACCTTAGATAACCCCATGTATGCCGAAGGGCATCTGGCCATTCTCAAGGGCAACATTTCGCCCGAGGGTTGCGTTGCTAAGATCACCGGCCTGAAAAATCCATCGATTACTGGTCCAGCGCGCGTCTTTGATTCTGAAGATTTAGCCATGGAAGCTATCATGGCAAACAAAATTAAGGCGGGTGACATTGTGGTGATTCGCTACGAAGGTCCGAAAGGTGGCCCCGGCATGCGTGAAATGCTTTCACCGACCTCCGCCCTAGTGGGTCAGGGTTTAGGTGAAAGTGTGGGCCTCATTACCGACGGTCGCTTCTCCGGTGGCACTTGGGGCATGGTCGTCGGCCACGTCGCACCCGAAGCCTATGTAGGCGGTACGATTGCACTGATCAACGAAGGCGATTCAGTCACCATTGATGCCCATAAGTTATTGATTCAGCTCAATGTTGCAGATGATGAAATTGCGAAACGGCGCGCATCCTGGAAGCAGCCTAAACCACGCTACACCCGGGGCCTGCTTGCGAAATATGCCAGTACAGCGAGTAGCGCAAGTAAGGGAGCGGTAACGGACTTGGATTTAAAACTCTAGTCGATCTTAATTATTACCCCCTCGGCTCCAAGCTGAGGGGATGCGTTAAAATAGAAGGTTACCTAACTTCTCATCTTTACTCATGCAGCTGATTTGGATCTCAGGATCAACCTCCCAAGTTAAAAAAATCAATATCACGTGGCGCGGCATTGCGAAGCTCGCAGTCGCAACGTCATTCATCACCATCACGCTTGGGGTAATGATCCATTTTCTTGGATTTCAGGTCGCAATTCAGCTCAACCCTGATTTAGCGCGTAATGTCAGCGGGATTATTTCAGCTCAAGAAAAGGATGCGATTGAAGTACGCTATCAGCAACACTTTAATGCGCTTCAGTCACAACTGGCACAATTGAGTGAACGTATTTTGGATATCAAACGGTACAAAGAAGGTGTTACTGAACTTGTCACGCCATTCCCGCTGAAGAACCAAATGGTGGGCAATAGTAATAAGGGCGGTCCATACCAACCCATCCTATTTAATCCCGCCACCGAGGGTCGGCTAGTAGAAGATCTGAACTTGGCTTTAAATAACAGCGCACTACTGAATCAAGGCATTAAAAAACTAGAGGAAACATGGCGTGATCAACATCAATGGCTTCGCCAGCTTCCAACGGGCTCACCCATCGTGAATCAAATTGGACTGTCGAGTAATTATGGGACCCGAATTGATCCATTTACAAGATTACTAGCCCAACACCCTGGAGTAGATTTTTCTGCGCCCCCTGGCACCCCGATTCTTGCGGCGGGTGATGGCCTTGTGTTGCGCGCTGAATACGATAGTGCCTACGGTAACTTTATTGAAATTGCGCATGCCGATCAATTTATTTCCAAGTACGCGCACGCTAGTAAGGTGCATGTTAAAGCCGGTCAGCGCATTCAACGCGGTCAAGTCATTGCTGAAGTAGGAAATACCGGAAGATCGACTGGTCCGCATTTGCATTATGAGATCAGCCACCAAGGCAAGATGATTAATCCAATGCAAATTCTTGCGCCACAAAACATTAAAATGGCATCACAGTAAAGCGATTGCGCTTCTTTGTCAGCTAACGCCCCTTGGGGCAAATGTAAAAGGGCGCCGCAGCGCCCTTTTTAATCAAATACAAGGTATTTAGTGCTTAGGACCATGCCCATGACTGCCAGGGGCATTCACTGGCATCTTTACTTCGACTTCGCCTGCTTTGGCAAACTTCAACTTTACTGGCACAAGCTCGCCTGATTTCAGGGGCGCCTTGATATTCATGAACATCAAATGCAAGCCACCTGGCTTAAGTTCGACAGCGCCATTGGCAGGCACATCAATTTGCTTTACCTCACGCATGCGCATCACGTTGCCATCCATGGTCATAGTGTGCAACTGCACATCATCCGAGACTGTGGAGGTTGCAGAAATCAATTGATCCGCAGCCCCATTGCTCGTAATTTTCATAAAGCCACCCGCAGCTGCTTGGCCTGGAACGGTGGCGCGGGTGTATGCACCATTGACGGCAATGCTGCCTACTTTTGCATCTTGGGCATAGGCAGCCGATGAAAGCGCACACGCCAATACAGTGCTAGCAATGAATGCGGGTAATGTGAATAATGTTTTTTTCATGATTTCCTTTGAATTATTTAATGAAGATGCATCTTGAGTTCCCGCTCAAATTGCGGGAGATCATCTCGGTTTACAAAAATGCCAATCGGCGTTTCTTGATCGGCATGTTGAAGTACTAAGCGATATAAATGTTTTTCGGTTCGGCTAACGCGAGCCCATACGGTATTGAGTTCTTTTTTTTCTACTTTACCGCCCCAGCTTTTTTCAATCGTCATGTTTTTTCCGTCGATCGTAATCTTTTCATAATCGAGGGCATGGCGACTATATACATATAGGGCAATAGTTAAAGCGGTGATTTCAATGCAGGTAAAAATCAGAACCATCCAAACACCCATGAGCAAAAACGAACCCGCCACCAGAAGCGAAAAAAAGACAATCGAGGCGTAGAAATACCCCACCTGCTTCGGTGAAAAAGAACAGTTTCGTTTCATAAACCAAGTGTGCATGGCAATACTGTACTACCAGCTCAAGGTCTTTGTATTTGGCTTAAACAAGGCTTCGCCAGTTACCTTAGCGCCCCCTAATTTGATGCCCGGCAATAAATCCGCCTCAGTAAAACCATAATGCCGCAAGCAAGGTGGGCACATAATCACTGCGCTACCGTTTGCGATCATCTCGGCTAGCAATTTTTGCTGCTCGGGATGGCTTGTGCTGCTGGCCTTCACCCCGAGATAAACGCCCTTGTCGCTCAAAAAGACACTTAATGGGTGCCCATTTGCTGCGTGGTGTTTACTAAAGTTCAGTGCCATCGTGGCGCGATGGGGCTCATCGCTGGTAAGACTCACGAATAGAGGATCTAGGTTAGAGGCATAGCCAGTCATCACAAACAAGGATAGGCAAGTCAACAGCAGAGTTTGTTTTACGCATTTCAGCATGATTTTTCCGTTCAGCATATAAGGGGTCGAGCGGACTAAGCCTGATGGCTCTTTTGCCGCTCAAGGGATCGGACAAGCGAACTTACCCGTTTGCTTTAGGAAAGGAATGGGGGTGCCCGTGAGGGCAATTGCATCCAGCCAATAATGGGCAATGGAGATGCATGCAAGGCAGAGCGAAACTTAGAAATCGTTTCTGGAACTGCAAATTGAAGATCGAGATCAATACTGGGTATGTAGCTATCTTGAACCAAGCAATATGCACAGCCAGTTTGTGTTTGGTGTGACTCAGGCAGTTCGAGATCAACCCGCAAATCAATCTGCTCACCACTGGGGGCGCAGATCTGCATCTTAAGAACGCCGGCATCCGAGATGATGGGACGAGCATGCAAAGCCGTAGGTGCGAGGGAGCCACACATTACTGCTGCAGCAGTAAGCCAATGAATCCATGGGTGTGCAATGCGTGACATGGGATTATTTTAAGCCTAAGTGCGAGATTGGTCTGGGCTGCAATGCAAATGGGGGCTTGCGCCCCCATTTGGATCATGCGTCCTGCAAAACAGACTTATGCTGCTTTTGCTTTCTTGCCGGTGAACTTACCAATCAATGGCCAGAACAACAGGACTAAAGCCAAGGTGGTAATGGTGCCCACCAAGTAGTTCGAGAAAAATACATCGACAGTGCCTTGGGACATCAGCATCGACTGACGGAAGGAATCCTCAGCACGGTCACCCAGAACTAAAGCCAAGACCATGGGTGCCATTGGGTAATCGAGTTTCTTAAAGACATACCCGACCACACCGAAGCCCAGCATCAACCAAACGTCAAAGGTGGCGTTGTGTACTGTGTAGGCGCCAACGGCGCAAATCACAATAATGACTGGTGCAATGATCGAAAACGGAATCCGCAGAATCGATGCGAACAGTGGCACGCAGGTCAAGACTACGAACAATCCAGCGATATTACCGAGGTACATACTGGCGATCAAGCCCCAAACAAAGTCTGGCTTCTCAACGAAAAGCAATGGGCCTGGCTGTAGGCCCCAAATCAGCAAACCACCAAGTAATACCGCTGCAGTAGGCGATCCTGGAATACCGAGCGAGAGCATAGGTAACAATGCCGCTGTTCCGGCAGCATGAGCCGCGGTCTCCGGAGCAACAATACCCTCCATAGCGCCCTTACCGAATTCACCAGGGTTCTTGGAAACACGCTTGGCAACGCCGTACGCCATAAAGGAAGCGGGAGTCGCACCACCTGGAGTAATACCCATCCAGCAACCAATTAAGCAGCTACGCAAGGAGGTAGCCCAATACTTAGGTAACTGCTTCCAAGTCTGCCATACGATGGTGCTCTTAATCTTAGCCGCCGCACCAGAGAACTTCAGTCCCTCTTCCATGGAGAGCAGAATTTCACCAATACCGAAGAGGCCAATAACTGCGATCAAGAAGTCAAAGCCGC
>JBIIGG010000112.1:0-4677 GCA_044236575.1 Polynucleobacter sp. | reverse complement strand
AAAGTGCCAAGGATGAATACCATCTCAAAACCCAAAATCCTTGTCTCCAGAGCTATTTTCCCTGAAGCACTGGCTGAGCTAGAACAATCCTTTGATGTCATCTCCAATCAGGCAGATGTCGTTATGACCCCCGAAGCGCTTGCCTCGCAGCTGGCTGGGGTTTGTGCTGCATTGGTAACGGGCAGTGAGCGCATTGATGCCAAAGCGCTGGCGCACGCCAAAGGCCTGAAGATTGTTGCCAATATTTCGGTGGGGTATAACAATTTTGATGTGCCTGCGATGACGGCTGCTGGGGTGATGGCAACGAATACCCCTGACGTGCTCACGGATACAACTGCAGACTTTGGTTTTGCATTACTGATGGCAACTGCGCGTCGCGTAACCGAGTCCGAGCGCTGGATTCGGGATGGGAATTGGAATCAGTGGTCGATTGTCACCAATCCTTTAGGAATGGATATCCACCACACCACGCTTGGCATTATTGGCATGGGCCGCATTGGCCAAGGCATTGCCAAGCGCGCTTTGGGCTTTGGCATGAATGTGATTTATCACAATCGCAGTCGCTTGCCCGAGGCCGATGAAAAGGCTTGCCAAGCACGCTACGTCGATAAAGAAACCCTACTCAAAGGGGCCGATCACGTGATTTTGGTACTGCCCTATTCGGCCGAGAGTCATCACACGATTGGCGCGAAAGAAATTGCACTCATGAAACCCACCGCAACACTAGTGAACATTGCCCGCGGCGGTATTGTGGACGATGTGGCGCTGGCTGCGGCACTCAAAGCCAAGACCATCTTTGCGGCAGGCCTCGATGTATTTGAGGGCGAGCCCAAAGTGCATCCGGATTTATTAGCCTGCTCGAATATCGTGTTGGCACCGCATATTGCCAGTGCAAGTGAGAAAACCCGCAGAGCCATGATTGCACTAGCCGCCCGAAATGTTCGAGCAGCACTTGCAGGTGATAAGCCACCAAGCCTAATTAATGCAGAGGTGTTTGCGAAGTAAGCGACGCCGTTGCTAGTAAAACTCTAGTAACAATTAATCGGTTTCGATTTCGTCGGGCAAGTCGCGCAGGGCGAGCTCAATGCCACCGAACTTGTCGGCCACCCAGTTGTAGACTTTGCAGGCAATCCACAGCAAGCCAAAACCGAGTAGGGCATTCAGAATTAAAGCCGATACAACGGTAAATCCTGGAATCGACCCGTCACGCACAAATGCCACAAAGAGGGCCAATAAAACAATCGGAACCGAGAAGCAGAGGTAGACCAAAACCAAGGTTTTGGCGGTATGTAGCGGGTCTAAATAGACAATTTCTTTTTTCGTGAATTTCATAATTGCTGCAATCTTAAAGCAGTCCCTCAAAAAGCACCACATTTACTAGGTCGCCGGCCGCAATACTGCCTTGCTCGTGACCCAAAACAATGAAGCAGTTGGCTTCACTCATCGAGCGCAAGATGCCCGCGCCTTGACTGCCAGTGACTCGAACCTGCGCCTTGCCATCAGGGCCAATTTCTAAAATGCCCCGTTGGTATTCGGTTCTGCCCGGCTTTTTACGAATCGCAGCCGATGCAATAGCTTGGGTCAGCGGCGGCCTAAGCTGCGTTGCACCGCTCAGCTGCAATAGCGCCGATTGAACAAATTGATAGAAGGTCACCATGACCGCCACGGGATTACCGGGTAAGCCAAAAAATAGGGTGTTACGCGGGGGATGTTGATTGGAAGCGGGCTTCAAGGTGCCAAACGCCATTGGCCGTCCGGGGCGCATGGCAATTTTCCAAAAACCCACATCCCCTAATTCCTGCATGACCTGTTTGGTGAAGTCAGCCTCACCAACCGAGACCCCGCCCGAGGAAATGATCACATCCGCAGTTAGTGCCGCTTTTGTAAAGGCAGTCTTTAATGCAAGCGGATCATCCTGAATGATTCCGCAATCGAGTACATCCAGGTCCAGACGATTGAGTAGTCCCATCAGGCTATAGCGATTGCTGTCATAAATGCTGCCTGAATCCAAGGCCGCTCCAAGGGGCCGCAATTCGTTGCCCGACGAGAGGATGGCTACGCGCAATTTGCGTCTTACCGTCAGCTTGCTGATGCCGAGCGACGCAGCCAAACCCAAATCCGACGGTCGCAGAATACGTCCCGCCCTAATCGCCACAGAGCCTTGCGCTAAATCCTCACCGCGCAAGCGGCGATTTTCCCCACTCGAAACTGCTTTCGATTCAAATTGAATACGCTCAATCCCATCCGCAGCCAAGGGAAGCTTTTGCGTCATTTCCTGGGGTATGACGGTATCGAACTGGCTGGGCATCAATGCCCCTGTCATGATCTTGAGGCATTGGCCTGCTGCGAGCGAACCAGTAAACGGAGTGCCTGCAAAAACAGTACCCACAACCATCAGATCAGTGACAGGTGCACTACTAATATCTGCGCCCCGAAAGGCAAAGCCATCCATCGCTGAATTGTCCGCAGCCGGTACATCAATTGGCGACAGTACATCACTCGCCAAAACGCGATTGAGACCTTGATCAAGTACCAGCGATTCGGTCTCAGCAACCACTCCAGTGCTGAGTAATTGATCAACCAGACTGGAAATGGCTGCGCGGGTTTCTTCGACAGTGAGTCCAGTGCTCAGTAAATGCGGGGCATTGGGCGAGAGGGGTGATGAGCTCATCGTGGACGATCCTAAAATAGAATTCAGTTTGAGGCGTGTAGAGTTTGCTCTAAGGCCTGCAATTCTTCTGGCGTATTGGTATTGGTAAACGCTGCTTCATCGGCAAAGACAACAGTACTCGATGGCAGTGCTTCGAACCAGCGGTCAATTTTGCGACCGCCTTGATCTAAAAATGCCTGAAGGGATTTCTGAACACTGCGGCGCATCAGGCAAAAAACGGGCTGAGTCCAGGTTGTACCTGTTGCATCTACGCTGGAGGCATACACGAGATCCGATTGCGTGGAGATCATTTCCTTCATTAGCTGCTCACTTAAATTTAGAGGAAAGACCGGCGAGTCGCAGGGCACAGACAGAAGGTATTCGGTTTTGCAGTGCTCGAGGCCAGCCGCAAAGCCAGCAAGGGGGCCAGCGAAATCAGCATGATGGTCGGCTATGACAGCATGGCCATATTGCGCATAGCGATCGTGGTTGCGATTGGCGTTAATCAGGATGCTTGCCACTTGAGGGCCTAACCTGGCAATGGCATGTTCTATCAAGGGCTTTCCCATGAAAGACACTAAACCTTTGTCAATGCCACCCATTCGCTGGGCGCGACCGCCCGCCAAAATGAGGCCGGTAATCTCAGCATGCACAGTGATTAACCACCAATGTAGGACATCTCTACTTTGTGCGCCGAGCGCCCAAGTTCCGCTGTTGCTTGGCCACGGATTTCGGAGTAGTTATCGTTGCGTACAGACCAGGTACTCATGATGGCATTGGCGATCTCTAAATCGCTGCAGCCAGAACGCAACATGGTCTTGAAGTCATAACCTTGACTCGCAAACAAGCAGAGGTAGAGTTGACCGTCTGTTGAGATGCGGGCGCGACTGCACTCATGGCAGAAGGTTTGGGTGACGCTAGAGATAACGCCGATTTCACCGGCGCCATCGAGGTAGCGCCAGCGCTGGGCCACTTCACCCGCATAGTTGGCTTCAATGGGCTCCAGTGGATACATCGCATGAATACGCTCAATCACTTCTTTGGAGGGCAGCACCTCTTTCATATCCCAGCCATTGGAACTTCCGACATCCATAAACTCGATGAAGCGAAGTGTGACGCCGGTATTTCGGAAGTGACTGGCCATCGCAATGATCTCCTGATCATTCGTGCCTTTTTTCACCACCATATTGACTTTAATCGACTCAAAGCCGGCTTCTTGAGCTGCAGTAATGCCATCCAGTACATCACTAACTGGAAAATCCACATCGTTCATTTTTTTAAAGATGGCATCGTTCAAACCATCTAGGCTAATGGTGAGGCGATGCAAACCAGCCGCCTTGAGTTGCGCTGCCTTTTTTCGCAACAAGCTACCGTTGGTGGTGAGGGTTAATTCAAGGGGATTGCCATCCGGTTTTTTAATCTCCGCCAGCATCGCGATTAAGGTTTCTACATTTTTGCGAAGTAATGGCTCGCCACCCGTCAAGCGAATTTTTTCAACGCCAAGCGATGCAAAAATGACCGTGAGGCGTGTCATCTCTTCAAAACTCAGCAGGGCACTTTGGGATAGATAGGGGTAGTCCTGATCAAACACTTCTTTCGGCATGCAATAGGTGCAGCGGAAGTTGCACCTATCCGTGACTGAAATGCGTAAATCACGCAAAGGGCGTCCACGCAAATCCACTGACCGGCTCGTGGGGGCGGTCAGGGTGGACGGCATTACAGGGGCAAGGCCCTTGCCTTCATCAATGCGGATGGGGATTACGCGTTCAACCATGACTCAATTATGGCGGTGATTTAAATGGGGTGCTTAATTAAACAAAACCCCAGTGAAGGGGCTTTGTTGGTTTAGATTTCTTTTGGTACCGATTTTTCCTGCCCACCGGTTTCGATCAGGACCATGGGGCCCTGAGGAAGTGCAGCTGGCGGCTTGGGTTCACGTATAGCCCGCATTGGGGCTGGCTCCGCTTGGATCTGGGTTTGGACTTCAGCTAATTTAGCTGTGTCTGTCCCAACCCAAACCATGCCCG